>JBPCPO010000072.1:0-87232 GCA_050999075.1 Solirubrobacteraceae bacterium
CAGCACGAGCGAGCCCGGGCACAGGAGCGGCTCGCCACCCTGGGCGAGGCGCAGGAGCGGCTCTCGGCCTCGTTCAAGGCGCTGAGTGCCGACGCGCTGCAGGCGAGCATGGCGCAGCTGGCGGAGCTCACCCGGGCGCAGCTGCAGACCGCACAGACCCAGGCGACGGGGGACCTCGAGCGTCGTCAGCATGCGGTCGAGCAGCTGGTCGCGCCGCTGCGAGAGCAGCTGGGCCGAGTCGACGGTCAGCTGCTGGCGCTCGACCAGGAACGCCGTGAGTCACGGGGACGCCTGGAGGAGCAGCTGAAGACGTTGACCGAGACCGGAGAGAAGCTGCGAACCGAGACCGGCGCGCTGGTGACCGCACTGCGCAAGCCCAACGCACGCGGACAGTGGGGGCAGATGCAGCTGCGCAACGTGGTCGAGCTCGCGGGCATGGTCAAGCACTGCGACTTCTTCGAGCAGTCCTCGTTCGGCGGGGAGGAGGAGTCGACCCTCCGCCCGGACCTGGTGGTCAGCCTACCTGGTGGAAAGCAGGTCGTGGTCGACGCCAAGGCGCCACTGCAGGGGGTCCTCGATGCCTACGAGGCGCGCGAGGAGAACGAGCGCGTGGCTCATCTGCGTGACCACGCGAGGTTGTTGCGAAAGCACGTCAGGGCGCTGGCCGACAAGGCGTACTGGGCGGGTCTGGACAGTGCCCCGGACTTCGTCGTGCTGTTCCTCCCCGGCGAGCATCTGTATGGCGCCGCCCTGGAGGTGGATCCGTCGCTGATCGAGGACGCGATGGCGCGCCGCGTGCTGATCGCGACGCCGACGACGCTGCTCGCGATGCTCCGGGCCGTCGCCTACGGATGGCAGCAGGAGCGGGTGGCGGAGTCAGCACAGGCGGTCTCAGAGCTCGGTCGGGAGCTGCATGGGCGCCTGGTCAAGCTGTCCGGGCTGCTGTCGTCGCTGGGCAAGAAGCTGGGCGGGGCGGTCGGGGCCTACAACGAGCTGGTCGGCTCCTACGAGGCACGGGTGCTCCCGGGAGCGCGTCGGTTCACCGAGCACGGTGCCGTGGCGGCGGGGCGCGAGCTTCCGCCGCTCGAGCAGGTGACCCTCAGCGCGCGAAGCGTGCATGTGGCCGAGCTGGTGGCGCAGGACGGGCAGGATGAGGAATCCGCCGGCGAGGTCACGGCTCGGCGGCTGCGGGCGGCGGAGTAGGAGCGCCACTGGCCTGGCGCTCTCGCCACCAGGCGCGCAGGTCCTCACGCTGGTGAGGTAGCGGGTCAGCCGAAGGCTTGCGGTCCTGGACGAGCTCGAGCGCGTCGTCGATCTCGACTCCCTCCCGCACGGCCACCACGCCCGCCGCGACCGCGGCGGATCGCTGCCAGCCAGCCCGACAGTGCAGATATGTGCAGGCACCGTCGCGCAGCCAGCCCGTGACCTCCAGGACAGCGGCCTCCAGCTCGTCGGCCGGCAACCCGCCGTAGTCAGTGAGGCTCAGGCGACGCTCCTGGATTCCGGCGGCCGCGAGCGCCGCCTCGACGGCCTCGTGCTCGCCCGGCTTGTACTCCGCGTCGGCGACGAGATTCAGGACGCGCTGGATTCCGATCCGCTCCAGCACGTCGACGTCCTCCTGATCGAGCGGATAGGCCCCGACCCACAGCCCGGGCAGCACGTCTGCGAAGCCGTAGCTGCGAAGCCAGTTCGACACGACGCACATGATCGCGGGCCGGCCCCATGGTTGCCAAGCTCGTGGTGTCCGGCGCACGGCGCCCGGACTTGATCAGTGCCGGCGTCCGCGTTCGGTCTCGTGACCCCGCGCTACCCTCGGGTCATGCTGTCCAGGACGGACATCTTCGAGCTCGGCGGATTGCGCCTCGTCGCCGGCGAAGGGCGCTGCTTCGAGTTGGCCCTGGAAATCGACCCGCTGACGCTCGGTGGCGAGCGCTACCCCGTTCCCAGCGGTCTGGTCGCGGCTCGGCTTGACATCTCACGGACGACCGCCGCCGGATACGCGCTTCGCCTGCGGTTCCAGGCGATTCCCACCGGTCCGTGTATGCGCTGCCTGCAGCCGGCGGAGGTCACCTGCGTCGTGGATGCGCGCGAGATTGCCCAGGAGGGAGAGATCGACGACCTCGCTTCGCCTTACGTGGAGAGCGGAAGCCTGGATCTCAAAGCCTGGGGGCGAGACTCGCTCGCGCTCGCGCTCCCCGTGGCGCTCCTGTGCCGGGCGGACTGCCCGGGTCTGTGCCCCGAATGCGGCGCCGACCTGAACGCCGCCGGCCCCGAGCACCGCCACGCGGGCCAGCCCGACCTACGCTGGGCGAAGCTGTCGGAGGTCAGATTCGAGTAGGGACCGGTCCACGACAAATTCCGGACGGTTTGTCCGCTCCACGAATTCCGTCGCCGGCCCGAGGTGCCGCGCCCTGCTAGCCTCCCGCGCCGATGGCTGTTCCCAAGCAGAAGCAGTCCCACGCCCGCACCGCGCAGCGTCGCGCCCAGCATAAGATTGCCGCGCCGACATACAACCTGTGTCCGCAGTGCCACAGCCCGCGCCTTCCCCACCGTGTGTGCCCGACCTGCGGCAGCTACAAGGGGCGCAGGGTGATCCTTCCTGCCGCGGGCGAACCGGTCGTCTGAGCAATCCCACGTGATCACCGTCGCCGTTGACGCGGGCGGTGCCGATCTAGGTCCCCGGGAAGTGGCGGCCGGCGCGGCGCGCGCAGTCGGCAAGGGCATCAGAGTGCTGCTGTTCGGTCCCCAGAGTGAGATCGGCGCAGTCCCATCCGGGGTGGAGGTCGTCGATGCACCGGTATCGATCGCCAAGGCGCGCGATCCATTTGCGGCCGTCAGATCGACGCCGGACGCTTCCATCGTCCAAGCGGCTCGCGCGGTTGCCGATGGCCGCGCGCAGGCGCTCGTGTCCGGCGGCTCGACCGGCTCGGCCCTCGCCGCCGGCCTGTCCCACCTGCGCCGCGACCGCGGCATCCTGCGTCCGGCGCTCGCGCTGGCGATCCCGATGCCGGGCGCGCCGCCCGTGCTGCTGCTCGACGTCGGCGCCAACGTCATCTGCCGGCCCGAGCACCTGGTGCAGTTCGCGCACATGGGCTCCGCGTTCGCCCGCGCCGTGATCGGGATCGACTCCCCAAGGGTCGCGCTGCTCTCCAACGGCGAGGAGCCGGCGAAGGGGACCCCCGATCTCGTGACCGTTCACGAGCGGTTGGCCGGCACCGGTGGAACCGGGCTGAACTTCATCGGCAACATCGAGGGCAATCAGGTCACCGACGGTCGTGCTGACGTTGTCGTCATGGACGGGTTCACCGGCAACATCACGCTGAAGTTGATCGAGGGTGTCTCTGCACGGACGCTACGGGCGATTCGCGACGTGGCGATGAGCTCCCCGCGGGCCAAGCTCGGGGGATGGCTGCTCGCCCCGGCGGTGCACGAGCTGCGGGAGGCGATCGATCCCGAGGCGCCTGGAGGGGCCTACATGCTCGGTCTGCGCCAGCTCGGGATCGTGGCCCACGGCAGGTTCACCCGCCGCGGTTATGCCCGCGCGATCGAGTTGGCCGCGCGGGGCGTGACTGAGGACGTGGTCGGCCGCACCCGTATGGCGCTGCAGGCGGCGGAGGCGATGCGCCCGCCGCGGGCCGACGCGCAATACGATGCCCGCGATCGCTCGTCCGAGCCCAGGGCTACGGTGTCGAGCCGATGAACCGTGAGCAGATCTTCTCGTTGATATGCAATCACCTGGCCGACGAGCTGGAACTCGATCCGGCTTCGATCAGTGAGTCGACGCGCTTCAAGGAGGACCTCGAGGCCGACTCGTTGGACCTCTACACCCTGGTCCAGGAGCTCGAGGACTCCTGCGGGGTGAAGATCTCCGACGAGCAGGCCGCCAGGATCTCGTCCGTTGGGCAAGCGGTCCAGTTCGTGCTCGACAGCGACGGCGCCGTTGCGTCACCGGTAGCGAGCCAAGGCCCCGAAGCTGAGTGACTGCGAAGCGTGAGGGGTCGGACCGCCAGGCGGTCGTTGCCCGCGACGGCGGCGAGCACCCCGTGTCGACCCTCGAATCGTCAGCATCGACCGTCGAATCGTCAGCATTGACCGTCGAATCGTCAGCATCGAGCCTCGAATCGCTGCTGCAGGCGCTTCCCGTGGAGCTCTGCGCGTCGGTGTTCACGCACTCCTCCTGGACCGCGAGACGCTCGGACTCCTACGAGCGCCTCGCGTTTCTGGGCGACAGCGTGCTGGCCCTCGGCGTCACCACCCACCTCTACCCACGGCTGGAGGCTGAACGCTTTGGCGCCGGCCGGTTGACGAAGATCCGCGCGCAGGCGGTCTCGGGGCGCTCGTGCCGGATCGTGGCCGAGCGTCTCGGAGTACGCGAGCGGCTGCGAGCCGCCGCGCCGGACTGGGCTGCCGCGAGCGTGTCCAGGCTGATCGGCACCGAGCGCGTGCTGGCGTCGGTGATCGAGGCCGTGATCGGTGCGTGCTACCTGGCCTACGGGTATGAGGCGACGGCCGCGGCGGTCGTGGAGGCGTTCGCCCCGGAGATCGAGGCTGCACTCGAGCACTCGGTGGACTTCAAGTCAGCGCTCCAGGAGCGCCTGGCCCGCCAGGGCGAGCTGGTGAGCTACGAGGTCGTCGAGGAGGAGGGGCCGCCCCACGACCGCAGATTCTCGGTTGTCGCCGGGATCGACGGCCGCGAGGTGGGCCGCGGACGGGGACGGAGCAAGAAGGACGCCGAGCAGCAAGCGGCGCAGGTCGCCTTGGAGGCTTGGGGTAGCGACGTGAGCACGTGTACCTGAAATCGATCACCCTGAAGGGCTTCAAGTCCTTCCCGGAGCGCACGCGGCTCGAGTTCGGTCCGGGC
Organism: Solirubrobacteraceae bacterium; assembly: GCA_050999075.1. Taxonomy (GTDB): domain Bacteria; phylum Actinomycetota; class Thermoleophilia; order Solirubrobacterales; family Solirubrobacteraceae; genus Palsa-465. The sequence continues at coordinate 4,862 of JBPCPO010000072.1, forward strand.
GTCAGCGTGATCGTCGGTCCCAACGGATCGGGCAAGTCCAACGTGACCGACGCGGTTCTGTGGGCGCTGGGGGAGCAGTCCCCGCTCGCCGTGCGGGGCCAATCGATGCAGGATGTGATCTTCGGGGGGGCGCGCGGGCGCCAGGCCAACGGGAGCGCCGAGGTCGAGCTCGTCCTCGACGACAGCGAGGGGCTGCTGGGGATGGGGATGGCCGAGATCTCGATCTTCCGGCGCCTGGACCGCACGGGGGAGGGGGAGTATCGACTCGCCGGGGCGCGTTGCCGGCTCGTGGACGTGATCGAAGTGCTGTCCGACACCGGCCTGGGCAAGGAGATGCATTCCGTCATCTCCCAAGGCCGGGTGGAGTCGATCGTGACCTCCAAGCCGCGGGATCGGCGACTGCTGATCGAGGAAGCGGCAGGGCTGGGTAAGCACCGCAAGCGGAGGCGTCGCGCGCAGCTGAAGCTGACCCGTACGCAGGACAACCTCGATCGCGAGCTCGACGTCGAGCGCGAGGCGCGCTCGCACCTTCGGCCGCTCAAGCGCCAAGCCGAGGCCGCGGAGCTGCATGTCCGTCTGGAGCGCCAGCTGCTCGAGGCCCGTTGGGAGCTCGCTCGCGATGAGCTGCGCCACCGGCGCCAGGCCCTCGCGCAGGCCCTGGAGGAAGCTGACGCCGTACGCGTCCGCCGCGCGCGCCACCAGTGTGAGCTCGAGGCGCTGGCCCAGCGCCGCGAGGTGGCGGAACAGGTCCTGGCGGCGGCCAGCGCCCGGCGCGAGGAGCTCTCGCGGCGGTGCTTCGCGGCCCGGGCCGCCGGCGAGCGCGTCTCCTACCGGACGCAGGCGGCGCAGGGCGCGGCGGCGACCGTCGCGGCGCGCCTGAAGCGCAACCGCGAGCGGCTCACCGCACTCCGGGCGCAGGACCGTGGCGACGCTCCCGACCCGGCCGTGGGGGTCAGGATCGACTCGCTGCAATGCTCCATCGTTGCGCTCGATCGCGACCGTGAGGCGGAGTTGGCCCGTGAGCTGGTCCAGCTCGAGCAACGGCTTGCCGACGCCGGCGCGGAGGCGATGAGTCGGGCCGCCAGGGTGCAGAAGACCAGGCAGGCGAGAGACGGCTTCGAGCAACGAGTCGAGCACATCCGCAGAGTGCTGCGAGACGCCGAACGCGCCGTGGAGAGCGCGCGACGCGAGGCCTCCCGGGTGGGGGGTGAGCTCGCGGCGGTCAATCAGTTCCTGCGTAGTCAGGCCGCGCCTGCGGACGAGGCCGTCGTGCTCGCCCACGCGCTGGAGGTCGATCCCGGGTATGAGCTCGCGCTAGCCGCCGCGCTCGACGGCAGGCTCGGGGCGGCGGTCGTCGGTGATCGCGCCGACGCCGGGCGGGTGCTCGACCGTGCCGGTGCCGACGGCGGCCGAGCGCTCGTGGCGTGTCCCGTCGCGGCTCCGCCGGCGAGCCTGGCCCATCCGCGCGCTCACGGCGAACCCCCGGCGGTCGGAGCGCGTCCTCTGGCTGAGCATGTTCGCGGTGACGATCAGGCGGTTCTCCTCGTCCGAGCGCTGCTGCGCGACACCTGGGTCGTGACGAGCCTCGATCAGGTGCCCGACGCGTTCGAGGGGGTGGCGGTGACGACGAGCGGCAGAGTGTGGTGCTCGGGTACCCACGAGCTCCGCCAGGCGGCGGCCCTGGGTGAGGAGCGCGTGCTGGCGCAGCGCAATCGTCGAGCGCAGCTGATCGCCGCCAGCGAGGCCGCCGTGGGCGCGGAGCGGTCGGCGATCGTCGAGCTGGAGCGCGTCGGCGCCAGCGTCGCCCGGGCCGAGCGCGAGCGCGAGCGGGCGATCGCCGAGGATCGCGCAGCCGTGCGCGCTCGGGATGACGCCGCTGAGGAGCGCAGGCGCGCGGAGGCGCTGATCGAGCGGCGACGGGCGGCGCCCGACGACGGGCCTGACGGGGCTCGACGGGCACGGCTGCAGGCGGAGCTGGCGGTGCAGCGGGCCGCGCTGGAACGTGGGGAGCGCGAGCGCGGGCAGCGCCGGCAGCGAATCGAGTCGGTGGCTGGGGCGATCGAGCGCGACGAAGCCCTCCGGCCGGTCGTGGACGCGGTGATCGAGGCGCTCAAGGCGGCTGCCGACGCGATCTCGCAGGGGCGGGGACGCTTTGAGGCGGCGCTCACCGCTGACCGCGAGGGCAGCGAGCACGTGGCGGGGGAGCTGAGGCTCTGCGCGCAGCAGGAGGCGGCCCTGCAGGGCCGCCTGCGGGCTGAGAACGAGTCGCTCACCGCGACCGAGGTTCGTGCCCAGCAGGCCCGCGACGCAGCGACGCGCACCGAGCGTGAGCTGGACCAGCTGGCGGCGGGGCTGGGCCTCGAGGCGCAAGCCGCCGAGCAGCCGCTGAGCTCCGAGGAGCACACGGCGCTGACCAGCCGGCGCGAGCGCCTGGAGCGCCGCCGTGAGCAGCTGGGACCGGTCAATCCCCTGGCTCAGGACGAGTACGCCCAGGCGCGCGAGCGGGTCGAGGACCTGGAGCGCCAGCGTGGCGATCTCGAGCATGCCCTGCGCGAGCTGGCCGAGTTGATCGCCGACACCGATCGGCAGATCCGCGAGATCTTCGAGGAGACTTTCCGGTCGGCGGCAGAGAACTTCGAGGAGCTCTCGGGGCAGCTGTTTCCCGGCGGGCGAGGTCACCTGAGGCTCGTGAACGAGGGCGAGCGTCCGGCCGCCGTGCTCGGCGGCGCGCGTCCCCCGGCGCCCGCATCTCCCTCGCCGCCCGGGTCCGCGGCGGAGAGCCCCGCCGGGGGGGGCGAGAGCGCTGAGGACCCCGGGGCGGAGGACCTGCTCGGCGTCGAGATCGAGATCACCCCCGCCGGCAAGGACTGCAAGCGCCTCTCGCTCCTATCCGGTGGAGAGAAGTCGATGACCGCCCTGGCCTTTCTGTTCTCGGTGTTCCTCGCGCGTCCGTGTCCGTTCTACATCCTCGACGAGGTCGAGGCGGCGCTCGACGACGTGAACATCGACCGCTTCCTCGAGCTGCTGGCGCGCTACTCCAAGCGCGCCCAGTTCATCGTCGTCACCCATCAGAAGCGCACCATGGAGGCCGCGGACTCGCTCTACGGCGTGTCGATGGGCGCGGACGGAGTCTCGAAGGTGATCTCGCGGCGGCTGACGGGATCGACCGAGGGGCAGGCGGCCTGACATGGCTCGCGACTGGTCCGATCTTCTGATCCTCGACGGCACGCCCGGGTCGCCGGCGCAGGAGGGAGACGCCGAGCAGCGGCGGGTCGGTCGCATCAGGCGGCTGCGCGAGAACCTGCGCAAGACCCGGCAGGCCCTGACCAGCGAGATCCAGGCGACCCTGTTCGAGGATCTGGGCGAGGAGACCTGGGAACGGCTCGAGGAGGCGCTGATCTACGCCGACGTGGGGGCGGCGACGACCGCGCACGTGGTCGAAGCGCTCGAGCGGGAGGCGAGCGCGAACCAGCTCTCCGGCGGCCAAGCGCTGACCGACCGACTCGTCGAGCTGCTCGCGGAGATGGCGCGCACCACCGACGATCGCATCGATCTGCGGGCCGCGCCGACGGTGATCCTCATGGCGGGCGTGAACGGGACGGGAAAGACGACCACGGTGGGCAAGCTGGCCTGGCATCTGAGCCGGGAAGCCAAGCGCTCGGTCCTGCTCGCGGCGGCGGACACATTCCGCGCGGCGGGGGTCGAGCAGCTCGAGCTGTGGGCGGAGCGCGCCGGCGCCGCCTTCGTACGCGGACCGGCCGGCGCCGATCCGGGCTCGGTGGCTTACGACGCAGTGGTCGCCGCGCGTAGGGACGGCGCCGACGTCGTGATCATCGACACCGCCGGGCGCCTGCACACCCAGGATGACCTGATGGCCGAGCTGGCCAAGGTGCGGCGGGTGATCACCAAGCAGTATCCGCAGGCCCCGCACGAGACGCTGCTGACCGTCGACGGGACCACCGGCCAGAACGGCCTGCGGCAGGCGCGGATGTTCTCGGAGGCGATCGAGGTCAGCGGGATCGCGCTGACCAAGCTCGACGGCACAGCCAAGGGAGGGATCGCGCTGGCGATCGCGCAGGAGCTGGGCATCCCGGTCAAGTTGATCGGCATCGGCGAGCAGCTGCAGGACCTGCGTCCGTTCGACGCCACCGAGTACGCCCGGGCCCTCGTGAGCTGAGGTCCGCGACGCGGACCTGACCCAGCGGGGCGGGGAGGTACCCTGAGGACGCCATGTTCGACTCGCTCTCCGACAAGCTCCAGGCCACGCTCGCCGACGTGCGGGGTCGCGGCACGCTGACCGAGGACGACGTCTCCGCCGCCATGCGGGAGATCCGCCTGGCGCTGCTCGAGGCCGACGTCAACTTCAAGGTGGTCAAGAGCTTCACCGCCGCGATCAAGGAGCGCGCGCTCGGCGCCGAGGTGATCGGCAAGCTCAATCCCGGCCAGCAGGTGGTGAAGATCGTCTCCGACGAGCTGACCGAGTTGATGGGCGGCGAGGCGCGGGAGCTCTCGTTCTCCCCCCGGCCACCGACGGTCATCGTGATGGCGGGGCTGCAGGGCTCGGGCAAGACGACGGCGAGCGGGAAGCTCGCGCGCTACCTGCGCGAGCAGCACGGCTCGTCGGTGGCGCTCGCGGCGTGCGACGTCTATCGCCCGGCCGCCGTCGACCAGCTGATCAAGGTGGGGGCCCAGGCCGGCGCCGACGTGTACGAGCAGGGGACCGATCGTGATCCGGTCAAGATCGCGGCCTGGGCGCGCGATCGGGCCCAGAGCGAGGGCAAGGACGTCCTGATCGTCGACACCAGTGGCCGGCTGCACGTCGACGAGAAGCTGATGTCCGAGCTCGCGAACATCAAGAAGGCGGTCAAGCCCCACAATCTGCTGCTGGTCGTCGATGCGATGACGGGCCAGGACGCGGTTGCGGTCGCCGAGCAGTTCGCCGAAGTGGTCAAGTTCGACGGCGTCGTGATGAGCAAGCTCGACGGCGACGCCCGCGGAGGTGCCGCCCTGTCGGTGCGGGCGATCACCGGCCAGCCGATCCTGTTCGCCTCCACCGGCGAGAAGCTCGACCAGTTCGAGCGCTTCCACCCCGATCGGATGGCCCAGCGGATCCTGGGCATGGGCGACGTGATGAGCCTGATCGAGAAGGCCGAGTCCGCGTACGACGAGCGGGAGGCGGCGGAGCTCGAGCGCAAGATCCGCAAGCAGGAGTTCGGTCTCGACGACTTCCTCGACCAGCTGCGCCAGGTGAGGCGGCTCGGCCCGCTGCAGTCGCTGCTCGGAATGATCCCCGGGATCGGCAACGAGCTCAAGGGGGTCAAGGTGGAGGAGCGAGACTTCGACCGGATCCAGGCCATCATCCTGTCGATGACTCCTCGTGAGCGGCGTCATCCGGAGCTGATCAAGGGCTCGCGACGGCTGCGGATCGCCCGTGGCTCGGGCACCAACGTGCAGGCGGTCAAGCAGCTGATCAAGCAGTTCGATCAGATGCGCAAGGTCATGCGCCAGGTGTCCCAGGGCCGGATGCCCGACCTCGGCGCGTTGTTGCGCTAACCTCGGCACGCGCATGTCAGTGAGACTTCGACTAACGCGGGTAGGCGGCCGCAAGAACCCGGTCTGGCGGGTCGTCGTCGCCGACCAGCGCTCCAAGCGCGACGGCCGCGTGATCGAGACCGTCGGGCACTACAACGCCCAGACCGAGCCCTCGACGATCGTGCTCAACGAAGAGCGCGTCCGCGACTGGCTCGCGCGCGGTGCCCAGCCGTCCGACACCGTCCGCAAGCTCCTTCATACGCAAGGCATCCGACCCTAAGGGCCCGCGGGCCCTAAGCGCTGAGCGCGGTCCCGGAGCAGACTCGTCGAGTCGTAGTGGTCGGACCGTGCTCGTGAGATCGACTCGGCATGGTTGGCTGCACGCGGGTATCGTCGGCGCTCCCCACGGACTCGACGGCAGCTTCCACGTCGCGCAGGCCAGCGCCGACTTGCTCGCCGGCGCAGCGAGCGTCCTGGTCGGCGAGGGCGAGCGGACGATCGAGCGTCACGCCGGTCACGACCGGGACGTCATCCTGCGGCTCGAGGGCTGCGCAGACCGCGGTGCCGCCCAGTCGCTGCGGGGCGAGGAGCTGCTCGTGGCGCGGGGCGATGCGCCGCCGCTCGGACCCGACGAGTGGTGGCCGGAGGACCTCGAGGGTTGCACCGTCCACGACGGCGCCGCGCAGGGCGGGCGTCCGGGGCTGGTGCTGGGCGAGGTGCGCAGGATGCTCTGCCTGCCCTCATGCGAGGTGCTCGAGGTGGCACGCCGCGATGGTGGCCCGGACCTGCTCGTGCCGCTGGTCAGCGACGCAGTCAGGGGGGTGGATCTGCAGCGGCGCGAGATCGAGATCAACCTGGCCTTCCTGGGTGGGTGATGGTCTGATGGACCTCGACGTCTTCACGCTGTTTCCGGAGGCCTTCGGGTGGTTCGAGCGCCAGCGCCACGTCGCCAATGCGCTCGCCCTGGGACACCGCCTGGGCTACGTCAACTATCGCGAGCACACTCCCCTGCGCGCCGGGCAGGTCGACGACATGCCCTTCGGCGGCGGCGCCGGAATGCTGCTGCGCGTCGATGTCGTCGAGGCGGCGCTGCGAGCCCGTTATGGCCGCGACCCCGTCGAGCTGCGATCACAGCGGCGGCTGATCGCCCTGACCCCGGGCGGTCGCATGCTCGACGAGGCGCTGGTGGCGGAGCTCGCACGCGAGCCGTCGCTGACGCTGCTCTGCGGGCGTTACGAGGGTTTCGACGAGCGGGTGCTGGAGCACTTCGTCAGCGATCGCGTCTCGATTGGACGCTACGTCCTGTCGGGGGGCGAGATTCCGGCCATGGTGGTCTGCGACGCGGTGCTGCGAAGGCTGCCGGGGGTTCTGGGTCACGAGCAGTCGGCGCTGGAGGAGTCCTTCAGCGAGATCCTCGGCGGAGCTCCTGAGTATCCGCACTACACGCGGCCGGCGGAGCATCGAGGCTGGCGAGCTCCGGAGGTGCTGCTCTCGGGCCATCACGCCCGCATCCGGGAGTGGCGCCTGGCGCAGAGTCAATCCCGGGATGACGCCGGTTCGCTACCATAGGCCGCCCGCCGTCGGCGAGGCCGTGGCCATTCGGGCGCTCAGGCTTCGCCAAATTCCTCTCTCCGGCGCCGCGCCGCACGAGCGGCGGGCGTCTACAACCGCCATGAGCACCGTGATCGAAAGCCTGGAGCGAGCCGCGCTCCGCACCGCGCCGCGCTTTGACGCCGGCGACAGACTCCGCGTCCATTTCCAGGTCATCGAAGGAACGCGGCGACGCACGCAGGTCTTCGAGGGCGTCGTGATCAAGCGCCAGGGACATGGTGCTCGCGAGACGTTCACCGTCCGCAAGCAGTCGTTCGGGGTCGGGGTGGAGCGGACCTTCCCCTTGCACTCACCGAAGATCGAGCGGATCGAAGTCGCCGCTCGCGGTGACGTGCGGCGGGCGAAGCTGTACTACCTGCGCGACCGCGTGGGCAAGCGGGCCCGGGTTCCCGAGCGCCGTTCAGCGCGGCCCGAGGAGCCGGTGCAGCGCGAGCTGCTCTACCCGCCCGCGCCCGCCGATCCGCAGCCTGATCAGCCGGTGACCGAGGGCACCACGGGCGAAGCATCGGCGTGACGGCGAGGAAGAAGTCGGTCGCGAGCTCCGCGATTGAGCTTGTGGTCATCATCGCGACCGCGCTTGGCCTGGCGCTCGCGATCCAGGCCTTCGTCGTCAAGCCGTATCGGATTCCCAGTGGATCGATGCTTCCCACGCTGCACATCAACCAGCGCGTGCTGGTGAACCGCATCGGGTCGCACTTCTCCTCGCCGAGCGTGGGCAACATCATCGTCTTTCACCCCCCCAAGGGCTATGACCAGGGCTGCGCGGACTCCAGCGAAGGCGAGAGCCAATCGGGTCAGGACGCGGCCAAGCCATGCGGCGTCGCCCAGTCGACGCCGTCCTCGGAGACGTTCATCAAGCGGTTGGTGGGCCTTCCCGGAGACCGGATATCGATCCGGGGCGGGCACGTGATCCGCAACAGCGTGCCGGAGAAGGACTCCTACATCGCTCCCTGCAACGGCACCGGCTCGTGCGACTTCCCCGTGACGATCACGATCCCCCGGGGGGACTACTTCATGATGGGCGACAACCGCGGCCTATCCGACGACAGTCGCTTCTGGGGTCCGGTGCCGAAGTCGTGGATCATCGGAAGGGCGTTCTTCACCTACTGGCCTCCTGGTCAGCTCGGCCTCCTGTAGCCGTGCCAGGTCCCGGCGCGCCGAGATGAGGTCCCTGATCGACCTGGTGGTGACGATCGCCGTGGCCGTGGGCCTGGCCTTCCTGGTCCAGGCGTTCGTCGTCAAGCCCTACCGAATCCCGAGCGGCTCGATGATCCCGACGCTGACCATCGGCCAGCGCGTGCTCACCAATCGGCTGATCAACCACCCGAGCGTCGGCGACATCGTGGTCTTTCATCCGCCTCACGGCGCCGACCAGCAGCCCGCGGTCTGCGGCCGGGCCGACGAAGGTGGCACCGGGCCCACGGCCTGCGACGTGCCCACGCCCGCGGAGTCGAGTCAGACGTTCATCAAGCGCGTCGTCGCCGGACCCGGTGATCGGATCTCGATCCTCGGCGGGCACGTAACCCGCAACGGCGTGCGCGAGCGGGACGCCTACACCCTCCCCTGCGGGGGGGCGGACGGTTGCAACTTCCCTCGGACCATCATCGTTCCGGCCGGTGACTACTTCATGATGGGCGACAATCGTGGCGGATCTGACGACAGTCGCTTCTGGGGCCCGGTCCCAGACAAGTGGATCATCGGCATTGCCTTCTTCACCTACTGGCCTCCAGACCGGATCGGGACCCTTTAGGAAACCGCAGGCTCGCCGGCGCCAGCCGCGCACGGGACGACGGTTGTTCACGCACGACCGAGCGTTGGGAGTGCGATTCGTCGCCGGTGCCGACGAGGCCGGCCGAGGATGCCTCGCCGGTCCCCTGGTGGCGGCGGCAGTGCTGTTCGACCTGGAGCGTCTCGGACCCGGCGCGGTGCGTAGCCTCGGGATGCTCAACGACTCCAAGCAGCAGACCCCCGCCAGCCGGGCGGAGCTGTTCCCGCTGATCCTGCGCTTGGCCGCCAAGGTCGCGATCGTGTCCCGGTGCGCGCCGGGAATCGACGCTCGAGGGCTGCACGTGACGAACCTCGCAGCGCTGCGCGACGCGCTGAAGCGGGTTGCCTGTGAGGGATGCATCTGCCTCAGCGACGGCTTTGCCCTGCGCGACGTGGGCTACGAGCAGCGGGCCGTGGTCGGCGGCGACGCCAAGAGCGCGGCCATCGCGGCGGCGTCGGTGATCGCCAAGGAGACCCGGGATCGCTACATGCGCCGCGCCGACGGTGCCCACCCCGGATGGGAGTTCGCCCAACACGTGGGTTACGCCACGCCGGAGCACCGCGAGGCGATCTCTCGACTGGGCGTTTCGCCGCTGCACCGGCTGTCGTTCCAATCGACGGCCTACCAGCAGTTGCGCCTGTAGCAGTCCGCGCTGCGCCTCTATGGTCCGGGAGGGCGCGACCAGGTAGGGCCTGTCCCGCGGGACAGGCCCTTGCCCGGACTCAGAACGCATCCTCGAGGTGCTCGAGGCTCACCAGCGTCCCGGCCGCGTCGATGCTCACGCCGATGGCGTCGAAGCCAATGGCATCCGCGCGGGGACGTTCTGTGCGTTCGATCAGCCAGCTGCTGGCCATCTTGCGCACGCGCGTTCGCTTGTCAGGTCCGATGGCATCGAACGGATTGCCGGCGGCGGCGGGCACGCGGCGCGTCTTGACCTCGCAGAAGGCGAGGCGGCGGCCATCGAAGGCGACGACGTCGAGCTCCCCCCATCTGGTTCGGTAGTTGCGCTCGAGAATGCGGAAGCCCAGCCGGACGAGGTGCTCACAGGCAAGGTCTTCTCCAAGCCGGCCGAGACGGTGACGAACGTCGGTGCTCACGCTCGATCACGCTACGCAGATCGGTGTCACGCGTGGGATGCGCGCTGTGCCAACTCTGTTCAGGAGCACAGTCGGCACGGGTGCAGAATTGGCACACGCTGTCACCCACGCCTGACACGAACCGGCGTAGCGTCGTCAAGGCATGCTCGCTCGGGTGGCAACGTTCACCATCGACGGCGTCGATCCCCGCGAGATCTGGGTCGAGGTCGACATTCGCGCTGGTCTGCCCTCGTTCACGATCGTGGGCCTCGGCGACGCCGCCGTGCGGGAATCCCGCGACCGGATCCGCTCGGCGGTGCTGAACTCGGGGTTCGAGTTCCCGTCCAAGCGAATCACGGCCAATCTGGCGCCCGCGTCTCTGCGCAAGGTCGGTCCTGGATTCGATGCCGCCATCGCCCTCGGGATCCTCGCCGCCAGCGGCCAGGTTCGGCGGGAAGCGCTGCGGACCTACGCCGTCTTCGGTGAGCTCTCACTGGGAGGTGAGCTGCGCGACTGCGCCGGTGCGCTCGCGGTCGCGGAAGGGGCGCGTCGAGCCGGGCTGCAGCGACTGGTGCTGCCGCGAGAGCGATCGCGCGAGGCCGCGCTCGTCGACGGGTTGACGGTCGTAGGCGTGGCGACCCTGCGCGAGGCCACGGAGGTGGTGATGGGAGCGCGGTCGGCGTCCCCGGTGGCGCCCGCCGAGGCGAGGCCTTCGCCGCTGCGGTCAGGACCCGATCTCGCCGACGTGCGGGGCCATGCCGTGCCGCTGCTGGCGCTCCAGATCGCCGCCGCCGGGGGCCACAACCTGCTGCTCGAGGGAGCGCCCGGCACGGGCAAGACGATGCTCGCCCGCCGTCTGCCGTCGATCCTGCCCTCGATGACGCGCCGGGAGGCGATCGAGGTGACGAGGATCCAGAGCGTCACCGGCGCTTGCGCCGACGGCCTGGCCTGCGCCCGGCCCTTCCGTGCGCCGCATCACACGATCTCGGCCTCCGGACTGGTCGGCGGCGGAGCCCCTCCGCGTCCTGGCGAGGCGACGCTCGCGCATAACGGCGTTCTCTTTCTCGACGAGCTGTCCGAGTTTCAGCGCTCGAGCCTCGACGCCCTACGCCAGCCCCTCGAGGACGGATGCGTGGCGATCGTCCGCGGCCAGCGCGCGCTGGTGTTCCCCACCCGGTTCATGCTCGTAGCCGCGACCAATCCATGTCCGTGTGGATTCGCTGGAGTCGAGGACCGTTGTACCTGTGGCGAAGCCGATCTGAGACGCCACCGCCGACGCCTGAGCGGGCCACTGCTCGACCGCATGGATCTGCTGGTGAACGTCGAACGGCCGGCCGGTCACGAGCTCCGGGCCGCGCCGAGGATCGATTCCCGTCAGGCCCGGGAAACGGTGACCGAAGCCCGGGAGCGCCAACGAGCGCGACTGGCCGGCACTCCGGCGAGCTGCAACGGCGAGCTCGATGTCCGACTGCTGCGCCGGTACGCCAGGCTCGATGACGATGCCGAGCGGGCGCTGGGCCAAGCCTATGACTCCGGGACCCTCAGCGCGCGGGGGCGCCACCGGGTGGTGCGGGTCGCGCGGACGATCGCTGATCTGGAATGCCGTGACCGGGTGGCGCGCTCCGACCTGTTGACGGCGCTGGCGTTGCGCCAGCGAGGCGGGGTCGAGGCGGCCGGGGCCCGGACGTGATGGCGCGGTCCGCGGCGGCGGGGAGCGGGGGAGGGGTCGGGGCCCGCAAATGCAATTATCCGGAGGGCTGGGGGAGGGTTGGTGGGGGCCGAGCGTGCGTGTGACCGCTGCCTAGCTCACTCGTGGCTGCTGGCTCGCCTCACCGGTCATCTGGACGTGGTCCGGGGGCAGATCGGGTCGGTGCTCGGACTGCCCGACCAGGAGCTGATCGCGGCCGTCGCGGGCAGGCAGCGGACGGTGGTGACCCGCGAGCTCTCCGAGCTTGACATCGGCGCGCTGCGCGACGCGGCGGTCGGTGCCGACCTGCAGCTCATCTGCCGCTGCGACCCCGGGTATCCAGAGAGGCTCGCCGTCTCCTCCAGCGCCCCTGCCGTGCTCAACGTCGCGGGTGATCTGGAACGCTTCCTTGGGCTGCTGAGCGCCGATCCGGTGGCGATAGTCGGCGCCCGGCGTCCGTCGGCCTATGGACTGGAGCTCGCCCGTTTCCTGGGACACGGGCTGGGATGCGCCGGAATCACCGTGCTCAGTGGCATGGCGCTCGGCATCGACTCCGCCGCCCACTCCGGCGCGCTCGCGGCCGGCGCGGCGACGGTGGCTGTGCTGCCTGGTGGCGCCGATCGGCCCTATCCACCCAGCAAGCATGCGCTGCACCGTCAGATCGTTGCCCGCGGGGCGGCGATCTCAGAGCTCCCGGCGGGCAGCAAAGCACGGCGGTGGACGTTTCCGGCCCGCAACCGGATCATCGCCGGGCTGAGCGCGATGACCATCGTGGTCGAAGCGGGAGAACGCTCGGGGGCGCTGATCACCGCCGAGTTTGCGCGCGGCCTGGACCGACCGGTCGGCGCGGTGCCCGGACGGGTCTCATCGCCCCTCTCCTGCGGTCCGAACGGGTTGCTCGCGGGTGGGGCCCACGTGGTTCGCGGACCCCAGGACGTCCTCGATCAGCTGTTCGGCGCGGGTGTCAGGGCCGCACAGCGCTCCGAGCGACCGAAGCTGACGTCCGAGCTTCACGTGCTGCTGAGGGCGGTCGCCGACGGCCACGACACCACGGGCGCGCTCGCGCGAGCCGGATTTCCCGTCGAGCCCAGCCTCGCCGCCCTCGCGGCCTTGGAGCTGTCCGGCTACGTCCGGCGCGGACCGGGCGGAAGATGGGTGGTGTTGCCGTGAGGGGGCCGCCGTCACGCGCGAACGGCTGGGCGATCGCGCCGCCGTAAGCTGCTGCTCTTCGATGAGCTCCCCGGCCCGCATTCCCCGCGTCCTTTCGATCGCCGGCTCGGACTCGGGCGGTGGCGCCGGGATCCAGGCCGACCTGAAGGCGTTCGCAGCCTGCGGCGTGCATGGGATGACCGCGATCACCGCGATCACCGCCCAGAACACCACCGGGGTGATCGCAGTGCACCAGGTTCCACCGGAGACGATCCTCGCGCAGGTGCGGGCGGTGTCGGACGACATCGGTATCGACGCCGTCAAGATCGGGATGCTCGGAGACCAGGCGACAATCGAGGCGGTGGCGAGCGCGCTCGACGAGCTGCGGAGGGGCACGCCTGTCGTGCTGGATCCCGTGATGGTCGCGGAGTCGGGAGCCGCGTTGCTCGAGCCGGCAGCCCGCAGGGCGCTGATCGAGCTGCTGCTTGCGCGCGCCACGGTGGCGACACCCAACGTTCCCGAGGCCTGCGCGCTGACCTCCACGGCTGCCTCTCCTCCCGTCCCCGGCGCTCGCGATCCCGCCGCCGCCGGTCCTCGCGACCCCGCCACCCCCGGCCCGTCCGACCAAGCCGCTCCCGACGGCCCCGGTCTCCCGGAGCTCGAGATCGTCCACCTCGCCCGCGCCGTGCATGCGCTCGGGCCGGGGGCCGTCGTCCTCACCGGAGGGCACCGCGCGCAGGCGACGGACGTGTTCTTCGACGGCGTCACGCTGGTTGAGCTTCGGGGGGAGCGCCATCCCGGCGGCGCCGGGCATGGATCGGGGTGCACCCACTCATCGGTGCTGGCCGCCCGCCTGGCCTGGGGGGACGCACCGTTGGACGCGGCGAGGCGGGCGAAGGAGCTGGCCGGAGCGGCGGTCAGGGAGGGGTTGCGCGAGATCGGCGCCGGTCCGGGACCGGTGAACGTCCTCGGGCTCGCGCGAAAGACGATCGTATGACCTGTGGCGCCGAGATCGACGGCGTTTGACATAATCGTCGCGTGCGCTTTCTGCGAATGAAGCCTGGGCACGGAGAGGTCCTGATCGCCGAGGGGGAGATCGAGATCGCGCAGGACGAAGAGCGCCTGATCCTCGAGTTTCGCCGCCAGCTCGACGCCGGGCTGTGGGCCGCGGTGCCGTTCACCGGCTCTGCGGGCCGCCGACAAGCCCGGATGGTCAGCTCGTTCGAGGAGATCCCGCGGGACGCCGAGCGCGTGATCTTCTTCCCGCGTGCGGCGGGCGGACGTTAGGGTCACCGGGCAGTGCTGCTGGCGCTCGCCGCGACCGCGCTGGTAGCTGTCGCGCTGCTGTCTGATCTGATTCTCCCGCGGCTGGAGGAGGCCTGGGGGCGCCACCGGGCCCGGCGCCGCCGAACGTCTCCGATCCCCTACGACCCGGGACGGGAACGACGCGCAGAGCAGCGCGCTCGGACGCTGTTGCGCTCATGCGTGAACGACGAGGAATGGGCGATGTATCGTGAGCTCGGCTTCATCCGCGTGTGGGGCTCGCAGGCCGACGGTCCCGACGAGGCCGGTGGTACGGGCGGAGCCCCCTACGCCTACCTCATCTATCCCCACAAGCCGATCCTCGCCTACCTCGCCCAGACGCACCGGCTCCTGAACGAGTACTGCGTGACCTTTCCTGACCAGACGCGCCCGTACGGCAGCGCCAGGCTCCCCGATTCCGACGATGTGCTGGCGAAGTGGATGGCTCTCACCGGCGACGAACGAAGGCTGATCGCGACCGCGAACATGCACCTGCCCGGTCGCCAGCTCGATCCGGCCCAGCTGACGCGCGATCTCTGGCGGCTCGGGCGGTGGGAGCGTGCCCGCATGCGCGACAGCGCGGGGAGCACCGGATCGATGCAGATCGATGCCGCCGGCTGATCGGCGACCAAGCGCCCCGCGATGAGGACTGAGGCTTCACCCCTCGATCCCAAGCACCGCAGCCGCGCGCTCACCGAAGGTCCAGAGCGCGCTCCGGCGCGGGCCTACCTGAAGGGGATCGGATACGACGAGGAAGCCCTCGCCCGGCCGCTGGTCGCGGTCGCGAACACGTGGATCGAGACGATGCCGTGCAACTTCCACCTCCGTGCCCTCGCCGCGAAGGTCAAGGACGGGATCCGTGAGGCCGGGGGCACGCCGATGGAGCTCAATACCATCGCGATCTCCGACGGCATCACGATGGGGACGATGGGCATGAGAGCCTCGTTGGTCAGTCGCGAGGTGATCGCCGACTCCATCGAGCTCGTCTGCGATGCGCACCGGTTCGACGCCGTGATCGCGATCAGCGGCTGCGACAAGACGATCCCGGGGACGGTGATGGCGCTGTGCCGTCTGAACCTGCCCAGCCTGATGCTCTACGGCGGCTCCATCATGCCCGGTCACTTCCACGGCGACCAGGTGACGATCCAGGAGGTGTTCGAGGCCGTCGGCGCGCACGCGGCGGGCAGCATCACCGACGCGGAGCTGATCGAGCTCGAGGACGCTGCCTCGCCGGGCGCCGGCGCGTGTGGGGGCCAGTTCACCGCCAACACGATGGCCATGGCCTTCGAGGTGCTGGGGATCTCTCCCGCGGGCTTCGCGATGGTGCCGGCCACGCACCCCCGCAAGTCAGAGGTGGCGGCGCAGGCGGGAGCGCTGGTGATGGACGTGCTGAAGCGCGGGCTGCGTCCGAGCGACATCATCACCCGCGAGAGCCTCGAGAACGCGATCGCCGCGATCGCCTGCAGCGGCGGCTCGACCAACGGCGTGCTGCACCTGCTGGCGATCGCCCGGGAGATGGGGGTGCAGCTGTCGATCGACGACTTCGACCGGATCAGCGAGGCCACGCCACTGCTGTGTGATCTCAAGCCCGGCGGCCGGTACGTCGCGCCCGACCTGTACGAGGCCGGCGGCGTCTCGCTCGTGCTCAAGCGCCTGGAGCAGGCGGGTCGCTTGCACGTCGATGCCCAGACCGTCACCGGGCGCTCAGTCGGAGAGCACGCCGCCCAGGCGCGCGAGACCGAGGGGCAGCGCGTGGTGCGCTCGCTCGAGGAGCCGCTGAAGCCGACCGGCGGTCTGGCCATCCTGCGCGGCAATCTCGCGCCGGATGGCTGTGTGGTCAAGCTGGCCGGACACGAGCGTCGCCAGCAGACCGGTCCCGCGCGAGTGTTCGAGTCCGAGGAGGAGGCAATGGCGGCCGTCACGGCCCAGACGATCACCGCCGGGGACATGATCGTGATTCGGAACGAGGGTCCGGCCGGCGGGCCGGGGATGCGCGAGATGCTCGCGGTGACCGCGGCACTGGTGGGACAGGGGCTCGGCGAGGAGGTGGCGCTGATCACCGATGGGCGCTTCTCCGGCGCCACCCACGGCCTGATGGCCGGTCACATCGCGCCCGAGGCGGCGCGCGGCGGCCCGATCGCGGCGGTGCGCGACGGCGACATCGTCACACTGGACGTCGAAACGCGGCGTCTGGATGTCAAGTTGTCCGACGAGGAGATCACCCGCCGGGTTCAGGATTACCGCCCGGTGGAGCGGCCTCATCCGGGCGTCGCCCTGGCCAAGTACGCGCGCCTGGTTTCGAGCGCCTCCGAGGGGGCCATCACCCGCTGAGGCGATCCCCGGTCGCCAGGTCCCGGCCCACCACCACCTGGACGATCCGAGCCAAGGTTCGTTGCGACCCGATGAAACATGCGTTGCAGAACCGCGCCGAGCCTGGCACTGAGGCGACGGGATGATGCCGTTCGCTAACATCCGGACTCTGGGTGATCAGGCATGGGGATTACTACATATCTATTTCCGAACGCCGATACTGAGTACTCGGCGCAGCAGACGCACACCCGGCTGAACGCCCCCCGGGCGCGGCGTTCACGGGGCCCGCTGTATGCGATTTCCGGCCTGGTGCTGGCGCTCATCGGCGTGGTCGTCGTTGGCGCGATCGTGTTCGGGTCCGGGCATCCGAGCCTGACCACTGACTCCCGCGCGCTCGCCCGCGTCGACTTGCCCACCGGCGGCGGCCGGATCGAGACCGTCACCGTCGTGGCGGGCCCGCACAGCCAACGGATCCCGGTCGACCTGCGAGGTCACCAGATCTGGCCCCGCGGCCTGATCGCAGCCCATGAGATGGTTTCCATCCAGGCGGTGGTCAAGCGACCCGGCTGGATCTCCTGGCTGGCCGGCAGCACCCAGCGCGTGCACCTCACGCTGATGACCCCGAGCGCGAGCCTGCGAGAGCACTACCTCACCCTGGCCGCGGGCGCTCCCGTGCAGCTGCGCTTCAAGTCGCCGGTCCAGTCGATCGCCTACGGGTCGCCCGGCCACCTGGTGCGTCACGTGCTCCCCAACCCGATCAGTCAGATCGCACTCGATCGCGGTTCGCTCGCCGGGACGATCTCGGTCGCGGCCGCCCCCCGCAGCTGGGAGACCTCCCGGCCGACGACCGTGAGCTGGTTCCCCGCGGGCGCCGGGGCCAGCGCGGTCTCCTCGCCGGCGCCAGGAAGGCAGATCCTGCCGCAGACCCCGATCATCTTGACCTTCTCCAAGACCGTCGACGCCGCGCTCGGATCCGCCAGGCCACCCGTCTCCCCGGTCACCGCCGGCAGCTGGCACACGATCGGGAGCCACACGATCATGTTCAAGCCCGAAGGCTACGGCTACGGGCTCGGCGCCACGGTGAAGATCCCGCTGCCCCACGGCGTCACGCTCCTGGGTAGCCAGTCCGCGCCTGCCAGCACTCCTGCCTCCGCCGCCGGCACGTGGACGGTGCCGGCCGGATCGACTATGCGCCTGCAGCAGCTGCTGGCTGGGCTCGGTTACCTACCGGTGCGCTTTGTCTACAGCGGCCCGCGCCCGGCCCTCACCCCCGCCGCGCAGGAAGCCGCTGCGATCCAGCCGCCCGCGGGAAGCTTCACGTGGCGCTATACCGACACCCCGAGCGCGCTGCGGGGCATGTGGCAGCCGGGCTCCTCTGGCGTACTGACGCGCGGGGCGGTGATGGCGTTCGAGAACGACCACGGGATGACCACCGACGGGCTCGCCGGCGCCACCGTGTGGCGCGCCCTCTTCGCCGCCGCGCTCGCGGGACACGGCTCGACCTTCGGCTACTCGTTCGTGTCGGTCAACCAGGGCTCGGAGTCACTCAGCCTGTGGCACAGCGGCCACACGGTCCTGAGCACGCCGGTCAACACCGGGATCGCCTCGGCCCCGACGGCCAACGGCACCTATCCCGTCTACGAGCACATCGCCTCGGGCACGATGAGCGGCAAGAATCCCGACGGGAGCACGTACAACGATCCCGGAATCCAGTTCATCAGCTACTTCAACGGCGGCGATGCGCTGCACGCGTTCACGCGCGCGCAGTACGGCTCTCCGCAGAGCCTCGGGTGCGTCGAAATGGCGCTCGGGCCGGCGGGCGAGGTTTGGCCTGACACGCCGATCGGCACGATCGTGAACGTCAACTAGCAGGCGTCCTGCCGGACATGGGCCCTGATCTGCGCCCGGCAGCTCTGACGCCGGCGTGGCGGGCGGCGCTCGACGCGTTCGAGGACGATCTCCGCCGCCGTGCCGTGGCCGAGCAGACACGGCGGGCGTACGCGAACGACAGCCTGCAGCTGGCCGGTTGGGCCGGTGCGAGGAGCCTTGAGCCGGGCTCGATCGACCTCCGGGAGATGCGGAGGTATGCCGCGAGCCTGTCCCAGCGGGGACAGGCTCCCACGACCGTCGCGCGCAAGCTCGCGGCCGCGCGAGGCCTGTTCCGCGCGCTCGTGGCCCTGGGCGAGCGCTCCGAGAACCCCGCCGAGCTGCTCAGCTCGCCCAAGCGCACGCAGCGCCTGCCCCGGGTGCTGAAGGCGGGGGAGGTGGCGGCGCTGCTCGAGGGGATCGCCCTCGGCACGCCACTGGCCCTGCGTGACCGGGCGATGTTCGAGATCGCCTACGCCTCCGGGCTGCGCGCCGAGGAGCTGGTGAACCTGAACCTGGAGTCGGTGCAGTTCGACTCCGAGCAGGTGCGGGTCGAGGGCAAGGGCGGTCGGACGCGATTGATCCCCGCCGGCGAGCACGCGCTGGCGGCGCTCGAGCGCTACCTCGTCCGGGGGCGCCCGGCCCTCGCTCCGCCCGAGCCCGCAGGCTCGGGCGAGGGCCAATCCGAGCGGGCACTGTTCCTGTCCAAGTCCGGACGCAGGCTCGGAACCTCCGACGTGCGCCGGCGCCTGCGGACCTGGGCTGCACCCGCGATCACGCAGGCTCCGACGCTCTCCGAGGTCCACCCGCACGCGTTGCGCCACTCCTTTGCCACCCACCTGCTCGAGGGCGGGGCAGATCTGAGAGCGATCCAGGAGCTGCTCGGGCACTCGAGCATCTCCACCACGCAGGTCTACACTCGGGTAGAGTCGGCGCGCTTGCGATCAGCCTACGCCCGCGCGCATCCCCGCGCGTAGGATCCTATTCCGGGGGAGCAGTGGAAACCAACGTCAAGGCGATCGAGCTCCGAGACCTGTGGAGGCGCTACAAGTCCTCCGACGACGAGCGCGCGCGCGAGCGGCTGGTCGTCGCGTACTCGCCGCTGGTCAAGTACGTCGCGGGCCGCATGAGCTCGGGTCTCCCGGCTCACGTCGAGGAGGCCGACCTGATCTCCTACGGCCTCGGCGGGCTGATCTCCGCCATCGCGCGATTCGACCTCGCGCGCGAGATCAAGTTCGAGACCTACGCCATCACCCGTATCCGCGGCGCCATCATCGACGAGCTGCGCTCACTCGATTGGGTTCCACGGTCCGTCCGGGCACGAGCACGGGAGATCGAGCGGGCCAACGTGAAGCTCGAGGCGCGCCTGCGGCGGGCGCCCACCGACGAGGAGATGGCGGCCGAGCTCGAGCTGAGCCTGGAGGCCTTCCACGACGCGCTGCTGCAGATCTCGAACTCGACCATCGTCGCCCTCGACGAGCTGTGGAGCGTCGCCGACTCGAGTGGCGATCAGATCTCGCTGTTGGACACGATTCCTGACCGCGGCGCCCCCGATCCACAGACGCTCGTGGACCAGAGCGAGCTGCGGGATCGGATCGCGGACGCGATCGCCGCCCTGCCCGAGCGCGAGAAGCTCGTGGTCGCGCTCTACTACTACGAGAACCTGACCCTGCGCGAGATCGGGGAGGTGCTCGGCGTCACCGAGTCGCGAGTCTCCCAGCTGCACACCAAAGCCGTGCTGCGCTTGCGCTCGAAGCTGACCGGGGAGTTGGATTAGGGCCTGCCCTTAGGCCTGACGGAAGCGATATCGTCGCCTACCCGACCCTGAGCGAGAGGAGACCAGCCATGCACAAGGCCGCGGATCGGATCCGCAACGTGGCCCTCGTCGGCCACCGCGGCAGCGGCAAGACCTCGTTGCACGAGGCGCTGCTGTTCGGAGCCGGAGTGGTCAACCGGCTCGGCTCGGTTGTGGACGGAACGACGGTCTCGGACTCCGACGCGGACGAAAAGGCCCGCCAGATGTCGATCTCGGTGGCGCTGTCGTCGTTCCAGTGGCAGGAGCGGAAGGTCAACCTGATCGACACGCCCGGCGATCCGAGCTTCGTCGCCGACGCGCTCGGTGCTCTGCGCGTGTGCGAGTCGGCCGTGTTCGTCATCAACGCGGTGATGGGAGTCGAGGTCCATACCAGCCGCCTCTGGCAACGGGCCAGCGAGCTCGATCTGGCTCGACTCGTGTTCGTCAACATGCTCGACCGGGAGCGGGCCGACTTCTTCAGGACGCTCGAGACGCTGAAGTCCGCGTTCGGCCCGCACGTCGTGGCCACCGAGATCCCGATCGGCTCCGAGCACGAGGTTCGCGGCGTCATCGACCTCGTCGACATGAAGGCCTACGAATATGGATCCGCGGCTGGGCCCGGTGAGGTCAGCGGTACGGAGATACCGATTCCCGACGCGCTGCGAGCTCAGGCCCAGGAGTACCGCGAGAAGCTGATGGACGAGGTCAGCGAGAGCTCGGATGCGCTGATGGAGCGCTACCTCGAGGGCGAGGAGATCTCCCACCAGGAGATCGTCGCCGCGCTCAAGGACGGTACGAACCACGGTGCGATCTTCCCCGTGACCTGCGGGGTGGCCACCCGCAACCTCGCCATCAACCGGCTGCTCGACGCGATCGTCGAGGACCTTCCCTCCCCGGTCAAGCACGGAGGACTCGAGGTCGGGGAGGTGACCCTCGAACCGGTGGAGGAAAAGGAGCTGTTCGCGTACGTGTTCAAGACCCGAGCGGACCCGTTCGCCGGACGGATCAACCTGTTCCGGGTCTACCAGGGGGTGCTCAGGCAGGACTCGCAGGTGCTCAACACGCGTGTCCACGCCAAGGAGCGGATCGGGCAGCTGGTGACCTTCGAGGGTCACGAGACCGGTCATACGGACGAATTCGGGCCCGGCGACATCGGTGCGGTGGCCAAGCTCAAGGAGACCAAGGCCGGCGACTGGCTGGCCTCGCGAGACGAGCCGATCCAGATGCCGAGCATCAAGCTCCCCACGCCGGTGATGGCCTTCGCGGTCGAGCCCAAGAGCAAGGGTGACGAGGAGAAGGTGTTCACGGCGCTGCGCCGGCTGCAGGAGGAGGATCCGACGATCGATCTGCACCGCGACTCGAAGACCGGGGAGCAGATCGTCGCCGGGCTCTCGCAGGTACACGTCGAGGTGATCGTGCAGCGGCTGAAATCGCGCTTCGGCGCCGAGGTCAACCTCAAGCTGCCGAGCGTCCCCTACCAGGAGACGATCCGCAGGTCCGCCAAGGCCCACGGGCGTCACAAGAAGCAGTCCGGTGGTCGCGGACAGTTCGGCGACTGCCACATCGCGATCGAGCCCCTGGACTCCGGCGGCGGATTCGAGTTCGTCAACGCGATCAAGGGCGGGGTGATCCCGACCAGCTTCATTCCGGCGGTGCAGAAGGGGGTTGTCGAGGCGATGGAGCAGGGGGTGCTCGCGGGCTATCCGGTCAAGGATGTTCGAGTGCGGCTGTACGACGGCTCCTACCACACGGTCGACTCGTCCGAGATGGCGTTCAAGGTGGCCGGCTCGCTGGCCATGCATCAGGCGCTCGAGGAGGCGGGTCCGGTCCTGCTCGAGCCGATCATGCTCGTCAGCGTCGCCGCTCCCGAGGAGGCCGTCGGCGACGTGATCGGCGATCTGAACTCGCGTCGGGGACGCCCGCTCGGGATGGAGCCCACCGCGGGTGGCATGACCGAGGTGAAGGCGGAGGTGCCGATGGCCGAGATGCTCTCCTACGCCCCCGACCTTCGGTCGATCACCGGTGGGCGGGGGGAGTTCGAGATGGAGTTCCTGCGCTATGAGGAGGTCCCTGGTCATCTCGCGGCCGGGATCATCGATGAGGCCCGGGCGGAGCGCGAGGCGGTGAGGGCCTTCTAGAAGACTGGTGTTCACCAGTCTCCTAGCACGCTTACGCTAGGATCCAGCGGTGAGCACCAGGGAGATTCGAACCTTCAACCCCCAGACGGTGTGCGATGTGTGCGGGCGGACACTGCTGCGGGGGGAGCGTGCGGTGGTGTACGCGAACGGTGGCGCGCGCCAGTCGGTCTGCGAGCTGTGCAAGTCTCGCGCGCTGAACGAGGGGTGGGTGCGTGAGGGCACCGAGCGCGCGGTCGATGGAGGCGACGCCTTCTCCGATCGCCAGCGCTCGATGCTCAGCCGCCTGCGCTCCAAGCGCGACGCCGGAGCGGCACCGGCACCGGCACCGGCACCCGACGAGGATCTTGGTGAGCGGCGCGCTCCCCGCTCGCTGCGGTCGTTGCGTTCGCTGCGCTCCTCGCGTAGCTCGCCGGCGGCCTCGCCACGAGCCACCACGCGGGAGTCGCGGACCTCGCCGCCCGCTGCAGCCCCGCCGGACAACGGGTCTCGAGGCCCGCGCGAGCCCCGCCACGTGCGCGCGGTGCCAACCGGCATGGAGCACAAGGTCTCGTCGTCGATCGAGCTGTTCAACGCCTCCGAGCACCGCCGCACCGTCGCCGGGGTCGCGCGCTCGCTGGGCGCGCCGACGGTGTCCCTGCGTCCCTCCGCGCAGCGTCCGAGCGTCGTCCAGGTCGTCGTGTCCTGGGAGCTGTGCTGGTACCGCTACGAGGTCGATCTCTCAGACGATCGTCCGAGCGTGCGAATCGAAGGTCAGGGCTACGAGCTCGAGGACCTGGCCTCCGAGGAGCGACAGGCCAATGCGGTAGCGGACGAGCACGGCTCACTGTCGCTGCCGGGCTAGGGCCCGGGCGTTCGCTGGACGAATGTTCGGGTGGCGTTCGCTCGCCGGCGTCGAATACCATCGTTGCCGGTGATCTACTGCGTGGTACCTGAGGAACTGGCCGGCGAGTTGCTCCACAAGCTCACCGATTACTACGCCGACGATCCCGACGTCACCGTGATCGTGGATCGTCGCAGGTCATCACGCCGCGACCGAGGCGCCCCAGCGGGCGGCAAGCGCGAACGTCGCGATCGTCGGCGCACGCGGGTTCCCGGCGAGCTTCCCGATCTGGGCGGTGAGTGAGGTCGGCGCGACGAAGCCTCCCTCCCTCCCGTCGAAGGTCGTCCTCCACGTGGACGGAGGAGCGCGGGGAAATCCCGGCCCGGCCGCGATCGGGGTGGTCGTGTCGGACCCCGAAGGCGAGGTGCTCGACGAGGTCGCCGAGACGATCGGCACGGCGACCAACAACGTCGCCGAGTATCGCGCGGTGCTGCGCGGTCTGGAGCGGGCCCACGGCCTGGGGGCCCGGGAGATCGAGATCGTGGGTGACTCGGAGCTCATCGCCCGCCAGATCACCGGGGCCTACAAAGTGAAGCACGCGGCGATGAAGCCCCTGCATCAGGAGGCGATGGCATCGTTACGCCAGTTCGACCGATGGCGGATCCGCACCGTCCCGCGAGCGCAGAATGCGCGGGCCGATGCGCTTGTGAACGCCGCGCTCGACGGACTGCGCTGAGCGCTACCCTGGTGAGGTGAGCGATCCCCTGATCGAGCTGTGCGCGCGGCTGCGGGAGACGGCTGATGGTCTGCGAGCGGGGGAGCTTGAGCCGGAGGCGGCGCTGGCGGCGATCGAGGAGTGCGCACGGCTGGCCTCGGAGGCCAGCTTCAAGGTGGACGAGCGGGTGCGGACCGCGATCGAGCCGCTGCCGGAGCTGCCCGGTCAGCTGCCGCTGCCGGCGGCCTAGGGAGCCACCTGATGGCGACGGTCCGCCTCGCCGACGCGGCGAGCACCTATCCAGAGCATCTGCGCGCTGAAGTGGAACGCTACCTGGAAGCTCTGCGGTTTTCGGCCGAGACTCCATGCGCCGGACTCGAGGAGGCCATGCGGTACTCGTTGCTGGCGGGGGGAAAGCGAATTCGCCCCGTGCTGGCGCTGGCGACGGCGGAGTCGATCGGTCGCCCTCCGTCGTCAGTGCTTCCGTTGGCCGCCGCGCTCGAGTTGATCCACACCTACTCGCTGATCCACGACGACCTCCCGGCGATGGACGACGATGATCTGCGACGGGGCCGGGCGACCTGCCACCGCGCGTTCGGAGAGGGAGTCGCGATCCTCGCGGGCGACGGACTGTACGCCGAGGCCTTCCGCCTGCTGCTCGGTGAGCAGCAGGCGCCACCCGCGAACCTGCTGGCGGCGGCGCGCGAGCTCGCGGCGGCGACCGGTGTGCAGGGCATGGTCGGCGGGCAGTTCGTCGACATCGCCGAAGTGGCGCCGTCCGGGCCGAACGGCCTGCGGCGCCTGCATCAGCTGAAGACCGGACGCCTGATCGCTGCGAGCATCGAGTGCGTGCTGCTGCTGGCGGGATGCAGCGATGACACGATCTCTCCCTATCGCAGTTTCGCCAACGAGCTCGGCGTGCTGTTCCAGATCGTCGACGACATCCTTGACGTCACCGGATCTCATGAGACGCTCGGCAAGCGCCGTGGCAGCGACGAGCGGCTGGGAAGGCGCACCTACGTGACCGAGTTCGGCCTCCTCGGCGCGCAGAGGCTGGCGGGCGAATCCCACCGGCGGGCCCGAGAGGCACTCGCGCAGGCGGTGCCCCTGGGCGCCCCCCGGCTCGAGCAGATCACCGACTTCATCGCCAACCGAACCTACTGAAGCCCGCACCCACCCGAGACAACCTGCCATGACACGCCTTCTGCAACGGATCGACAAGCCACAGGATCTGCACGACCTGGACGACGACCAGCTGCAGCTGGTCGCCCAGGAGGTGCGCGAGCACATCATCGACACTGTCGGCGAGATCGGAGGTCACTTCGGTGCCAATCTCGGCGCCTGCGAGATCGCCGTTGCGCTGCACTCCCTGCTGGACTCTCCGCGCGACAAGGTCCTCTGGGACGTCGGTCACCAAGCCTATCCGCACAAGATCCTGACCGGGCGACGGGGGCAGCTGCACACGATCCGCAGCTACGGAGGCCTGGCGCCGTTCTGCGCCATCAAGGAGTCCGAGCACGACACGATGGGCGCCGGGCACGCCTCGACCGCGATCGGATACGCGGTGGGGATCAAGGAGGCCATGCGTCGGGGTCACGGCGAGGACGGGCACGTCGTGGCGGTCGTGGGCGACGGTGCGATGACCGGAGGGGTCGCGTTCGAGGCCGTGCAACACGCCGGCGGCAGCGGGACGCCGATCGTCGTGGTGCTCAACGACAACGGCATGTCGATCGCGCCGAACGTCGGCGCGATGTCACGCTACTTCAACCGCGTGCGGCTGAGTCCGCGCCTGTGGCACGCGCGCGAGGGGGTCGAGGGAGGGCTGACCAAGCTGCCGGCCGGAATCGGCGCCGCCTTCGAGCGCCTCGGACCCCACTTCAAGGAGTCGATGAAGGCCTTCTGGGCGCCCGGGCTGTGGTGGGAGGAGCTCGATTTCGCGTATATGGGCGTGATCGACGGGCACGACGTGCGCGAGCTGCGCCGAGCGTTGCACGAGGCGCTTGCCGCCCAGCGCCCGGTGGTGGTCCACTGCGCCACGGTCAAGGGCAAGGGCTTCGCCGCGGCTGAGGAGGGCGGCCTGGAGGGAATGGAGCAGTGGCACGCGGCCAAGCCGAAGTCGATCTCGGGCCGGGTTCCGGCTGTCCTGGTCGCCAAGCCCGCGGGCACCAAGGCCCGTCCGCCCCAGTACACCCAGGTATTCGGCGAGGCGCTCGTCCAGGAGTGCCGCCGAGATGCCCGGGTTCTGGGCATCACCGCGGCGATGAACTCGGGCACGGGGCTGAGCCTCCTTCAGCGCGAGCTGCCCGATCGGTACTTCGATGTCGGGATCGCCGAGCAGCAGGCGATACTGCTCGCCGCCGGCCTCGCGCTCCAGGGCGCCAAGCCCGTGGCCGCGATCTACTCGACGTTCCTGCAGCGAGCCTATGACCAGATCGTCCACGACGTCTGCCTGCAGCGGCTCAATGTCGTGTTCGCGATCGACCGAGCCGGACTGGTGGGCGACGACGGCCCCACCCATCACGGCGCCTTCGACATCGCCTACCTGCGCTGCCTGCCGAACATCGTCCTGATGGCGCCGCGCGACGAGGCGATGCTGGTGCACATGCTGCACACTGCGCTGCGCTACGACGACGGGCCGATCGCGCTGCGCTATCCGCGCGGGGAGGGGCTCGGCGTCGCGCTGCCGCATCGCCCGGCGACGATCGAGATCGGGACCGGCGAGATCCTCCGTGAGGGTGACCGCGTAGCCCTGCTGGGCTACGGCACCGGCGTCGTCAAGGGACTCGCCGCGGCGGACCTGCTGGCGCAGCACGGCCTCTCGGTGACCGTCGCCGATGCCCGCTTCGCCAAGCCCATCGATGCCGGTCTCGTCGCGCAGCTCGCCGCCGAGCACGAGCTGGTGGTGACGATCGAGGAGGGCGCGCTCACGGGTGGCTTCGGCTCCGCGGTCTGGGAGACGCTGTCGGACGCCGGGATCACGGCCAGGATCCTGCGGGTCGGCATCCCCGACCGCTACGTCACCCACGGCGCGCCGAAGCTGCTCCACGAGGAGATCGGGTTCACCGCCCAGCGGATCGCCCAGCGGGTGCAGGCGGCGGTGAGCGATCTCACCGGCGTGGGCAGCGGCTGAGCGCCGCTCCGCCGGATGAGCGGCGGGTCGATGAGGGTCGATGACGTACCGTTCACGCTCTGGTGACGCGCGTACGCCTCGACCACCTGCTCTCGCAGCGGGGATTGTTCGCGTCGCGCTCCCGAGCCGCCGCGTCGGTCCTGGCCGGCGAGGTGCGGCTGCTACCCGGTCGCCAGCGGGCGCAGAAGCCGGGACAGCTCGTGCCCGACGACGTGGCGCTGGTGCTCGAGACCGGCCCCGATTTCGTCTCCCGCGGCGCGATCAAGCTCGGCAACGCGCTCGATTCGCTGGCGCTCGAGGTCAGGGGCGTCAGAGCGCTGGACGTCGGCGCCTCGACCGGAGGCTTCACCGACTGCCTGCTCCGGCGCGGGGCGGACCACGTGGTGGCCCTCGACGTGGCCTACGGCGAGCTCGACTGGGGCCTGCGGCAGGACCCGCGGGTGACCGTGATCGAGCGCCGCAACGCGCGGACGCTGGCTCGCAGCGAGCTCGCCTACCAACCGGACCTCATCGTCATCGATGTGTCCTTCATCTCGTTGACCAAGGTGCTCCCCGCCGTGCTCTCGTGCGCGGCGCCGCGTTTCGACTGCCTGGCGCTAATCAAGCCGCAGTTCGAAGTCGGCCGAGAGCAGGTCGGCAAGGGTGGCGTCGTACGCGAGCCGGGGCTGCGCCGTCAGGCCCTCGTCGAGGTCGGCCGGGCGGCGCTGCGCCTGGGGGTTTCCGTGCTCGGCTACGCGAGCTCGGGCCTGTCCGGGCGCAAGGGCAACCTCGAGACGTTCGTACGGCTCGCCGAGCCCTCGCGCGGCGGAGTCGAGGACCTCGAGCGGGCGGCGCGCGAGGTCGAGCCGTGAACGGGGGAGGGGATGGCGCGATCAGGACCGCGACGGTGTTCACCCACCGGCGCCCGGGGGAGACGGGTCCGGCGCTGGCCCAGCTGCTCGAGCTGGCGCGCGCCGCGGGGGCGGTGCTGCGCTTCGATCGCGAGGAGACTCGCAAGCACGGGCTCGAGCCGGCGGGCGGGCTCGAGCTCGATGCCCCCGTCAAGCCCGATGTGGACATCTGCTTCGCGCTCGGCGGGGACGGCACCATTCTCACCGCGATGCGGACCTACGCCCAGACCGGAGTTCCGGTGTTCGCGATCAACTTCGGCGAGATCGGGTTTCTGGCCACGGTCGACCGCGAACATGCCCAGTCGGGTTTTCGCCGCGCCTTCTTGGGTGACTTCGAGGTCCTCTGCCTGCCGGGAATCGCCGTCTCGGGCACGGGCGCGGGAACCACGAACTGCCTGGCCATGAACGACGTGTCGATGCACCGCCAGCCGAGCAAGCGGGTCGCGGATCTCGCCTACGCCGTCGGTAGCGACGAGATCGGGCGGGTGCGCTGCGACGGCCTGGTGGTCGCGACGCCGGCCGGGTCGACCGGCTACAACCTCGCCAACGGCGGTCCGGTCATGGCCTGGGGGGTCGCGGGCTTCGTGGTGTCGTTCATCGCCCCCCATTCGCTCACCGCTCGCGCGCTCGTGGTGGCGCCCGGAGACGTCCTGTCGGTACACAACCGCTCTCGCGAGGAGCCGGTCGACGTCACCGTCGACGGGCGTCCGGCGTGCACGCTCGCGCCCGGAGAGCAGATCGAGGCGCGCTTCGTCGACCGCCAGGGCTCGTTGGCGCAGATCGCCGGCACGACGTTCTACATGCGACTGCGGGAGAAGTTCGGCCGCCTCACGAGTACCCCCTAGCTCCGGCGCGGCGCCGTCGCTGCCTCCTGTGGGGGGACCGGCCCCGCAGGGCCGGTCCGTCGGGGCCGAGTGGTACACCGTGATGCATGCTCCACGAGCTGCGCGTCGAGAACCTGCTGCTGCTCGAGCGCGCGGAGCTGGCGCTGGCCCCGGGCCTGAACGTCCTCACCGGGGAGACCGGCGCGGGCAAGACGCTGCTGGCCCACGCCCTGGACCTGCTGCTCGGCGGCCGCGCGCGGCGCGGGATCGTGCGTCACGGCGCGGCCGAAGCGTACGTCGAGGGGGTGTTCTCGCTCCCGCCGGGGGGCTCCGAGCGCGGAGCCGCACTCGGCCCCGCGCTGGCGGATCGGATTCCGGCCGACGCCCAGGAGATCGTGCTCGCGCGGCGGGTCTGGCCCGACGGACGCACGCGCGCCTACGTGTGTGGCCGCTCCGCGACGCTCGCCGACCTCCAGGAGCTCGGGAGCCGGGTGCTCGCGTTCTACGGCCAGCACGAGCACCGCAAGCTGATGCTCGCGACCGCGCAGCTGAGCGTGCTCGACGCGCACTGCGGGCCTGGGCAGGCGGCGCTGCGCGACCGGGTGGGCCATGCGCACGCGCAGGTGCGAGGGCTGCAGGAGCAGGTGGACCAGCTGCGATCGCTGACCGGGGCGCGGGAGCGCGAGCTGGATCTGCTGGCCTACGAGCTGGCCGAGATCGAGGCGGCGGCGCCCAGCGAGCCGGAGGAGGAAGCGCTCGTGGTCGAGCGGGACCGGTTGGGAAACCTGGAGACCCTGCGACTCGCGGCGGCGGCCGGCGCCGAGGCGCTCGCGGCGGACGCCGGGGGCGGGGCCTGCGAGCTGCTCAGCCAGGCCGAGCGCCAGCTCGAGCCGGCGGCGGACATCGATCCCGAGCTCACGGCTCTCTCGCAGCGGTTGCAGGCGTTGCGCTACGAGGCCGAGGACGTCGGCGGCGAGCTGCGGCGCTATCTCCTCGGGATCGAGGGATCGCCTGGCCGCCTCGAGGAGGTACAGGACCGCCTGGAGTGCTTCGCCCGTCTGCAGCGCAAGCACGGCGGCTCGATCGATGCCGTCCTGCGCCACGCGCAGCGGTGCCGGGAACGGCGTGAGGAGATCGAGCACGCCGAGTCCGCGCTCGCGTCAGTCGAGGCCGAGCTCGCGGCGGTGCGCTCCGAGCGCGATCGGCTCGGCGGTGAGCTCAGCGCTCGGCGGCGCTCCGCGGCGCCCGAGTTGGCCGCGGCCGTGCGAGATCGCCTGGCGGAGCTGGCGATGCCCGATGCCCGGTTCGAGGTCGAGGTGGCGCCTCGGCCGGAGGGATGCGGGTCGCGCGGCGCGGACGTCGTCGAGCTGCTGATCGCTCCCACCCCGGGCCTGGCCGCCGGTCCGCTGCGCGAGATCGCCTCCGGGGGTGAGCTCTCGCGCGTGATGCTCGCGCTGCTGAGCGTCGCGCACGGCGAGCGGTCCGATGACGCCCGGCCGCTGCTCGTGTTCGACGAGATCGACGCCGGCATCGGCGGCCACACGGCTCGGCGGGTCGGCGAGCACCTGCGTCAGCTCTCGAGCGCTCAGCAGGTGCTCTGCATCACGCACCTGCCCCAGGTTGCGGCGCTGGCCGCGTGCCATTTCACGATCGCCAAGGATGCCTGCACCGTGCCCTCGAGGACGACCGTGACCCGTCTCGACGGAGACGCGGTGGTGGCCGAGATCGTGCGGATGCTCGGGGCCGGCGAGGGTGACCGGGCGGCGGGCCAGCACGCGCGTCAGCTGCTGCGGGCGGCTTAGCACCCGCCAGGAAACAATCTCGCTGGTTGGGGAGGATCTGGGCGGGGCCCAGGCCGGGCATCGATCCCTGACGAGCCCCGAGCATGCATAGCTCGTCAGGAGCATCTCCCATCCTCAGCCGTGTCGAGCTGTGCATGCCTGGCATGCATAACTCGTCAGGGACTCGCGATGAGGACGGCGGTGACGAGTTGTGCAGGTAGATCGCCCATCCGGGCGAGCAGCCAGCCGATCGCACCCATCAGGCCCCATCTTGCGGCCCCTGGTCGGTGATGGCGGCGCTCGGCCATCCCGCAGAGCACACCTCCGGCGCGGCTCGCCGTTGGGCCACCGTCGCGGGGGGTCTTCTCGCTCAAGGCCCCACAACTCCACCGACCATGATTCCACCGGGGATGGGCTACACCATCCGCCACCCCCATCGCCCAAACCGGGACATTGATCTCTGGCAAGTCCTTAGTTCGTGCTGCGTCCGCCACCGGCGCTAATGTGATGGGAGTCGCTCCGGTTAGTCTCGACAGGCGAGGATGGCAATGCTGAGCCAGGACGAAACGCGCTTCATCTTCATCACCGGTGGCGTCGTTTCGTCCCTGGGGAAGGGGATCTCCGCGGCCTCGATCGGACGGCTGCTCGTCGCCCGGGGTCTGGACGTCCAGCTGCAGAAGTTCGATCCGTACATCAACGTCGATCCCGGGACCATGTCGCCGTACCAGCACGGCGAGGTGTTCGTGACCGAGGACGGGGCCGAGACCGACCTCGACCTGGGCCACTACGAGCGCTTCACCGACGCCAACACCAGCCGCGCGTCCAACGTGACCGCCGGAGGCATCTACAACACCGTGATCCGGCGTGAACGCCGGGGGGACTACCTCGGCGCCACCGTCCAGGTCGTTCCGCATATCACCGACGAGATCAAGCAGCGGATCAGGCTGATGGCCGACTCCAGCGACGTCGACTTCGTGATCACCGAGATCGGCGGGACCGTCGGCGACATCGAGTCGCTCCCGTTTCTCGAGGCGATCCGTCAGTTCCCCGTCGATGTCGGGCGCCGGCGCTGCATGTTCATCCATCTCACGCTTGTGCCCTACATCGGCCACGCCGGCGAGCTGAAGACCAAGCCCACGCAGCATTCGGTGAACGAGCTGCGGCGGATCGGAATCGCGCCGGACATGGTGGTGTGCCGGTCGGAGTCGGTGCTCTCGGCGGAGATCCGGCGCAAGATCGCCCTGTTCGCGAGCCTACCGGTGGAGGCCGTCGTGTCAGCGCACGATGTCGACGACGTCTACCAGGTGCCGCTCGTGTTCCGCGCCGAGGGCGTCGACGACTTCATCCTGGGTGAGCACTTCGGGCTGCAGGCACCGCCCCCGGAGCTGGACGCGTGGGAGTCGATCATCCGCCGTTCGAGCCAGGCCACCCGCCGGGTCCGGATCGCGCTGGTGGGCAAGTACGTTCAGCTCAGGGACGCCTACCTGTCGGTGGTCGAGGCGCTGCGCCATGCGGGGGTGCATCACGGATGCAGGGTTGAGATCGACTGGGTGGACTCCGAGGCAGTCGACGAGCCCGAGATCACGGCCAAGCTGCAGCGAGCCGGCGGCATCCTGATCCCGGGGGGGTTCGGGGGCCGCGGGATCGAGGGGAAGATCCGCGCCGCCCAGATCGCGCGGGAGGAGAAGATCCCCTACCTGGGCGTCTGCCTGGGAATGCAGATCGCGGTATGCGAGCTGGCGCGCCACCTCGCCGGCATGGAGGGCGCCAATTCGACCGAGTTCGACCTCGAGACGCCGTTTCCCGTGATCGATCTGCTGCCCGAGCAGAGGGAGATCTCGGACATGGGCGGCACGATGCGTCTGGGGGCCGATCCGGTCAAGCTGCACGACTCCACGCGCATTCGCGAATGCTACGGCGAAGCCGTGATCTATGAGCGCCACCGCCACCGCTACGAGGTCAACAACCATCTGCGTCGCAAGCTCGAGTCGGCGGGGCTGATCTACTCCGGCACCTCGCCCGACGAGCGTCTGGTCGAAGCCATCGAGCTCTCCCGCGACGCGCATCCGTTCTTCGTCGCCTCCCAGTTCCACCCCGAGTTCAAGTCCCGTCCCGAGCGCCCGGCTCCCCTGTTCCGGGAGTTCGTCGGGGCCGCCCTGGCCCACCGCGAAATCGAGGAGCCGGGAGTCCTGACCGGCGCCGATGATCTGAGCGGCTCGCGCCCCGCGTCCCCGTGAGACGCGCCAGCGACGCGCAACGTCAGCGGCTGCACGAGACGTTCGTCAGGCTGTGCACGATCGAGAGCCCGTCCGGACGCGAGCGCGCGTGCGCGGACTGGGTCAGCTCGCAGCTGCGAGACATCGGACTGGAGGTCAACGAGGACGACACCGGCCCGGCGGCGGGATCGTCGGCCGGCAACCTCCTCGCCCGTCTCCCCGGCCGTGGGCCCGAGAGCATCCTGCTGTGTGCTCACCTCGACACGGTCCCCCTCGCGGCGCCGGTGGAGCCCATCTGCGTGAACGGTGGCTGGGAGAACGCCCGCGATGGCATCCTCGGCGCTGACAACAAAGCCGCCGTCGCGGTGATGCTCGAGCTGGCCCGCGGGCTGTGCAGCGGGGGCGAGCGGCCCGAGGTCGGGGTGGAGCTGCTGTTCACGGTCTGCGAGGAGGTCGGCCTGCGCGGGGCCAGCGAGTTCGACGTCGGCCGGCTGCGCAGTCGCTGGGGCTACGTGTTCGACCACGCCTCGCCGGTCGGCGAGATCGTGCTCAGCTCACCCACCTACCATCGAATCGTGGCCGACTTCCTGGGTCGTCCCGCTCACGCCGGCATCCGGCCCGAGTCGGGCGCCAGCGCGATCGCGGCCGCGGCCCGCGCCATCGCGGCGATGCGCCTCGGGCGCGTGGACCCGCAGACCACGGCCAACGTCGGCACGATCGTCGGCGGCACGGCCTCCAACGTCGTCCCCGCCCGCTGCCGGATCGAGGCGGAGGCGCGAAGCCTCGACGAGGCCCGGGTCGAAGCGCTGGTGACCGAGCTCGTCGATCATCTTCAGGACGCCGCCGACGCCGCCGAGTGCGACCTCGACGTGAGCACGCAGCGCATGTTCAGGGGTTACCGCACGCGGGGGCGCGCACCTGAGATCGTGCACGCCGAGCGGGCCCTGCGCGCCTGCGGGTACGAGCCCAAGCACATCGTCACCGGCGGCGGCTCGGATGCCAACGCGCTGCAGGCGGCCGGCTTTCCGTGCACGAACCTCGCCGACGGCACGCAGCGCAACCACGAGCCGGGCGAGCGGATCAGCACCGACGCGCTGGAAGGGATGCTCGAGGTGGCCATCGCCCTGGTCCGCGAGGCCGGTCCGCAACTGGTTCGGGCCGACGACATTTCGGACGCTCTGAGCCACCCGTGAGCGCGTTCGAGTATCTCGGTGCCGAGACGGAGTGGGAGGGCAAGATGGTCCGCGTCGGCGTCGAGCGCTTTCGCCACGCCGACGGGCAGGAGGTTACCCGGGAGAAGGTCTGGCACCCCGGCGCCGTGGGCATCCTGGCCCTCGAGGAGGCCCAGGTGTGGCTGACCCGCCAGCCCCGCGAGGCCGTTCGCGCTACGGCGTCGCTCGAGATCCCGGCCGGGAAGCTCGACCTTCCGGGTGAGTCACCGCTGGAGGCCGCCAAGCGCGAGCTGGCCGAGGAGGTCGGCAAGCGAGCGGCTCGCTGGGAGGAGATCATGGCGTTCTACACGAGCCCCGGGTTCAGCGACGAGCGGGTGTGGCTGTACCTGGCGCGCGAGTTGACCGACGCTACCGGCTCCGAGCCTGAGGAGAACGAACGGATCGAGATCGTGCCCTGGCCGCTGGAGCACCTCGACGACGCGCTCGCGCAGTGCGATGACTCCAAGTCGCTGGTGGCGTTGCTGTGGCTGGCGAGCCGGCGCCCGGGGGGTCGCCAGCCCTGAGGCTCGCGACCCATGCCGTGGGTTGAGATCTACTTCGTGATCGGCGTAGTGATGGGTGGGGTCGGAGTGGTGAGCGGAGGGAGCGTGCTGTTGGCCACCGTGCAGAACAGGTTCCCGAGCACGCCCCCGCCGCGGGTGGCCGTCACCGAGAGATGCACCCGGTTGAGGTCGACCACGAGCCCCAGGAGCTGCAGGTTGAGCGGTCCCACGACGAGGTCGAGCACCGGGCAGGTGGGACTCGCCGTCGCGGCGGCGGTCGCGGCGGGATTGAGGTAGGCGCTGAAGCGCAGCACGTGTCCGTGCTGGGCGCGAACCCCCGCTGACAGCGCGGTGGCCGCCGCCGTGCGCGCCGACGCCAACTTGGCCCTGACCAGGCGGCAGAACAGCGTTCCCAGCACGCCCCCGTGGGGGTTGCCGGTGACGTCGAGCTGGACCTTGTCCAGGTGGGCGTTGAGGCCGAGCAGATTGAGCGACAGCTCGTTGAGGAACAGGTGCAGCACCTTGCACTTGCCCCCGGTCGCCGCGATCAGCGCGACCTTGGTGTGCACCGTGTCGGTGTGACCGGCGTTGTCGGTGATGCTCGCGGTGACCATGCCGGTGGCCGTCGTCGCCCTTCCCGCGGTGTTGAACCGCAGAACCTCGACTCCGACCGCCAGCTTCGCCGGCTTCCGGGTCGCAGGGGCCACGGGCGCGGCCGTGAAGGCCGGTGCGGCGGAGGCGGTGGAGACAGTCGAAAGTGCGGCGATGGCGGCGACGGCGAGCGCCAGCGAGGCGAGCAGCGGAATCAGTCTGTGCGTACGAGGGCTCGGCACCTATCCTCCAGGTAATTGAGTGATCATCGACGGTCATTCTCGCGCATTCTTAGAGGAGGCGTCGTCGTCTGCGCGAACTACGCCCTGTGAGCACCACCCAGGGTTCCCTCGCGAGTGGGGTCCCCCTCGTCAGCAGGCGGCTGAGCGAGCTGGCGCTCGACTTCCTGGCCTATCTCGAGCTCGAGCGCGGGCTCTCGCGCAACACGCTCGTGGCCTACCGATCCGATCTGCAGCAGTACGGGGCGTTTCTCGGTCGCCAAGGACGAGATCCGCTCGAGGTGACCCCGGTCGACCTGGCCGGGTTCGTGTCCGAGGTCGCCCGCGGACGGGAGGGCGGGCCCCCGATCGCGCCCGCGACGATCCAGCGCAAGATCGCCTGCCTGCGATCGTTCTACCGCCACCTCAGACGCGAGCAGATCCTCCAGCACGATCCGACCTCCGAGCTGCGCCCCCCCCGGATGGGAGGCCGGCTGCCGGGCGTCCTCAGCCGCGACGAGGTCAAGCTTCTGCTCGCTCAACCTCATGGCGCCACCCCGGCGGCATGGCGCGATCGCGCGCTGCTGGAGACCATGTACGCCAGTGGGCTCCGCGCGTCGGAGGCCACCGGCCTCGAGCTCTCCGAGCTCGACCTCGACGCGGGCTTCCTCCGGGCGCGGGGCAAGGGATCCAAGGAGCGGATCGTGCCGGTCGGCAGCACCGCGATCCAGACGCTGCGGTCCTACCTGCGCAGCGCCCGGCCCCAGCTCGTC
Source organism: Solirubrobacteraceae bacterium (assembly GCA_050999075.1). Taxonomy (GTDB): domain Bacteria; phylum Actinomycetota; class Thermoleophilia; order Solirubrobacterales; family Solirubrobacteraceae; genus Palsa-465. The sequence goes on from JBPCPO010000072.1 coordinate 40,768, forward strand.
GGCCTGCGAGACGAGCAGCACGTGTTCGTCAACCTCCGAGGTGTCGGATTGTCTCGACAGGGCCTGTACAAGATCGTCCAGCGTCACGCCCGCAGCGCCGGGCTCGAGCACCGAATGAGTCCGCATACCCTCCGCCACACCTTTGCCACCCACCTGCTGGCCGGAGGGTGCGATCTGCGCTCGCTGCAGGAGATGCTCGGACACGCCGACATCGGAACGACACAGCTCTACACCCACCTGTCCACCGAGCGCCTGCGGGAGGTGTACTTCGAGGCTCATCCGCGAGCGCAGATCGACCGCGACTCCTAGCCCACAGGCGGGGGGGGTCGGCGGTCGTTGCGGATGACATGCCAAAATCAAGCTGGTGCTTCGTCCCGCCTCGATGGTCCTCGCGCTGCTCGTGCTGCTTGCTGGTTGTGGCAACTCGCGCACTCCCGTGCCGAGCGGGAGCGGTCCGGCCACGCCGTACCGGTTTCGAACCATCCGATACCTGCCCTCCGGCGTGCAGTTCGAGGTTCCCCGCGACTGGAGCTTGGCCCCGAGCCAGCCGCCGCTCGTGGCCACCGTGAGCTCGGGACCCGCCCTCGTGGCGGTGTGGCGCTACCCGCGTGCCAATCCACCCCCGCCTCCGGGCGCGCTGGCCGGGGCCAGAGCGCGGCTGATTCGCTCCGTGCAAGCCCGCGATCCCTCCTTCCAGTTGATCCGCTCCAAGCTCGTGATGGTCGGGGCTGCTCCCGGAGTCGAGCTCGACGCGACTGAGCAGTTCCAAGGTCAGCTGCGCCGTGTCCGCTCGACCCACGTGTTCGTCGAGGGCGCCGAGGTGGTGCTCGACGAGTACGCGCCGCCAAGCCTGTTCCGCGCCGTCGACCACAGCGTGTTCTCGCCGCTGAAGCGATCGCTGCAGCTGTTCTCGCCGATCCCCCTGCCTCCGGTCGGCCCCGTGAAACCGATCATTCCGTGATGCCGATCGGCCCCATGAGGTCGATCGCACGGTGACGCCGATCGCGCCGTGAGGCGGGTCGCCCCATGAGGTGGGCGGCCTGCGCCTGCCGACGCTCGTCTACGGGCATCGCCACGACCTCGAGGGCTTTCATCGTGCGCTGCAGGAGATCGATTCTTACGTCGCGTCGTGGTTGGCGCTGATGAAACCAGAGGACCTGCTGATGCTCACCGCCGACCATGGCTGCGACCCGACCTCTCCGCACGGCGACCATACGCGGGAGCGGGTGCCACTGCCGGCGGTGCTTCCCGGCCACGGAACCCCTCGCCACGACGGGCCGATGGCGGACGTGGGCGCCAGCGTCCTGCGGTGGCTGACGGGTCGGGATGCTCCGGAGCTGCCGGGCGAGACCTTCGTCTCGAGCTGACCGGGATGCCCGAGCTGCCCGAAGTTGAGACGATCCGCCGCCAACTGGCGCCGTACCTGCAGGGTCGAACGATCATCGAGGCTCAGATCCTCGACTCCCGCTGGACTCGTCCCGATGACCCGGCGCCGCTCGAGGACGAGCTGCGGGGGGCCGTTGTGGAGCACCTTGCGCGCGCCGGCAAGTACCTGATCTGGGGCCTGTCGGGTGATCGGCATCTCTTGATGCATCTGCGCATGACCGGAGCGCTGCTCCTCGACCCCGAGGTGCCCCCCTCCCACGCCCGCGTGCGGTTCAAGCTCGAGGGCGGCCACCGAGTCGTGTACGTCGACCCGCGGCGCTTCGGAACCGGCCATCTGCTGCACGGAAGCTTCGCGCGGGAGGCTTATCTCGAGGCGCGCCTGGGTGTCGAGCCGTTCACGCCCGGGTTCACCGCCGAGCACCTGGCGACGCTCGCGCGGGGTCGCCGTGCGCCGGTGAAGGCGTTCGTCCTCGATCAGCGCCAGATTGCCGGCGTGGGCAACATCTACGCCGACGAGGCGCTGTTCCGCGCCGGGATCCATCCGCTGCGGCCCGCGGGTGCGCTCACCGGCGTACAGTTGAGGCGCTTGCGCGACGCGATCGAGGAGGTGCTGCGGGCCGGGATCCAGGCCAAGGGCGCGACGATCGACGACTTCCGGCACATCGACGGCGCTCGGGGTTCGTTTCAGGACCGCTTCCTCGTCCACCGGCGGGCGGGTGAGCCATGCCCCATCTGCTCCCGTCCGGTGCGCAAGATCACCGTCGGCGGCCGCGGCACCTACGTGTGCGAGCACTGCCAGCGCCGGCCCCGAGCCCGCCGGTCGCGCTGAGCACTCCCTGGAGGTCCGTGGTCCCGGCGCCCGGGACGGGCGGGGTGAGGGTCAGTACGCGGCCACCAGGCCCGACAGCCGCCCCTCGCGATCGGCGAGCAGCAGCTCGTCGAATCCGCCGATCGGTTGGCCCTCGATGATGATCTGCGGAAAGGTCACCATCCCGGTGTGGCGAGACAGCTCCGCGCGGCCGTCCGGGTCCTTTGCCAAGTTCACTTCTTCATAGACAATCTTCCGGCGTTGCAAGAGCGCCTTGGCGCTCACGCAACGAGAGCAGTGCTCGGTGGTGTAAACGGTGACGGTTCTCATAACTTCAGAAAGTATAGCGCGCGGAGAGTCGTGCATGCGCCGGTCCCGCACGGACGCCTCGTGGACGGGAGAACGGGCTGGCTCGTGCCGGCTGCGCTGAAAACGGAGGCCATCGTCCTGCGTTCGATTCGCTATGGCGAAGCGGACCGCATCCTGCATCTCTACACCCCGCTGCACGGGCGTTTGGGCGCGATCGCCAAGGGTGCCCGCCGATCGCGCAGCCGCTTCGGCGCCCGCCTGGAACCCTTCTTCCAAGTCCGCACGATGCTCCACGACGGCCGGGGGCACCTGTTCACGGTGACGGCGGCGGACACAGTCGCGGCCCATGCCGGAATCCGCGATCACGCCGTCACGCTCGACGCCGCGGCTCGCGCCTGCGACGCCGTCGCGCGGCTGTTCGAGACCCCGGATCCCCATCCCGAGGTCTTCCGCCTGCTGGCCAACGAGCTCGCCCTGCTGAGCTCGAGCGTGGCTCACGCGCGGTCGGCGACCGGCCTCGCGTTCCGCTTGAAGCTGCTGCTCGCGGCGGGAATCGTGCCCCAGCTGGGATCCTGCGCAGCCTGTGGTGAGCTCGAGCACCTACAGGGGTTCTCGGCCGCCGCCGGTGGCGTGGTCTGCGGCTCGTGCGAGGCCGCCGCGTTTGTCCTCGGCGAAGAGTCCTACCGATTTCTCGTCGGAGCGCTCGGCCGGCCACTCGCGCAGGCCCCCGATGCTTCCGAGCGGGCACTACGCCAAGCCGAGCGGGCGATCATCGAGATGGCCGAGCACCACGCCCACGTGCACCTGCGGCCGCTGTTGCGCCCGGGCGCCGGAAAGCGCCGTTGACGGCCGCGGCTCAGTCGGCGGGGAGGCGGGGAGGCGGGGAGGCGGGGAAGGGTGCTCGCGGGCACGGTGCAGCAGAGCGGTGGCTGCGGGGCTCGTGGGACCGTCTCGGCCGGGATCGACGTCGGCGCCATCGGCGTGGCGTACGCCATCGCCATATCCGTCGTCGACACGTCGCGGGCCGGGATGGCCTCCGCGGTGGTCAAGCTCTGCGCCAGGTCGGCCAGGTGTTTGGAGTCGCCGTCGTCGGGGCACTCGTCTATGCCCACCTGCCGGGATCAGGCGGGGGGGACGACTGGGGGCGAAGGCCGGGTCGCTGTTCATCGGCGGGCTGCACCACGCCCGTGCGTATCGGGGCTGGCGCTGCTCGGCGCCGGCGCCCTGTCGCCCTCCTGCTGGGGCGCGATCGGGTCCCCCCGACGGCCCGGAGATCATCACGGGGAGGAACCTCCCACACCAACTCGGCGTAGCCGGTGAGGGGGATCTCGCGTCTATCGATCGGCCGCGCGATCGGACCGGATCCGCGGAGCCACGTTCAACGAGCGCGCCGCCCGGGCTGTCAGAATCGTGACCGTGAACGATCCGGTTCTCTCCGCCGCCTACGAGCACCCGTCCGGGCCGCTCGCCGCCGCGATCCCGGCGCGGGTTCGGGCCCGGGAGGAGCGCGAGCTCTCGCCCCTGGCGACCCGCTCCTATCCCGCCGGGCGGCTCAGACCCGAACCCGATTGCGAGCTGCGAACCCCGTTTCAGCGCGATCGAGACCGAATCGTGCACTGCAAGGCGTTCCGGCGCCTCAAGCACAAGACCCAGGTGTTCGTCTCCCCGGAGGGAGACCACTACCGGACCCGGTTGACGCACACCCTCGAGGTCACGCAGGTCTCACGCACCGTCGCTCGTGCCCTGGCGCTCAACGAGGATCTCGTGGAGGCGATCGGCCTCGGCCACGATCTCGGCCATCCGCCGTTTGGCCATGTCGGTGAGGCGGCGCTTCACCGGCGTCTGGTCGAGCGCTTCGGCTCCTCGTTCCTGCACCACGAGCACTCGTTGCGCGTCGTGGACACGCTCGAGCGCGAGGGGCAGGGCCTCAACCTGACGATGCCCGTGCGCGACGGGATCCTCGGGCACTCGAGCCGCGCCGTTGCCCCCTCGACGCTCGAAGGCAAGATCGTGCGCCTGGTCGACCGGATCGCGTACATAAACCACGACATCGACGATGCCCTTCGGGCCGGTGTGATCGGGGTCGGCGATCTGCCCGCGGGTCCGATCGCCACTCTGGGCGGCACCGGGCCACGGCGGATCGACGCCCTGGTGCACGATCTCGTCGAGCATTCCGAGGTCGCCGGGGAGATCATCCAGGGAGAGCACGTCGGCGGCGCAATGGCGCAGCTGCGCACCTTCATGTTCGAGCGCGTCTACATGAGGCCGCAGGCCACCCGGGAGCACGCCAAGATCGAGCTCGTCGTGGGCTCGCTGTTCGATCGGTACTGCGCCCATCCGGAGGAGATTCCCAACTCCATTCCCGCGGGCGAGCCGGCTCGCCGGGTCACGGACTACCTCGCCGGGATGACGGACCGGTTCTGCATCCGAGCCTTCGAAGCGATGAGCGTGCCGGTCGCGTTCGCGCCATGACGCGATACACCGCCGACTCGCGCGATCGGGTTCGCGATGCCGTCGACATGGTCGCCCTCGTCTCCGCGCGCACCGAGCTGCGGCGCACCGGGGTCAACAGCTACTTCGGCCTGTGCCCGTTCCACGACGAGCGGACCGGGTCCTTCCACGTCCGCCCCGACGAGAAGCACTATCACTGCTTCGGCTGTGCGGCGTCGGGCGATCCGTTCGACTTCGTGATCGAGACGGAGGGGCTCGACTTCAAGGCCGCGCTCGAGGTGCTCGCCGATCGCTTCGGCGTCAAGCTCGAGACCGAGGCCGAGGACCCGGCCGCCGCGTCGCGCCGTGAGCACCGCGAGCGCCTTCAGGCGCTGCTGGGGCGGGCCGCGGCGTACTACGCGCGCAATCTGTGGGAGGCGCGAGAGGCCGCGGGGGCAAGGGAGTACCTGCTTCGGCGTGGCTTGAGCGAGGAGACGCTGCGTGAGTTCCGCATCGGCTACGCCCCCAGTGCCTGGGACCGCATCCTGCTCGCCTCCCGCAAGGCCGGATTCAACGATGAAGACCTCCTGGTGGTCGGGCTCGCGCAACGATCGCACACGCGTCCCGGCCAGGTGTACGACCGCTTCCGCGAGCGGATCATGTTTCCGTCCACGGACGCCCGCGGCCGTGTGCTCGGATTCGGCGCCCGCGCGATGCGCGAGAACCAGCGCCCGAAGTACCTGAACAGCGCCGAGAACGAGATCTACCACAAGGGCAGCCAGCTGTTCGGCATCGATCGGGCCAGGTCTTCGGCTGCCCGCACGGGTCGTATGATCCTGGTCGAGGGCTACACCGACGTGCTGGCCCTGCACCAGGCCGGCTTGCGCCATGCCGTCGGGATCATGGGGACCTCCCTGACCGAGGAGCAGGTACGTGAGCTGGAGCGCAGCGTCGGGGTGCTGGAGCTGTGTCTCGACGCCGACCGCGCCGGCCAGGACGCGATGCTGCGCGCGTCGCGTCTGGCGGCGGGAAGCCGGCTCGAGCTCCGGGTGGTGTCGCTGCCCGAGGGAACAGATCCGGCCGAGCTGATCGAGCGCGAGGGAGGCGAGGCGCTACGCACGCGCGTGGCGGCTTCGATGCCGTTCGTGGCCTTCGAGGTCGACAGGATCCTCGAGCGCGCGGACGTTCGCAGCGCCGAGGGACGTGACCGCGCCCTCGGTGAGCTTGTACCGGTGCTGAGCGAGGTGCCGGCGAGCGTGCTGCGCGACGACCTGCTGCGGCGGGTGGCGGGGAGGCTCGAGCTCTCAGAGGGCCGGCTGTCCTCGCTGGGCTCGCGCGCCGGATCGGCTCGCGGCGCGCCGTCCGGGAACGAGGCCTCACGCGCCGGCGCGCACGCCGGCGCGGCCGACACCGTGGTGAGTCTCCCGGCGCTTGACTACGGCGTCCGCGCCGAGCGGACGTTCCTGGCCCTCTGCATAGCTCTGCCCGACGCGGGGGCGCAAGCGCTCAGCACGATCGATTCTGACGCGCTCCTCACCAGCGCGCCGCTTCGCCGCGCCGCGCGCCACCTCGTCGGTGCAACCGCCGAGCCCCTGCGCGGACTCCCCTCTGACGACGAAGAGCTGGCCGTGGTGATCGCCGACCTCGTGGCTCGGGCGGGCCGGGCCGGCGAGGTGGGGGCGGAGCGTCTGGAGCACGCCCGGCTCGTACTCGAGCGCGACCGCATCGACCGCGCGATCCGACGGTCACGGGGAGTGGCCGGAACGGACCAGACCGCGCTGGCGCGGGAGCGACAGGTGGTCCTCGAAGCGATTCGTGGTGTGGTTGGACGTCTGGAAAGGGCGGTGTGAAACGCCGAGAGGGGGGAGGGGTTGGCTCCCCGACGAATTGGGTGGTGGTTCTCCGATGGCGACGAATGAGGGCAGATGAGTCCCGCGGACGTGAAGGAGCCCCAGCTCGTGCGGCAGAGTCGCCGGTTGGCGATCCCGTCCCCGCCGCAGATCAGGTCCGGGCTGGCTCGCCCGGGTGCGGTGCTGCTCCGTCGAGAAGGAAGGTCTCGACGGCGACGTCGGGCTCCATGTGGTTGGCGCTCATGAACGCGGCTACCTTGCGCCCGGTTATCGCTTCGATACCCGCGATGAAGTCGGTGCGCATCGTCATCTGAAACGCCAGGCGCGTGCTGAGAACCAAGTCCTCCTTCCCGTCTCTGACCAGGCTTCGCTCGCCCTTGGTCAACGTGTCCTGCAGCAGCACGGTGACGAGATCTTCATTCAGGTACGTGCGGGCCTTCGTAGGGCCACGACCGGTGTACTCGTTCATCAATCGGACGACCAGGTTCGAGATCGCTGCGGCGGTGCAACCGTCGCCGCGATGCTCGGTGAGGGTGCTGGACATAGCCAGCCCTTCTCGCCTCCCTCCGGGGATCGGCGGCGCGAGAAGGAGAGAGACGGATGAATCCGTGCGCGCGGCCCGCGTTCCTCGATCGACCCAGTCTGGCCACGAGAACCCGCGTAGGAAGCGATTCTACCAGCGGTTCAGCCGGATTCCCGATCTGCCTTCAGTCGTCAAACCGAAATACTCCGTCGGTATCAGTCAGCTCGAACATTCGTTGCACGGCTCGCGGTCCCCGCAGCAGCGATAGCTCATGGCCGTTCGCGCCTGAGCGCTCCTGCGCGCTCAGGAGTACGTGCAGGCCCGCGCTGTCCATGAAGGCAAGCCGGCTGAGATCGAGCACGACTCGGCCCGAGCATTCGGCTTGTTCTGCGCTGCGCAGTTCGTCCTCGAACCGCGCACACGAGGACAGGTCAAGCTCGCCGCAGAGCGTCAGCACCAGCCGGTCGCCCTGCGCCTGGCGCTTGACCACCAGTCCACGACTCGAGGACTTCAGATCGTCCACCACACTCACGACCGTCGCGGCGACAGGCTCGAGAGCCGTCGACGCCCGACGAGCTGGTCCATCGGACTCATGTAGGGCACCGCAAGCTCCTAAAAACGAAGGGAATCTCTATGCGATGGTCCGGTCGGCGACCCTGGCGATCGTGGCCGTTCCCAGCAATCAACGCCCTCACAGGCCACTGCGAGCCGCGAGCGCATAGAGAACGCTAGCACCCGCGCTAGACTCTCGGCAACCTCGCCGCTTGGGGCAGATTCATCAAGATCGATTTACCTGATCCGGGGTAGCTCAATTGGCGGAGCGGGACCCTGTTAAGGTCACGGTTGCGGGTTCGAGTCCCGCCCCCGGAGCTCTGTAGTCAGAACTTCCCACCGCCGACCGCGAGCGCCTCGACCAGCGTCGCCGCCCGCGCGGCGCTGTCGTTGGCGGCGGCCCATGCGGCCAGCTCACGGGCTCGGATCCCCGGCCCGGTGGCACGGAGCGCTCGTCGCGACGCCAGTCGCACGGTGGCCGGACTGAGCAGCCGCCAGGGCAGCCGCACCCCCACGCCGGCCCAGTCGGCCCGCGCCGCGTTCTCGCCCATGTCCCCCGAGTGGGGGACCGCGAGCACCGGACAGCCCGAGGTGAGGGCCCGGGCCAGCGTCCCATGGCCGGCATGGCAGATCACCAGCGAGCACGTGGGCATCGTCCGCGAGTAGGAGACCCAGTCGACCAGCCGGGCGTTGGCCGGGACCGGGATCTGAGAGTGCAGAGGCCGGCGGTTCGCAGCCGCCAGCACCCGCACCGGCTCGTGGGCGAGCCCCAGGATCGCTGCGCGCAGCAGACGGTGCTCGGGGTCCTGGGCAGTCGAGGGCGCGACGAGCACGAGCGGCTCGTCCCCCGGCGGCGGGGCAACGTCGTGAAACGCCGGCTCCCAGATCAGCGGTCCGACGACATGAACCTCCTCAGGCCAGCGACGTGGGTACTCGAGTTGGGGCAACGTTGCGACGATGCACAGGCGGGGGCTGAGGCCACCGTGAAGGCGGCTCACCGGCGCCAGCCCGAGCTTGGCCCGCGTCTGGTTGAGCTCCACGCGACCCAGTCGCAGGCCGGCGTCCATGGGTTGCTGGGACGCCCGCCAGAGCGTTCTCCCAAGGCGGGTTCGAGGGAGGCGGGCTCCGAGCGCATAGGGCGGAAAGCCGGGCGCACCCACGGGATAGAGGTGCGGGATGAGGGTCGCCACCGGCACTCCCTCGAGCTCACCGGCCATCGCGGGAGCGAGCGTGAGGATGTCGTGGACGACCACATCCGGCTCGCAGGCGGCGACCGCACAGTGGGTCTGTTCGGTCGCCAGCACCACGGCTTCGTAGGGCTTCAGCGGGCGCGCCCGGGTGGGGAAGACCGGGTACTCGGGCGCCGCGACGAAGCGCATCCCCGCGCTGCGCACGGGCTCGCGCCACCGCGACCACGTCTGGAAGGTGACTTCGTGTCCTCTCGCGGCCAGCTGGGCGCCGAGCGCGAGCATCGGGAACGCGTGGCCTGGCTCACCGAAGGCGCCGAGGAAGCAGCGCAGGCGATCTCCGGGGGCCCTCGCTCCGATGGGGTCTGCAGCGTTCACGCACCCCGTCCGGGACGCGGTCGAGCGTGATAGGCTCGCGCCGCGCCAGGCGGCGCCAAGCAGGCAGCGGCCAGATCGTGGCTGGGCGGGTCGGTCATCGTTCCCGGGCAATCTCCGTTCTCGACCAAGGAGCGCAGGACCGTGAAACTAGTGATCGGCATCGTTCGTCCCGAGAAGGCGAACGATGTTCTGGAGGCGCTCTACCGCGCGGAGGTGCGGGGCCTGTCGATCAGCCGGGTGCAGGGTCATGGCGGCGAGCTCGATCGCGTCGAGACGTACCGCGGCATGACGGTGAAGATGGAGCTGGCCGAGAAGCTCCGCTTCGAGGTCGCCGTGTCGGACGCGTTCGTGCAGCCGACGATCGACGCGCTGCGCGCGGGCGCCCAGACCGGCGAGGTCGGGGACGGCAAGATCTTCGTCGTGCCGCTCGAGCGCGCGGTCCGAATCCGCACAGGGGAGACCGACAGCAGTGCCGTGACTCCGATGGACGGATGATGGCGCCCGCCACCGCGGCCCTCGCCGGACGGGTGAGCGCCGGGGACACCGCGTGGATGCTGATCGCCACCGCGATGGTGCTGATGATGACGCCCGCGCTGGGGCTGTTCTACGCCGGCCTGGTGCGGGCCAAGAACACGCTCAACACATTCATGATGAGCATCGGTGCCCTGGGCGTGGTGACGGTGACGTGGGCAATCGTCGGCTACTCGCTGGCGTTCGCCAAGGGCAACGGGTTCATCGGCGGGCTCGACTACGTCTTTCTGCACGGAGTCACCTTCGCACCCCGTGCGGGCACTTCGATTCCTCAGCTCCTGTTCATGGCCTTCGAGGCGACCTTCTGCATCATCACGGCGGCCCTCGTGTCCGGGGCCGTGGTCGAGCGGATGCGGTTCGGGGCGTTCCTGGTCTTCATGGTCCTGTGGTCGGTGTTCGTCTACGCGGTGCTCGCGCATTGGGTCTGGGGAGGCGGCTGGCTGCAGCGGCACGGCACCCTCGACTTTGCCGGGGGAGTGCCGGTCGAGATGTGCTCCGGGTTCTCGGCCCTGGCGGCGGCGATCGTCGTGGGGGCCCGCAAGGACTACGGCCGCCAGGCGCTGCTGCCCCACAATGCCGTCTACGCGCTGCTCGGCGCGGGGCTGCTGTGGTTCGGGTGGTTCGGCTTCAACGGAGGCAGCGGCTACTCCACCGGCCATCCCAGCGTGCTCGCGTTCACGAACACGCTGCTCGCGCCGGCGTGCACGCTCGTGGTCTGGTTCGTGATCGACCTGCTGCGCGAGGGACGGGTGACGGCGATCGGCGCCGCCACCGCGATCATCGTGGGGTGCGTGGGGATCACTCCCGCCGCCGGCTTCATCAGCCCCACCTGGGCCATGGCCCTCGGCGCGATCGCCGCGCTGCCCAGCTACGCGATGATCGTATGGCGGCCCAAGACGCGGCTCGACGAGACCCTGGACGTGCTCGCGGCCCATGGTCTGGCCGGCTTCACCGGGATCCTGTTCATCGGGTTCTTCGCGCAGCTCTCGTGGAACGGCGTGTCCAACGGTTTATTCTACGGACACCTGAAGCAGCTCGCGTGGCAGGCGGTGGCGGCGGTCGTCGGCCCCGCCTATGCGTTCGTCGGCACGTTCGTGATCCTGCGCCTGGTTGGCCTCGTTATGCCCCTGCGCATGAGCGAACGCGAGGAGGCCCTCGGCATGGACGTCGTGCAACATGGCGAGGAGGCCTACACGACTGGAGAGGGCGCGATCCTAGTCGCACCCGACGGCGTCCGTGAGGCCGACCTGAAGATCGCCGCGGACCAGGCGGAGGCGCTCCGGAGCGGTCGTTAGGGCTGGGGTCGCTCCGCGGCCTTCGCGGCTCGCTCGGCGCGGCGCTGAGCCGCTTCACGCTTCAGATCGGCCTGCTTGTTCGCGACCTCAGCCAGACGCGCGGCCCGCCGCTCGTTCGCACTGAGGCGATACCTGGTGCTCGCACCGCTGGCCTCGTTCTTGACTGCCATCACGGCCTCCCTGGTTGTGGTAGATACGCGCCGCTCCTCACGCGATCCAATCCCGTCTGGCGATCCCGGACCAGCTCCCGCGAAAGCTGCGGATCGGCGACCTGTTGTCACTGCTCGGCACGAGGCACCCGGCTCAGCCGAGCGATCCGGCCGGCAGCACGTAGCGCAGGGGAGCCGACCTCGGCGTTGCATCGCTCGCGCTCAGCGAGCTGTGCAGACCCCGCGTGGAAGCCTTGACCAGCGCCGCCTGCGGCTTTCCGCCGCGAGCGAGGATCCAATCCACGACCGCTCCGGAGTCACTGCCCGCGGCGAGGATCGCCGCGCGCTCGATCGTGTCCCCACCGCTGCCGTCAGCACGAGACAGGCGAACGACCAGCGCTTGGATTGCATCGTCGTCCACTGGACGAGCTTACTCTCTTGGCCGAGCGGGCGCTCAGCGCAGTGCCCTAGACTTCCGCTCCATCCCAGGAAAGGAGCCCCGCCGTGCGCCTGGCTACGGCGAGCTGTCGGAGCATCCCTACGGGATCCTCGAGGGGGTCGTGGACTCCACCGCATTCGTCAAGGGCGAGTGGGGCGCTGAGATCGTCGATGAGCTGTCGCCCCAGGAGGGCGACGTGATCGCCGAAGGCAAGCGCGGAGCGCCGGCCGTATCGGGCTCATAGGTCGCTCCCCATGGCCCGGGCAGGACTCGAACCTGCGCGCGACGGATTATGAGTCCGCTGCTCTGACCAACTGAGCTACCGGGCCGGGATCGGGCGCGACGGTAGCACCGGTGGCCGGCGTGGCCTGCTCACGCCTCGGCTTGAGGTAGGGTGCCGAGCGATGTTGATCACCGCAGGTGCCCTCGGCCAGACCCTGGCATTGCTCGCCACGTTTCTGGGGATCGGCCTGATCGTCCAGGTGCTGGTCGTGTACATCGCCGGCCAGGTGCTGGCCGAGCGCAAGCAGGACGAGGAGCGGGAGCAGGGCCCAGGCGGGTGAGGCGCACCTCGCCCCGGGTGGGTGCGGCAGCCTCGGCGGCACAGGCATTGCCGCGGCCGGCGAGGGCGAATTCTGGGACATCAGGGCAGTTGGTGAAGGAAGGCCGGCGGGCGGCGTCGAATGAGAGGCCTGCCGATGAAGCCATCAGTCAGCTCCAGCGCCACCGCCGAGCCCGCCCACGGCCACCAGGCGCTCTCCGCTTACATCCGAGCTCGCTTCGACGAGTTCTCCCGCTCGCAGAAGGACGTCGCGCAGTACATCGTCGATCACCTCGACGAGGCCGCCTTCCAAACCGCGGAGGAGCTGGCCCGGCGCGCGAGCACGTCCTCGAGCACCGTCGTGCGATTCTCGCAGGCGTTGGGCTTCGAAGGGTTCCCCGAGCTGCAGCAGGCCGCCAGGGACGAGTATCGCCGTCGTCCACCCGGCGTGACCGAGCCGCTGTCCGCGGCGCCACCGCTGTTCTCGCTCGATCACACCGAGTTCGAGGCCGCCCTGGCGGCCGACCACGTGAACGTCGAGGACACGGCCCACAAGCTCTCGCGCTCGGTCGTCGAGGCGGCCGTAGACGCGATCGTATCGGCCGAGAAGGTGCTGATCGCCGGGACCGACCAGATGGCCTTCTTCGCCAGTTACCTGCGACACCTGCTGATGTTGCTGGACCTGCGAGCCGAGATCGTCGCCAGCCCCTCCCAGGAGGCGCTGGGCCGGCTCAGTCGGATCGACGAGCAGACGCTGGTGATCGGCTTCTCCGCCGGCCGACCGCATCCCCTGATCACCCGCACGATGAAGCTCGCCCGTCACCGCAAGGCGCGCACGCTGGCGATCACCGACGCGACGCTCTCCGAAGTCGCCCGCCTGGCCCGCATCCGCCTGTACTACTCGTCCAACACGCCCGCGTTCGTGCGATCGCACACCGCCCTGCTGTCGCTGATCCAAGCCCTCGCCTACGCGGTCTACGCCCGCGACGCGCAGCAGTACGACGTCCGCATCAAGGCCTTCCGGCTGAAGTAGGGCGCGCGAGCCCTAAGCCACGCTCGTCGCGGTTCACCGCGCGAGCACGAGCAGCGCCTGAGTGGCTCGCCCGACGCGACCATGCTCGTCGTAGAGGACGCTCTCGCTGACGGCGACCCCCCCGCGGGCGATCCGGGTCTGCGCCCGCAGGCCGATCCACTCGCCGCGGGGCGGGCGCTCGACGTACAGCGTCAGGTCGGGATTGATGAACGTGTACTCGTCCCATGACAGCGACGAGCTGATGCCATTGCCGAAGTCGGCAGCGGCCGCCAGTCGCTGTCTTGGCGATGCCTCCTCCCCCGCGACCAGCGGGCAGCGCAGCCGCAGCCATGCCGTGGCGGGTCCGGGCTCGTAGAACGCTCCGGTGAGGAAGCGGATCTCGATCGCGTCCGGCGCGAACATCGGGCGGTGGGTTGGGGACAGATCGCTCTGGGTACCGGTCTCGGGGCCGGACGGCCATCCCGCGCAGGATTCAGAGGAGCCTTCGTGCTCGTCGGACGTCGACTCGCGGTCGGCGGCGGCCTCCGGCTCGGCGACGCGAACGTGCAGCGCTCGGGCGCGCACGACCTCGATGCCCTGGGCAGTCACGATCGAGCCCTCGGACAGCCGCACTCGCCGACCCGGGCGCACCACCTCGGCCTGCACTGTGAGCAGGCCGAGCGGCACGGGGCGCACGAACTCATAGGTGACGCGAGCAAGCGACAGCTCGTCGTCCGGGACGAGCCGCTCGAACGCCCGCATCAGCAGCGCAGCGGGTGCGCCGCCGTGCTGGGCGCCCGGGTCCCACGGACCGCGGGCGAGCTCGGTGGCCTCGAAGCACTCGCCCTCGCCAGCCGCCACGAACACCGCTTCCGCCACGACCGGCGATCCTACCGGTGCGGCTCGATGCCCGGTTACACTCCCGCCCAGTGCACGAAGAGCGCGAGATCCCACGCGACGAGGCGACGTTCACCGTCAAGGCCGGCTTGGCCGAGATGCTCAAGGGCGGGGTGATCATGGATGTCGTCACCGCCGAGGAGGCGAAGATCGCCGAGGATGCGGGCGCCGTGGCGGTGATGGCCCTCGAGCGCGTTCCCGCCGACATCCGGCGTGATGGCGGCGTGGCCCGGATGTCGGATCCGGCGATGATCCGCGAGATCCAGGCCGCGGTCACGATCCCGGTGATGGCCAAGGCGCGCATCGGGCATTTCGCCGAGGCACAGGTGCTCGAGGCGCTCGAGGTCGACTACGTGGACGAGTCGGAGGTCCTGACCCCGGCTGACGACGCCAACCACATCGACAAATGGGCCTTCAAGGTCCCCTTCGTCTGCGGCGCGACCAATCTCGGTGAGGCGCTCCGGAGGATCGGTGAGGGGGCGGCGATGATCCGCTCCAAGGGCGAGGCCGGCACCGGCGACATCGTCGAGGCGGTGCGCCATCTGCGCGTGATCCGAGGCGAGATCCGGCGCCTGGCCACCCTCGACGACGGCGAGCTGGCGACTGCTGCCAAGCAGCTGGGCGCGCCGCTGCACCTCGTAAGCGGGCTCGCCGCCGACGGGCGCTTGCCCGTGGTGATGTTCTGCGCCGGCGGAATCGCGACGCCGGCCGATGCGTCGCTCGTCATGCAGCTGGGAGCCGAGGGCGTATTCGTGGGGTCGGGAATCTTCAAGTCAGAGGATCCCGGGCGCCGGGCACGGGCGATCGTCGAGGCGACGACGCACTACCGGGATCCCGCGCGCGTGGCGGCGGCCTCGACCGGGCTTGGCCAGGCGATGGTCAGTCTCGAGACCTCCAAGCTCCACGACGAGCAGCTGCTGGCGCCCCGCGGCTGGTAGTCGCGTGAGGGGGAGCGGTCCGCCGCCACCGGCAACGGTCGGGGTCCTGGCGCTGCAGGGCGGCTTTGCGGCCCATGCCAGGATCATCCGGTCGCTGGGCGCCGCGCCGCGGGAGGTCAGGGTCCCGGTCGATCTCGAGGGTCTCGACGCGCTGATCCTTCCCGGCGGAGAGTCCACGACGATCACGCTCGGGATCGAGCGCGAGGGCCTGCGCGATCCGATCCGCGCGCTGGCCGCGAGCGGGACCCCGATCCTCGGCACCTGCGCCGGCATGATCATGCTCGATCGCGACCATCTGGGTGTGCTCGACGTTCGCACCCGGCGCAACGCCTTCGGACGTCAAGTGCGCTCCTTCGAGGCCGATCTGGAGCTGGCGGGAGTCGAGGGGGGGCCGATGCACGCGGTGTTCATCCGTGCTCCCTGGGTGGCGGAGCTCGGACCCGAAGTGGATGTGCTGGGCCGCGTCGCGGACCGGCCGGTGGCCGTCCGGCAGGGAAACGTGCTGGCGGTGGCGTTTCATCCCGAGCTCGCGGGGGAGGCGCGGCTGCACGAGTTGCTGCTCGCCGCCCGCGCTGCGCCCGGGAAGGAGCTGGACCGCTGAGCGCCGAATAGGACCGCATGCGAGTCAGCGCCGTCGCTCTGTCCGGACTCATGCTCGCCGCCTGCGGCGCGGCGAGCCATTCCGGCACCCGCTCGGCCTCGGTCGCCAGCACGCCACAGGTCCCCACCGGGACGGCTTCGACGGCGCAGACCACAACCGTGACCACGAGCCACACCGCATCGGCCACCACGACGAGCACCGGCGGAGCTCCCGATCCCCGCCCCTGCCGCGCGGTCGGGCTGGCGCTCTCCTTCCTCGGTCAGCAGGGTGCCACCGGACACGGGGAGCTCGGGTTCGGGCTGCGCAACGTCAGCGGTGCGAGCTGCCGCACCTACGGCTATCCCGGCGTCCTGTTCCTCGATCGGGGCGGTGCCGCCCTCCCGACCGTGACGACGCGCACCACGCACGACTTCTTCGGCGTTGCGCCCCTTACCGCGCTCGTCCTGGCCCCCGATGTCAGCGCCTCGTTCCGGCTCGGGGTGACCCACGGGATCGCCTCGAGCGCCGGATGCACGACGGCCTACGGCCTCCAGGTGATCGCGCCCGACGACACCGCGACGCTCCACGTCAGCATTCCCGGGGGCGCGTACGAGTGCGGACGGGCCTCGGTTTCACCGCTGCGGCCGGGCGGCTCCGCCTTCCCCTGAGAGCTCCGCCACGGCCTCGAAGCGGGCCACGCCGTCGTGCACCACCTCGCGCACCTGGTTCTCCCGAGCCAGAAGGTCCATGTGGCCGAGCACCTCCGACAGGGTGAGATACGCCTGGGTGACCGCGACGTTGCCCCACATCTGAAGCGCGATCTCGTATGCGCTCAGCGGTCCCGCGCCCAGCATCGCCAGCATCTTGAGAGCCCGCCGGTGGTGCATTCTCAGGCGCTCGTCGATCAGCGCCACGTGCTCGACGATGGGATCTCCGTGTCCGGGCAGGATCAGCTCCGCGGGCAGCTCCCGGGTCGCGCGCATCGAGTCGATGTAGTCGATCAGCGCCGACGGCCGCCGGGCACCGGGGTCCTGCGTCTCATCCGGGCCACTCGGTTCGTCCGGACCACCCGGTTCGTGGCGCGCTTCTCGGAGCGGACGCGTGACCAGCGGATTGGAGGAGATGTGACCCAGCAGGTGGTCCCCGGCGAGCAGGATCCGGCGCCGCTCGTCCCAGAAGGTGGTGTCCGAAGGGCTGTGACCCGGCCGATGCAGGACCCGCAGGCTCCGATCGCGCAGCGCCAGCGTGTCGTCG
Source organism: Solirubrobacteraceae bacterium (assembly GCA_050999075.1). GTDB lineage: Bacteria > Actinomycetota > Thermoleophilia > Solirubrobacterales > Solirubrobacteraceae > Palsa-465. The sequence continues at coordinate 57,827 of JBPCPO010000072.1, forward strand.
TCGCGCAGCGGGCGCGTGACGTGCCCGCTGGACCCGAAGGCCCTGAACGCAGCCACGGCCGCGCCGAGCGCGGTGGCGAGATCGGCGGGAACGCCGTGTCTTCGCATCATCGCCTGGGCGAACTCGTCGTCCTGCACCGCGCTGTGGTCGAAGTCCTCGAGGTAGCGCCCGAGCACCGAGAGCGCCGCGACCTGCGCCCCGGACCGGCGGACGAGGATCTCGAGCAGGCCGACGTGATCCATGTGCTGGTGGGTGAGCACGATCAGCTGGAGGTCCTCGATCCTCCGTCCGTGCCGTGCCAGGGCGCGCTCGAGCTCGTCGAGCGACTTGCCCGAGTTGGGCCCCGTGTCGAGAAGGGTCAGCGGCTCGTCCTCGATCAGATAGCAGTTGACGCGGCCAACCAGGAACGGCGTCGGGATCGCCAGCCGATGGATCCCGTGGCGGGCGGCGAGCGCGAGCGCGTCCGCTGTGGTGGATTCGCTCGGGTCGGCCGGGCTCACGACCGGATCACGGCGAGCACCTCGTCGCGGCGGCGCTCCATGTCCTCGCGTGAGCGCATCGACTCGAGGCACAGACGCAGCAGCGGCTCGGTGTTCGACGAGCGCACGTTGAAGTGCCAGTCGTCGTAGTCGACCGAGACTCCGTCGAGCCGGTGCTGGTCGCCGTCGTCGTACTTGGTGGCGAGCTCCTCGAGCTTGGCCTGCGGATCGGCGACCTCGGAGTTGATCTCGCCCGAGATGAAGTAGCGCGATCGGTAGGGATCGAGCAGCTCGGACATGCGGGCGCCCTTCCGTGAGAGCAGCTCGAGCATCAGCAGCGCCGGGATCGTGCCCGAGTCCGCGCAGTAGAAGTCGTGGAAGTAGTAGTGCCCCGACACCTCACCGCCGAACACGCCCTGCTCCTCACGCATGCGGGTCTTGAAGAACGCGTGTCCGACGCGGTTCATCAGCGCGCGCCCGCCGGCGCGCGCGACCGTGTCGGGCACCGCGCGACTCGCGCGGACGTCGTAGAGGACCGTGGCGCCCGGCTGCTTGGCCAGCAGCGACTGCGCCAGCAGCGCGGTGAGGAAGTCGCCGTCGACGAAGTTCCCCTTGTCGTCGATGAAGAAGCAGCGATCGGCGTCGCCGTCCCACGCGATTCCCAGATCCGCCTTCCTGGCCACCACCTCGCCGGCGATGAACTCGCGGTTCTCGGGCAGCAGCGGGTTGGGCTCGTGGTCGGGGAAGTTGCCGTCGGGCATCCAGTAGGCCTTGATCAGCTCGAGCCCCAGCTGGTCCAGCAACGGGCCGACCATCGGGCCGGCCATGCCGTTGCCGCCGTCCACGACCACGCGCAGCGACTTGACCGCGCCGGGATCGATGAACTTCATCGCCGCACGATGAAACTCGTCGTAGATCGACACCGCCTCCACCGAGCCGCCGCCGGGGGGGCGGCCGAGGCCGGCGTCGATCATCGTGGCGATGTCGTCGATGCCGGCGTCGCCCGACAGCGCGATCGCCCCCCGCCTGACGAGCTTCGCGCCCGTGTACGCCTTGGGGTTGTGCGAGGCGGTGCACATCAGCCCGCCGTCGAGCTCGCGCGAGCCGACGAGGTAATAGAGCATCTCGGTGCCGACCTGCCCCGCGTCGAGCACCGCCGCCCCCTCGCTGCACATCCCCGTCCGGTAGCTGGCCACGAGCTCGGGCGCGGTCAGGCGCATGTCGTGTCCCAGCCCGAGACGCAGCTGCGAGGTCGGCTTGTCCTCGAGGTCGGCGATGACGCGGGTGAACGCGCGGCCGATCAGCTCCGCCGTCCCCGCGTCGATCTCGCTGCCGTACAGCCCCCGGATGTCGTAGGCCTTGAAGATCCCCGGGTTGGCTATCGCACTCATGGCGGCGGATCCTACCCGCCGTGATAATCCCCGGCCATGAGCGCCGAGACCCCGAGCGTCGTGATCCTCTGCGGCGGGCGCGGCACGCGCCTGCAGGAACGCACCCAGGCGATCCCCAAGCCGCTGGTGGAGATCGGGGGACGCCCGATCCTCTGGCACGTGATCCAGATCTACCTCGCCCAGGGCTTCCGCCACGTGCTGCTGCTGACCGGCTATCGCGGCGAGCAGATCGAGTCGTTCGTGGCCGGGGAGAGCTGGCCGCAGGGGACCGAGGTGCGCTGCCTGGCGACCGGTGCGGACACGCCCACGGGTGGGCGAATTCACCTGGCGGCGGGCGCGTTGCGCGACGGCGGCCGGTTCTGTGCAACCTACGCCGACGGCGTGGCCGACATCGACCTGCGGGCGCTGCTGCATTACCACGCCGCGCACGGTGCCAGCGCGACGATGACCGTCGTGCGCCCGGTGCTCCAGTTCGGCGTCGCGCAGCTGGGCGAAGACGGCGTCGTGCGAGGGTTCGACGAGAAGCCACGCAGCCAGCACTGGGTCAACGGCGGCTTCTTCTGCTTCGAGCCGGCGATGCTCGACGAGCTGGCACCCGACAGCGTGCTCGAGCGCGAGCCGCTGCAGCGGCTCGCGGCACAGGGCCGCCTGCGCGCCTTCCGTCACGAGGGCTTCTGGGACTGCATGGACACCTACAAGGATGCGGTCGCGCTCAACGATCTGTGGGGACAGGGAGCGGCGCCGTGGAAGCTCTGGAGCTGATGGGCGGACCTCCGGAGCTGATGAGCGGGCGCTCGGTCCTCGTGACCGGCGCCCACGGGCTGCTGGGGTCCTGGCTGGTCAAGGCGCTGCTGGCGGCGCACGCGCGGGTGGTGGCGATCCGACGCGACGAGCCGGCGCTGTCGGGCCTCTCGCTGCTCGGCCTCGCGGACCGTGTCGACGTCGTCCACGGCGACATCTGCACCGATGGCCTCCTCGCCCGGACGCTCAACGAGTACGAGGTCGACAGCGTGTTTCACCTCGCCGCGCAGACCCTGGTCGGAACCGCCAACCACGCGCCGCTGTCGACGTTCGAGACCAATATCCGCGGGACCTGGCTGGTGCTCGAGGCGTGTCGCACGCACGGGGTGGAGCGGGTGCTGGTCGCCTCCTCGGACAAAGCCTACGGGCGCCAGGAGCAGCTCCCCTATCACGAGCGCCAGCCGCTGGCGCCGATCTACCCCTACGACGTGTCGAAGGCCGCAGCGGATCTGCTCGCCCGCTCCTACTGGCACACCTTCGGGCTGCCGGTGGCGGTGACGCGATTCGCGAACCTGTACGGCGGGGGGGACACCAATCGCTCGCGCCTGGTCCCCGAGGCGGTGTGCGCCGCGCTGGCCGGTCGAGCCCCGGTCGTACGCTCCGACGGCTCGCCCGAGCGCGACTTCCTCTACGTCGAGGACGCTGTCCGCGCCTACCTCGAGATCTGGCGCGCGCTCGGCCGCGGCGAGGGGCGGGGCGACGCGTTCAACGCCGGCGGCGGATCGCCGCACCGCGTGCGCGACGTGGTGGCGTTGATCTGCCGTCTGGCCGGGAGTGGCGTCGAGCCCGAGGTGCGAGGCGAGGGCGTGCCCCACGGCGAGATCGATCGGCAGTGGGTCGACGCGACCAAGCTGCGCGAGCTCACGGGCTGGCAGCCGAGCGTCACCCTCGAGCAGGGCCTACAGCGAACCGTCAACTGGTACCGCGAGCACCCGGAAGCGATTCGGTGAGGCGGTCGGGGCGCTCGCGCCGAGGGCGGCGGGGGCGGGAGGTGCCCCGCGCTGAGAAGCGGAGCGCGCCGGGGTTCGTCGCGGGTCGTGACGCATAGTGCGGGGGTTAGAGCACACGCGTCCGCCGAATGAAGCCGGTTGTGCTGTGACCCCCGGCCGGCGGGGGCGTGAGCACAACCCCCTCAGGATCGAACGACGTGTGTGCTGTGACCCCCGCGGCAACGGCGTCCCACCGGCGATCTAGACTCCAGTTGATGTCCGGACATTCGAAATGGCATTCGATCAAGCACAAGAAGGCCGTGGTCGACGCCCGGCGCGGCCAGCACTTCACCAAGCTCGCCCGGGCGATCACGGTCGCGGCGCGCGAGGGCGGCGGGGATCCTGACGGCAATCCGTCCCTCGGGCTCGCGGTCCAGAAGGCCAGGGACGCGTCGATGCCCAAGGACAACATCGAGCGCGCGATCGCCAAGGGCACGGGCGCGGGGGCCGACGCGGACCAGATCGAGACGGTCGTCTACGAAGGGTACGGCCCGGGCGGAGTGGCGCTGCTGATCGATGCGCTGACCGACAACCGCAACCGCACCGGGGCCGACGTTCGCCACCTGCTTTCCAAGCACGGCGGCAACCTTGGCGAGCCGGGCTCGGTCTCCTACCTGTTCGACAAGCGGGGGGTGGTCGTCGTCGACGCGAGCCGGTACGACGAAGACGATCTGATCGGGGCGATCGACGCCGGGGCGCTGGACATCTCACGCGACGACGATGTGTGCGAGGTGATCACCGAGCCCGGCGACCTCCGGCGCGTGCGCGACGCCCTCGAGCGGTCGGGGGTCAAAATAGACAGCGCCGATGTCACCGAGGTGCCGAAGTCGCGGGTGACGCTCGAGGAGGCCGACGCCGCCAAGCTGATGAAGCTGATCGACGCGCTCGAGGAGTCCGACGATGTCAGTTCGGTGCACGCGAACTTCGATGTCGACGCGGCGGTCCTTGAGCGGATCGCCTCCTGAACCGGCGACCCGTGCGACCCGCTTCGGACCGTCTCGCCGGGGCCGGTCCGCCGTGTCTCCGCCGCGCCCGCTACGCTCCCGGCCTTCGATGATGCCCTCCACCCTCACCCGATCGGCCCTGTCGGCCCTCGCCGTGCTCGCCATCGGCCTCGCCGGCTGCGGAAGCTCGACCAAGGCGCCGGGGGTGCAGCTCGCACCGTCAGCCGGCGCGACCGAGCCCACGAGCGCCGCCGCGCCACCGTCCACCGCGCCGACGACAACGACGCCCGCCGCCACCCCGCCGGCCCCCAAGGTTCCGCCCGCGCTGGCCAAGAAGCCGGTGGTCACGGTGCCGAAGGGTCCTGCGCCCACGCAGTTGGTCTCAAAAGATCTGATCAAGGGCACCGGCACGGCCGCCAAGTCAGGCTCCAACCTCACGGTCAACTATGTCGGCGTGCTGTACAGCGGGGGCAAGGAGTTCGACTCGTCGTGGAAGACGGGCAAGCCGTTCGGACCGTTCCCGCTCGGTCAGGGCGCGGTGATCCCGGGGTGGGACAAGGGCCTCGTCGGGATGCGCGTCGGCGGCCGGCGCGAGCTGATCATCCCGGCCAGCCTCGCCTACGGCAAGGCGGGGCGACCGCCGGCGATCCCATCCAACGCGGCGCTCGTGTTCGTGATCGACCTGCTGGCCGTGGCGTAAGCATCGAACCGGCACCCCCGAGCCCTTCCGGGCGGACCCGACCCACGCTCACATGCTTTCGATCCTGATGCCGGTCTACAACGAGCTCGAGCGCGTCGAGCGCGCCATCGAGGAGGTGCTGGCGACCGAGCTTCCGACCGACTTCGAGCTGATCGTGGTGAACGACGGCTCGACCGACGGGACCGGCGACATCCTGCGCGCCCGCAGCTGGGACGAGCGCGTCCGGCTGGTCGAGCACACCCACAACCAGGGCAAGGGCGCGGCGATCCAGACCGCGCTGAGCCACGCGCGGGGTGAATTTGCGGCGATCTTCGACGCGGATCTCGAGTACGACCCCTCGGATCTCGGTCTGCTGATGCCGGCGCTGCTCGACGGCCGCGCGAATGCCTGCTTCGGGGTGCGCGCCTTCGACGGCTACACCAGCCATTCGTTCCTGTTCGTGCTCGGCAACAAGGGCGTCACCCTGGCCTGCAACGTCCTGTTCAACGTCTACCTGCACGACATCATGACCTGCCACAAGATGCTCCGGACCGAGCTCTTCCGCAGCCTCGAGCTGCGCTGCGCCGGCTTCTCCATCGAGCCCGAGATCACGGCGCGGCTGGTCCAGTGCGGGGAGCGCATCTTCGAGGTCCCGGTGCACTACCGCGCGCGCTCCAATGAGGAGGGCAAGAAGCTCACCGGGCGCGACGGCTTCCGGGTTATCGGGACGCTGCTGCGGTGCCGCTTCTCGAGGCCGTCGAGCCGATCACCGGCGTAGGGGTCGCAGCGCGATCTGGACCGTGCCCCGGTAGATCGAGGCCATGAGGCCAAACGCCGGCTTGCGCTTTCCGAGCAGGTCGACGACTCCCTTCTGCACGAACGGCGGATCGGGTCGCGGATCCCCGCCCCCATAGCCCGGCCGGGCGGCGAAGCTCTGCAGCGCGAAGTAGATCGCGCCCGACAGCCACGGCTTGGCCGCGAACACCCGGAGATGAAAGGCGATGGCATTGGACTGAAACGCGTAGGTTCCCCTTTCCTCGACCGGTCCGTGTCGGTTGGCCTCGAAGCCGAACTCGGTGACGAACAGCGCCTTGCGCGAGTAGCACCTCCGAAAGCTGTCGAGGAACGGCGACAGCGCGCCCCGGTCGTCGGTGGTGCCACCGCCGGAGTCGAAGAAACCGAAGTACTCGTTGAGGCCGATCACGTCCAGCGGCGCGTAGGCCGGTTGACAGGGGACCCCGGGGTAGGCGTTGATCGCCAATCCGACCGGGCGCGTGGGGTCGAGCCGGTGCGCGAGCGCTACGGCTCCGGAGATGTAGTGGCTCTCCGCCGAGGTGACGGTGTTGGGCAGCTCGTTGCCGATGCTCCACAGCAGCACCGAGGGGTGGTTCTGGTTGGTGAGGATGTTCTGCGCCAGCGTCGCGTGGGCGTGGCCGATCCACGCCGGCTGGCTGAGGTATCGGCTCTGCACCTGGTAGACGGGGATCTCCGACCAGAGCAGGATCCCGTCGCGGTCCGCCATCTCCTCGATCTCCGGGTTGAGGGGATAGTGGGCCCGGATGATGCCCGCCCCCACCGCGCGGACCCAGCCGAACAGGCGCTTCAGCTGCGCGGGGTCGAGCGCCGCTCCGACCCCCAGGCTCTGCTCGTGCAGGTTCACCCCCCGCAGATGGAGCAGCCGTCCGTTCAGCTCGAGCCGGCCACCGGGCGTCACCGTGATGCTGCGGATCCCGCTGTCGGTGACGTAGCCCGCGACCGGGCGCCCGGCGGCGTCGGACAGGGTCAGGTCCGCGCGGTAGAGGAAGGGATCGCCCGGGGACCAGAGGTGGGGGCTCGCAACCCGTACCTGGGCGCGAGCGGTCCAGGTCGTGTGGGGGGCGATAGTGGCCGCGCCGAAGTCCAGCGGTGCCGACCCGTAGGTGCCGCGCAGGCGAACCCTCTGCGGGGTGGCGGTGACGTTGCGTACGATCGCCTGCGCGTCGATCCTCGCCGCGCACCGGGGACAGCCGAGCACCGGGCGCACCTGGACCTGAGCGAGGTCCGCGCGGCCGGCCGGACGGAGGTAGACCTCGCGCAGGATGCCGCCGTAGTTCCACCAGCCGCCGCCGGGGCCCGGGGGCAGATCCGAGGCCGAGCGGCGATCGTCGACCCGCACGATCAGGTGGTTGACGCCGGGCCTGATCCCGTTCAGATCGAGCTCGAAGGGCACGTAGGCTCCGGCGTGCGTGCCGGTCTCGCGTCCGTTGAGCCACACGGTGGCGCGGTAGTTGACCGACTCGAAGCGCACGATCCAGTGCCGATCGCGTGCTGAAACGTAGGGCGGGAAGGCGCCGCCCGGGAGCGTGAAGTCCTCTCGGTACCAGCCGACGGAGCCGCGCATGCTGGCGCTCGACAGATTATGGGCGTTGTAGGCGTTGGGAATGCTCACCGGCGAGTAGCCACCCGTCCCGGCGCGCGGGCGCCACCACCCGTTCGCGACGCCGGTGTCGCCCCGGTCGGCGCGGTAGAGCCAGGTGCCTCCGAGCAGGTAACGGTCGGTCTGGCCATCGCGGTACAGGGCGCCCCGGATGGGAGCCTGGGCGGCGTATCCGATCGCCTGGGGGCGGGCCAGCCCGGTCGACCCGAACGCGAGGGCGGCGGCGATGGTGATGGTCGCGATGGCGAGCCGGCGGTGAATGGCGAAGGGCTTCATAGGAGCAGCGCGGATCCCTCGCGCGCCTGGAGATCGTAGGCCCTGCGGCCAAGGTCCGCCGTCGCTGGGGCCAACCGACCGCCGCTAGACTCGCCGACCCATGCCCGCTCGCGGTCACCGGAGCCCGCGAGCCCGGCCGACGCCGATCCTGATGCTGATCGGCCTCTGCGTCCTCCTGGGCGTCCTCTCAGCCGCCCTGCTGCCCACGGTCCCCAGCTATGACCCGTGGGCCTGGATCGTGTGGGGCCGCGAGCTCGTCGACCCGCATCTGAGCTTCGCGACCGGGGGCGGACCGTCCTGGAAGCCGTTGCCGGTCCTGTTCACGACCGTGTTCGGGCTGTTCGGCGGCTCGGCGCCGACGTTGTGGGTGATGGCCGCGCGGGCGGCCGGCCTGCTGGGGCTGTGCGCGGCGTGGCGCCTGGCGAGCCGGCTGGCGAGCTCGGCGGTCGGGGACCGTCCGGCCGCGAAGGTGGGTGACGGGGCGGATGCGAGCCAAGCCGGGGCGATCAGCGGCTCGGCGCGGACCATCGGGCCGATCGCCGGCCTGGTCGCGGTGCTGGGAGTGATCCTGACCCAGGACTTCGCCTACTACATGTTCCGCGGCGCGTCGGAGCCGATGCTTGTCGCGGCGTCGCTGTGGGCGATCGATCGGCTGCTCGCCGGTCGCCACGGGTCGGCTTTCGTGCTCGGCGTCGGGGCAAGCCTGATCCAGCCGGTAGCGTGGCCGTTCCTGGGGATCTACGCCGTGTGGCTGTGGATCAGGCAGCCGCGGTTGCGGCTGCTGATCCTCGCCGGCATCGCCGCGATCCCGATCGGATGGTTCGTCCCCCCGTGGATCGCATCCGGTCAGCCGTTCCTGGCCGCCACTCACGCCAGGGCGTACAACGGGCACCTCGGCCGCCACCCCGTGCTCGAGGCGCTGCGGCGCAGCGCCGACCTCCAGGTGCTGCCGGTCCTGATCTTGGCGGCCCTCGCCGTGGTCCTGACCTGCGGGCGTGAGCGCGACCGGATCACGCTGGCGCTCACCGCCGGCGCGCTGGCGTGGATTGCGGTGGTGGTCGGGATGGTGATTGACGGCTATCCCGGGCTCGAGCGGTTCTTCCTGCCGGCCTCGGCGGTGCTGTGCGTGCTCGCTGGAGTGGGAGTGGCCCGGGTGGCCGCGCTGGCGGGCGCGCGCGTTGCGCGCGAGAGCCGGAGGGCGGCCGGACACGCACCGGCGGCGCGGATGGCCACGCTCGGGGTCGCAGTGGCGCTGGTCGCCGTCTCGATCCCGCTCAGCGCGTCACGGATAGACACGGCTCGCGCGCAGAAGCCGCTGGCTGACCGGGCGGTCAGGGTGCTCGACCAGCTCTCCGCGGCCGTGCGCGCCGTCGGGGGACACAAAGAGGTCTTCCCGTGCCGGTCGAGCTTCACGGCCGTCAATCACGCCGTGCAGACGGCGCTGGCGTGGAAGCTCCACGTCACCCTGGCGCGAGTGGGTACCTCCCTGCGCAAGCCGGGGGTCGACTTCCTGGGTCCACACGACTCCATCGACGGCGGCGCGGCGCCGGTGAGTCCACGCCTGACGGGGATGGAGCCGCTCGCGCAGACCGGTGTCTGGCGGGTGATCCGAGTCACTCGACCCGGTCATTCGACGGCCTGCGTGGGGCGCTGAACCGCAGTTCAGTGCCCAAGGGCCCGGCGAGCCCTAACTCGGGTCACCCGCCGCGGTGCCCTCGCCCCTTGCCGTGCCCTCGCCCCTTGCCGTGCCCTCGCCGGTGGCGCGCGGGGGCGATCAGGAGCTCGTGTCTGACCGCCGTCACGTTGCCCGCCCGATCGGCGACGGTGACGGTGACTCGGTAGCGCCCCGCACGCCGGTAGACGTGGAACCTTCCGTCGGGAAGGCGATAGCTCGAGCCATCGCCCCAGTTGACCCGCACGGCGGCGATGCCCGACGCGTGGGCCGGGATCTCGGGCGCCGGCGCGTCGGTGTCACGGATGTGGACCTGGAGGCGGGAGCCGGCTCGCGCGGAGCCCGTCAGCGTGAAGCTGGCCGCCGGTGCCACCGTGTCCACCCAGACGGTGGCAACACGATCCGTTCTCGTGAGGCCAGCACGGTTGACGGCCGTGACCTGCCAGGGATGGGGCCCGTCGGACAGGGCAGCGGGGACCGCGAGCGAGGTGGCGGTGGTCCCACCGATCACCGTTCCGTCCACCGAAACGGCGTAGCCGACCGGGCCGAAGGGCTCGTGGGCCGGTGTCCAAGCCAGCACCGGGTGGGCGGTGCGCGCGTACTGGAACGATGGTTCGGGGGCAAAGCCGCCCGGCGAGCGGTACAGCGTGCTGGCCACGATCTGCGTCGAGCCCCCGGTGCCCTGGACCCAGGCGATCGCCGCGTCGCCCTCGATGTCGCCCCCCGCGAACAGCCCCCGCGCGGCGTCGGTCGGCCCAAGGCTCGGTGAGGAGAGCACCGACTCCGCCCCGAAGCTCGATCGGCCGAAGTAGCGAGCGCGGATCTCCGGGGTCCCGCTGGACCCCGGAGACTGCTGCCATGCCACCAGGTAGGAGTACAGCCCGGCGATCGCCGGAACGGCGTACGGCGCTCCCTGGTTCCCGAGGCTGTCCACCCGCTGCAGCGCTCCGCTGGCACCGTTGGCGCCCAGGAGCGTCGCGAACAGTTCGTGGGAGTTCTGGCGGGCTGAGGTCACCAGGCCGCGGCCGTACTCCGTCAGGGCGACCTGCGGCTCGTCGGAGCCGAAGGCTCCCGGGGTCGAGAGTCCATCGGGCTGGGTGACGCCGTCGTAGCGCGAGCCGCGCAGCCGATTGAGGAGCACCCGCGACTGTGGGGCCGAGCCGCTGGAGAGCACCTCGGCGAAGGCGACATCGACGTAGGAGGAGTCGCCGCCGACGGCCACCTCGGGTTGACCCGCCGAGACCTCGGTCGCGCCCGACAGCGACGGGACGTCGGCCTGCTCGTAGGCGACGCTCGGCGAGGATCCCGACACCCGGCGGGAGTAGATGTGACCGCCTTCCCCCCACACGACGATCCCCACGCCGTCGCCGGCGGCGGCGACCGCGGGACGACCCGTGCCCGTGCCCGCATCGTCGCCTGGCACGGCGTCCAACGGCGCGGACTCCACCGTCCATCGGCCGGCGTGAAAGTACGCGCTGCGCACGTCGTGACCACCCGCGCCCACGGCGGTGAAGGCCAGATACCCCTTGCCGAAATCGCTCAGCGCCAGCGCGGGGTTACTCGCCCCGTCGAACAGCTCGACGGGCGCGGATGGGGGATTCCCGGGCGCGGACGGGGGGGAGGAGCCCCCGCCGAGGTCGACGGTGAACAGCCGGCCGCCGTTGATGAACGCGATCAGCAGCCGACCGCCGTCCCCGGCCGCGATCACCGGCTGGGTCGACGGAGCGGCCAGCGAGGCGTCGACCTGCTGTGGAGCGCCGAAGGACCCACCCTGCAAGCGCGAGACGAACACGTGCCCCACGCCGCCGACTGTCTCGAGGAACGCGAGGCCACCGGTTCCATCGCGGGCGACCGACAGCCCGGAGAGGCCGACGATGTCCGCGCTCGGACCGGCGAGCACCACGGGCGCGGTGCGCGCCGGATCCTGGACGGGCGCCGGATCCGCCGGTGAGGGGCTCGCGGGCAACCCCAGGCATCCGATCGCCACCAGCGCCACCGCGGGCAGCCGGCGCATGGTATGGCGATGGCGCTTCACGGTCCGGTAGTAGAACAGATGGAGCAGCGGCCGACGCGCCGAGGTCGGCGCGGGGGCATCGTGCGGCCTGGCGTCGGCGCATCTAGCCGGCGATCAGGCCCGCCTGGCGGCGACCGTAGAGATGTCCGATCAGCGCGGCGCTCACGTTGGGATCGAACTGCGCTCCGGCGCACACGGTCAGCTCTCCGACCGCCTCGCTGTGAGAGCGCGCGGGCCGGTAGGGCCGGTCGGAGGTGATCGCGTGGTAGGTGTCGGCGGCGATGATGATCCGGCTGCCGAGGGGGATCTGCTCGCCGCACAGGCCGTCGGGGTAGCCGCCGCCGTCCCACCGCTCGTGCTCGTGGCGGACGATCCGCGCGACCGTGCCAAGGCCGGGCAGCACTCGCAGGATCCGCTCCCCGATCACCGGGTGCTCCTTCATCAGGATCCACTCCTGGTCGCTCAGCGGTCCGGGCTTGTGCAGGATCCCGTCGGGGATCGCGACCTTGCCGATGTCATGCAGCAGCGCCGCAGATTTGACCCGCTCCACCTCGGGCGCGCTGCACCCGAGGTTGCGCGCGACCGCGCCCGACATCTCGATCACGGCCTCGGAGTGCTCGCCGGTATAGCGGTCTCGCTCCAGCAGCGCCATCGCCAGGGCCTCGATCGCGTCGGCCTGAGAGCGCCCAGACGGCTTGCCGGGCCCCGATTGCGCCTCGGGCTCGGTCGCCAGCACGGCGCGGCCGCCGCCGCTGAGCTGGGCCTGGTCGCAGGCCAGCCTGGCGCCGGCCAGCAGACCCTCGGCACTCACGCCGCGCCGCAGAGCGGCGACGCCCATCGACGCGCCCGCCGCTCTGATCGCCCCCTGGCCGATGACCTCCAGCTCCACCAGCAGACGCTCTAGCACCGGTAACGCCGCCGGCGCGTCGGTGTCGGGAAGCAGGAGGCCGAACTCGGCCTGCCCGGTGCGCCCGACGAGGTCGTGCGACCGGGTCGCGGCTCGGAGTCGCTGCGCGACGGTCCCGAGCAGCTCGTCGCCGGCCCGGAAGCCGTGCCGGAGCTCCAACGCCTGGAAGTCGTCGATCGAGATGACCCCGACGCACAGGGTTCGCTGGTAGCGCGCGGCACGCTCCACCTCCTCTGACAGGCGGTCGCGAAACGCCCGGGCGCCGAGCAGTCCGGTGACGCTGTCGGTCCGGACACCCGCCGCGCAGTGGGCCTCGAGCTCGGCCACGCGCGCTCGCAGCTGCGTCACTTCGCGCAGCAGGTCGGCTTGATGTCCCTTCCCGAGCATCCACTTCGGATATCGGCAGTTGGGGTGCCGGCCTGGAGGCGTCCGGGGATCGACGGAGAATGTCTGGCGAGATGATCGTGCTCGGTATCGACCCCGGAACCGCGAGCACCGGCTACGGCGTGGTGCGGGGCAGCGGATCGCGGTTGGGAGCGGTGGCGATGGGGGTGATCCAGACGCGGGCCGGCGTACCGGTCGAGCGCCGCCTGGCCGACATCCACCGGCGGGTCGGAGAGCTGCTCGACGCTCACCGTCCGGACGCGGTGGCGATCGAGGAGCTCTATTTCGGGGCCAACGTGCGTACCGCGTTCGCGGTCGGTCAGGCTCGCGGCGTCGTGCTGCTCGCCGCCGGCCAGCGGGGGGTGCCCTCGCGCTCGTACACCCCGCAGCAGGTCAAGAGCGCCGTCTGCGGCCACGGGGGAGCGGCCAAGGACCAGGTCGGGCGGATGGTGGCGCGACTGCTGGACCTGTCCGGAGCGCCTCAGGCCGATCACGCCGCCGACGCGCTGGCGGTGGCGATCTGCGACCTCAACCGGGCGCCGCTGGCCCGCGCCGTCGCGGCCGTCCCCGGTGCCGGAGCGCGGGCGTGATCGCGCTCGTCTCGGGCTCGGTGGCCGTTCGTCGCAACGATCACGTGGTGATCGACTGCGGCGGGGTCGGGTACCGGCTCGCGATCTCGGCCGAGACGCTGAAGCAGGTGCCGGCGGTGGGACGCGAGGTGCAGCTCCACAGTCACCTGGTCGTTCGCGATGACGCGCTCCAGCTCTACGGGTTCGCGACCGAAGACGAGCGGGACCTGTTCCTGATGCTGCTCGCCGTGCAGTCGGTCGGGCCCAAGGTGGCCCTGGCGGTGCTCTCCGGGGGCTCCTCGCGACAGGTGCTGGCCGCGGTGGCGGCGGGCGACACCGCTCGCCTGCAGGCCGCGCCCGGGGTGGGGCGACGGACAGCGGAGCGGATCGTCGTCGAGCTGCGGGAGAAGGTCGAGGCCACCCTGCCCGACCAGGCGGCCTCGACCATCCCCGACGAGCCGCGCGCCCTGGCTCGGGAGGGGCTGCTGAGCCTGGGCTACAGCCCGATCGAAGCCGACGAGCTGCTGTCGAGCGCGTCGGGCGATGAGGCCAGCGAGCTGATCGCCGACGCCCTGCGGATCGCGCGCCGATGAGCGGCGCGCGTCAGGACAGTGCCCGGGCGCAGCGTGAGCCCCGTGTCCAAGCCCCGGAGGCGCTGCCCGACGAGGAGCTCGACCGCTCACTTCGCCCCCGGCGCCTTGAGGACTTCGTCGGACAGGAGATCCTCAAGGACCAGCTCGCGGTCTCGATCCAGGCCGCGGTCAGCCGGGGCGAGGCGCTGGACCACGTGCTCCTCGCCGGACCCCCCGGGCTCGGGAAGACTTCGCTGGCGCAGATCGTCGCCGCCGAGCTCGGCGTCGCCTTCGTGCAGACCGCGGGTCCGGCGCTCGAGCGCAAGGGTGACATCGCGTCGTTCCTGACCGCGCTCGAGCCTCGGGCGGTGTTCTTCGTCGACGAGATCCATCGGTTGCCCAGGGCGCTGGAGGAAACCTTCTATCCCGCGATGGAGGACCGCTGCCTGCCGATCACCGTCGGTCAGGGGGCCGGGGCGCGGATCGTGACGCTCGAGCTGCCTCCGTTCACGTTGATCGGCGCCACCACGCGGGCGGGACTGCTGAGCACCCCGCTGCGCGATCGGTTCGGAATCCAGCATCGGTTGGAGCACTACGGCGCCGACGACCTGGCTCGGATCGTGCGGCGCTCCTCGAGGCTGCTCGAGGTGGCGATCGAGGACGACGGCGCCCGGGCGATCGCGCGGCGCAGCCGGGGCACCCCCCGCGTCGCCAACCGGCTCCTGAAGCGGGTCCGCGACTACGCCCAGGTGCGCCACGGGGGTGTCGTCACCGCGCCGATCGCGGCGGCGGCGCTCGATCTGCTGCAGGTCGACGAGGAGGGCCTGGACCACCTCGATCGCCAGATCCTGCGGGCCATCTGCGAGAAGTTCGCCGGCGGTCCGGTGGGTCTCTCGACGCTCGCGGTGGCGGTCGGGGAGGAGCAGGACACGATCGAGGACGTGTACGAGCCCTACCTGCTCCAGCGTGGCCTGCTCGAGCGCACCCCCCGTGGGCGCGCCGCCACCAAGCGCGCGTTCGAGCACCTGAGCCTCGAGCCTCCAGGGCCCCTGGCGCTCCTCTAGCGCTTCCCCAGGAAGACCGCGGATGGCACAGAGGCCTCAATAACCGGTGGGAACGCCGTCGTCGTGGCCTACGGGCGGTCGACCTCGAGGACCTCGACAAGTCGCTGCATGACGGCGAGCGCGGCGAGCAGCTCGTGGGTGCCCACGGCCTGGCCCACTCGATCGGCCCAGGGGTGTTGCACGAGGGAGATGCGTCGGAGAGCCCAGTAGCCGGCCTCGGTGCAGGCCAGCAGCTTCGCGCGACGGTGGGCGGGATTGGCGCGGTACTCGGCCAGGCCGCGCTCAACGAGCAGGTCGGCGACGCGCTGGACGCCCTGCCGCGTCATGCCCATCCGCCGCGCGATCTCGGCGACGGTCCGGGGTTGGTCCAGCACGCCGCCGATCACCTGCCACCAGGCAGCGGTCAGCTCGCCGGCTGCGGCCATGTTCTTGGCGGCGTCCATCAGGCGGCCGTGGAGACGTAAGGTGGTCAGGATCACCTCGGTCAGGGCCGTGCCGGCGGGCGTGGCGCCATCGGGCTGCGGCCATCGTTCGCGCGGCGGTATCGCTGCGCCCGAGGTCGGGCGAGCGACGCTCACGCCGCCTGTACGGCTTTGGCACGCATGAGCGCGGGAAAGCACGACGCATCGCCGTGATGAAAGACGCCTTCATACGCCTCGAGCGTCGACTCGGACACCAGGCTCAGGGCCCAGAGCGTCGCGGCGGCGAACTGCACGGGGCTGTCAGGACCGGCGGTGATCAGCAGCCGATCGTCGTCGACCACGACGCGCGCGTCCTCATACCGCGGGCCACCCGCGTAGCCGCTGGTCGCGAGGTACTCCCGAGCGCCGCTGGTGTGTCGCCGGTCGTCGAGGAGACCCGCTCGCGCCAGGCCGAACGTGGCGCCGCAGATCGCCGCGACCGGTGTTCCAGCGGCCAGAAAGCGTCGCGCGAGCTCGGCGAATATCGCCCCCCCGCCGACGTCCCAGAATCCGGCGCCGGGAAGGATCAGCACGTCGGCGACGCTCGGGTCGGCATCGGCGAGCAGCAGGTCAGGCTCCAAGCGCAGGCCGCCCATGGTCGTGACCGGATCGAGCGACTCGGCGACGCTCGAGACCTCGAACGGCGTACCGGTGAAGCGGCCCGTCCGCAGCTCAGCGAGTAGATGCCCCGGCTCCCAGTCGGCGAGCGTGTCGTAGATGGTGACGTAGGCGATAGGTGAGATAGACAACATCTTGTCATTACCGCAGCGTATTGTCAAACACGGTCGGAGGCCCTTGAACGGGCCCGGGGGGTTGCGGCGGCGATGGACCGCAGGGGTGCGCCAGGGACTGGTAGCTATCCTCTCGCGCGATGCCCCACGAGCACTATTTCATCTGCCCCCATTGCGGCCACCGTTCGATGGGCACCGACCGCAACGCCGGGTTCCGGCGGGAAGCGCGAGGGTGCGAGAAGTGTGGCTTTGCCTATCTGTTCGAGCTGCTCGACGACTACTACCCGGCGCCGAACGCCGCCTTCTTCGCCTGCGACGCCGACGGACGGATCGTCGATTGCGGGAGAGGCTCGTTCGAGTTGACCGGTCTGAAGACCGAGCAGGCCATCGGCCGGACCGTCGGCGAAGCCCTGGGCCTTCGCTTCGAGGACGGGACCGATCACGTCGGCACGGCGCTGGAATGGGAGGTCCGGGTGCAGCGCAAGCCGGTGCAGCTCACCGCCGAGCACGATCTGACCGCCAGCGCGGTGGCCGACATCTTCCCCGCCTACGACGACGAGGAGGGGGGAGTGCTGGTGGTGCTCACCCCGGCCAACCACCACTAGGCTCCGATGAGCGACCGCAAGCGCTACGGCTTCGTGCTGCTCCTGGTCGTCGGGTTGGTGGCGGCGTCGCTGGTCGCGATGACGCAGCTGAAGACCATCCTCGGGCTCGACCTGAAGGGTGGGGTGGAGCTCGTCTATCAGGGTCAGCCCACCCGGCAGACGCCGGTGGTTACTCAGGCCGCGCTTCAGCGCGCGGTCGACATCATGCGCGAGCGCGTCGACCAGCTCGGCGTCTCGGAGCCTCAGATTCAGACCTCGGGGGGCAAGCAGATCACGGTCGGGCTGCCCGACGTCACCGACGTCCGACGCGCGGAGCAGCAGGTCGGGACGACCGCGCGCCTGGAATTCTACGACTGGGAGGCGACCGCGCTGACGCCCAACGGCAAGATCGTCGCCGACCAGCTTCAGACTCAGGATCCGCTGGCGATACAGATCAGCCGGGGCCTCGGCGCCGGCTCGCCGGGGAACCCGGGCGGCGGTAGCACCTCGCTGTTCAATGCGGTCACGCTGGCCTCCAAGCAGCCATCGCAGGTGAGCTCGGACAACGCGCGCAACGGACCCCAGTACTACCTGTTCGGGGCACCCGGCAGCGCGGCCTGTGCGACGGCGGCCAAAGACCAGGGCAAGCCGGCCACGCCCGGCGTCCACTGCCTGCTCTCGGGCCCCGACCAGAACATGCAGGATCTGGTCACCGGCGTGCCCCCGGGGGTGAGCCCGTCGGGCGGCACGACGCTGATCGTTCCCGAGGGAACCGTGGTGCTCCAGGCCGCCGACGCGAGCGCCAGTCACAAGACGGCGTTCAACGATCCTCTGGCTCAGTTCTACGTGCTCAAGGATCACGTCTCGCTGCTGGGCACCGACATCACCAATCCCCAGCAGAGCACCGACCAGACCGGCAATCCCGACGTCACCTTCTCCTTCACCGCGAAGGGCAAGACCGAGTTTCAGAACGTCACCGCCGCGATCGCCCATCGAGGCGATCGGGTCAGCGGCTTGGGCCAGAAGCTCTACCAGCACTTCGCCGTGGCCCTGGACAACAAGCTCGTCACCGTCCCCTTCATCAACTTCACCACCGATCCGGATGGGATACCCGGGGACAGCGGCGCCGACATCACCGGCGGCTTCACCATCCAGTCCGCCCAGGATCTCGCCACGCAGCTGCGCCTCGGGGCGCTGCCGATCAACCTGACGCTGATCTCGGAGTCCCAGGTCTCGGCCACGCTCGGCAAGCAGGCGCTGCACCAGGGGCTGCTCGCGGGGCTGGCGGGGTTGCTGGTGGTCGTTGTCTTCCTGCTCGTCTACTACCGCGTGCTCGGGGTGATCGCCACCGCGGGACTGCTCGTGTACGCGATCTACTTCTACGCGCTGATCAAGCTGATCCCGATCACCCTCACGCTGGCCGGGATCGCCGGTCTGATCCTCACCATCGGCGTCGCCGCCGACGCCAACATCGTCATCTTCGAGCGGGTCAAGGAGGAGATCCGGGCCGGACGCTCGATCCGTCAGGGGATCATCACGGGGTATCGCAAGGGCCTGACCGCGATCATCGACGCGAACGTGGTCACGATCATGACCGCGTTCATCCTGTTCGTGCTCGCCACCGCCGACGTGAAGGGGTTCGCGTTCACGCTCGGGATCGGGACGTTCGTGTCGCTGTTCACCGCCGTGCTCGCGACGCAGGCGATCCTGATGACGATGGGCAGCTCACGCGTGATCTCGCGCCCCTCGGCGCTCGGGGCCGGCGGCAAGAAGCGGGCGTGGCGCTTCGACTTCATGGGGGCCTCGAAGTACTTCTTCTCCATGTCGGGAGCGATCCTGCTGATCGGGGCGCTGGCCATCGGCGGCAGGGGACTGAACCTGGGGATCGACTTCACCTCGGGGACCCGGATCGCCGTCGGCCTCGAGCATCCCGCCAGCGTGCAGCAGGTCAAGTCGCTCGTCACCGCGGCGGGCGCGAGCAACGTGACCGTGCAGGGGGTCTCGGGAGACAAGACGCTCGGTCCGGACGGCTTCCAGATCTCCTCCAAGCAGCTCCAGCCGACGGGCGTGGCGAGCGTGCGCAGCGCGTTACAGACCCGCTTCGGGATCCGCGCCAACGGCAACGACATCAACACCACGTCGGTCGGCCCGACCTTCGGGACCACGGTCGCCAACAGCGCCGTGATCGCGATCATCGCCTCCCTGCTGGTGATCTCCGCCTACGTCGCGCTGCGGTTCGAGTGGAAGTTCGCGATCCCGGTGCTGATCGCGCTGATGCACGACCTGCTGATCACCGCCGGGGTGTACTCGCTCACCGGCCGGGCGGTGACGACGGATACGGTGGCCGCGCTGCTGACCATCTTGGGCTACTCGCTCTACGACACCATCATCGTGTTCGACCGCGTGCGGGAGAACATCCCGCGGATGCCGCGGGCCGCCTTCTCGCAGATCGTCAACCGCTCGATGTCCGAGGTGCTGACGCGATCGATCGCCACCACGTCGTGCACGCTGATGCCGGTCGTCGCGCTGCTGCTGTTCGGCGGTGGGGGCGTGCTCGGAGACTTCGCCTTCGCGCTGCTGATCGGCGTGGCGTCGGGTGCCTACTCCTCGATCTTCATCGCCTCCCCGGTGCTGACCCACTGGAAGGAGCGCGAGACGCTCTACCGCGGGCGCCGGCGCCGGATCGTCGCCGAGACCGGATTCGTCCCGGCCTACGCAGCGAGTGCCACCGACGTCGATCCGACGCCCACTCGGGCGCGGCGGACCGGACGCTTGACCACCCCCGAGGCCGAGACCGTGTCGGCGGCCGAGTTCGAGCAGATGAAGCGCGACCTGGAGATCGAGGCGGATCTGGCTCCGCCCCGACCCTCGACGCGTTCGATCACCAAGCGTCTGGCGCGCGGCCCCGGTGCCGATCAGCCCCCGCCGGCGGCGGGGACAAACGGGGGGACCGGTAACGGTGGGCCGCGTGAAGTTGACGGGACCGCCGAGGCTCGTCCAGACGACGGTGGGGCGGGCGTAGCCGAGGCTCGCCCGGGCGACGGTGGGGCGGGCGTAGCCGAGCACACCTCAGCCCCCGACGTCGCCGAGAACGAGGGAGTCGTGCCGGTGCACAAGCCCAAGCCCTCGCCCAAGGCCAAGCCCCGCAGTCGCCGGCACGGAAGGCACCGGTAGCCATGGGCATGCTCGCATGGGTGATGATGGGCTTGGCGCTTTGGCACTTCACGATCTGGCTGCCCGATCGATACTGGGGCGGGATTGTGGGTGCCTTCATCGGCGCCATCCTCGGCGCCGCGCTGTTCGGGCTGATAGTCAACGGGTTCGTCATCCCCGGACGTAGTGCGACGCATCTGAGCACCGCGCTGGAGGCGATTCCGGGCGCGCTGATCGGCATGGCCATCGTGTACCTCGAAGGTCTTCGCCGCGTGCGAGCCGGCGAGGCGGCCGGGATCGAGATGAGCTAGAGACCGCGGGTACGGGGACCCGACCTGGGGCCTGGTTCAAGCGTGTTTCCGCCGCGCCCCGGTCTGTCCGCCGGGGCGTTACCTACCCTGGCGGTATGCGTAACCCCGCACTGGCCGGCGCCCCGTCGCCGGCTGCGATTGTGCCCACGGCCTCGCTGCGCGTGCTGCCGGGAAGCGCAGAGCCAGGGGATCCACCGGAGCTCCGCGCCGCGCCTCCATCCCCCCGGCTCGAGATTCCCGGTTACGATCTCGCCGCTGCACTCGTGCTCGAGCGTGAGCTCGGGGTGAGCCACGTCCTCGCGCAGATACTCGTGCGCAGGGGGTTCCACCAACCGTCCGCGGCACGGGGGTTCCTGGAGGCGGCGCAAGTGCACGAACCGAGCGCCTTCGCCGGAATCGATGCCGCGCTGGGACTGATCCGGCGCCACATCGCGGCGGGCAGCCGGATCACCGTCCATGGCGACTATGACGTCGACGGAGTGTGTGCCACGGCGGTGATGGTCCGCGCGCTGCGCGCGCTGGGGGCCAACGTCGGCTGGTTCCTACCCGCTCGGCTGGAGGACGGCTACGGGATCTCCCTGTCCACCGTGCAACGACTAGCCGCTCGGGGAACGCGGCTGCTGATCACCGTCGACTGCGGGATCACCGCCGTGGAGGAGCTCGCCGCGGCGCGCGCGGCCGGAGTCGATGTCGTGCTGAGCGACCACCATTCACCCCGGGCCGACGGCGCGCTGCCGAACTGCCCGATCGTCCATCCGGGGGTTTGCGGCTATCGCTTTCCCGGGTTGTGCGGCACCGCGGTCGCGTTCAAGCTGGCGCTGGCCCTCGGGGCGAGCACGGTCACCGAGGACGTCGAGCTCGTTGCCCTCGCCACGGTCGCAGATCTCGTGCCGTTGCAGGGCGAGAACCGACGTCTGGTCCGGGAAGGCCTGGTCGCCCTGGCCAACACCTCGAAGCCCGGCCTTCAGGCGTTGATGGCGGTCGCACGGGTCGATCCGAGCGCGCTCGATGCCAGCGCGCTCGGCTTCCGATTGGCGCCGCGAATCAACGCCGCCGGACGGCTGCGACGGGCCGACGCGGGCCTTGAGCTGCTGCTCACCGATGATCGGCAGCGTGCGGTCGAGATCGCCGCCGAGCTCGACGCCGTGAACCTCGAGCGTCGAGCGCTCGAGCAACGGATCGCCTGGGAGGCTGAGGCGCAGGTCGCGCAGCTCGGGGAGCGCGACGCGTATGTGCTGGTGGGTGAGAACTGGCACCCCGGCGTGATCGGGATCGTCGCCTCTCGCATCGTCGAGAAGCACCATCGGCCCACGGTCCTGATCGCCTTGGACGGAGGATTGGGTACCGGGTCGGGTCGCAGCATTCCGGGCTTCGACCTGCTGGGTGCGCTCCACGCCGCCGGGAGTCACATGGAGCGCTACGGCGGTCACCGGGCCGCTGCGGGGCTGACTGTCAGGCGTGATCGCGTGCTCGCCCTCCGAGACGCGCTCGAACGCTTCGCGGCGCAGACCCTGACCGCGCAGCTGCGCGGTCCAGTCGAGCGAGTCGACGCCATCGTCTCAGGCTCCGAGCTCGGCCTTTCGCTGGCCGAGGAGCTCGCCTTGCTCGAACCGTGCGGAATGGGCAATCCCGCTGCCCGCCTGCTGGTTCCCGGCGCACGCCTGCACGACGTGCGGCCGATGGGCGATGGCCGCCACGCGCGATTCTCGGTCAGCTCCGGCGGGGCGCGTGCGCGGGCGGTCGCGTTCGGATGCGATGGACGGATCGTCGGCGCTCCGGGCGAGCCGGTTGACGCCAGCTTCCGGCTCGAGCGCAACGTGTGGAACGGGACGGTGGAGCCACGATTGGTGTTGCGCCACGGGCAGTCGTGCGCGCCTGCTCCGATCGGGTTCCTCGAGGAGCCCGGGGACTACCTGAACGCGGTCCTGACCGAGCTCGGTGCGCCGGCCAACCGCTCGGGCTCCGGACCTGACGCGAGGGCGCTCGGGCCTGAGCCCGATGCCGGGTGCACCGGCCTGCGGGCCGGTGCACCCGCCAGGCGCACGATCCTCGATCGGCGCGGCCAGAGTCCGCTGGCGGTGCTCGCCGATGCGATGGCGGCCGGGGAGGTGCTGGCGATCTGTGCCGATGTTTCCCGACGGCTCGAGGGACTGCGCTCTCGCACCGGCGGCTTCACGCTCGTCGCCTACCGTTCGCTCGAGCGCGATCGGTCGCTGACGGATGGATTTGACCAGCTGGTGGCGCTCGATCCGCCGGCCGGCACCGAGCTGTCGGAGCTCCTCAACCAGGGCCCCGGCTTCACCCAGCTGGCCTGGGGCTCGGCTGAGCTACGCTTTGCCCAGCAGATGCACGAGCTGGAGTACGGTCTTCGCACTTCGCTCGCCACTCTCTACCGGAGCCTTCGGCGAACCGGGAGGGTTGTCGGTGAGGAGCTCGAGCTGTTGCTTCGAGGAGACGGACCGCATGGCCGCTCGGCATCTTTGGCGGGCCGGCTGATCAAAGTCCTCACGGAGCTCGAGCTCGTCAGCCTCGACCGGGATCTGCCGGCGCTGGCGATCGGGGGTACGGCACCCACGACCCTCGAACGTTCAGCCGCCTACCGGATCTACACCCAGCGATACGAGGATGGACGACGATTCCTGAGCAGCGCAAATCTCCGGCCAAACGGCTGAGTCAGCAGGGCGACTCCCGCGCCACTCGCCTGAGCAAGGCCGCGCGCCGAGAGCAGGATGCCTCGCGCGCCGGGGGTGAGGGGGACGGGGCCGGCGCCAACATGGCGCTCACGGGGGCAGCCGGCTCAACGACGCTCATTCCCACTCCCGACCCGCCGCTGGAGCACGCGGAGCATCCCGACGGCCCTGGTTCACCCGCGGCGTCAAGCGCCGAGTTGACCGCGACCGAACGGCGCCTGCTGGGCGATCTGTTCGCAATCGTCGAGGAGCATGCCAGCCACGCGGCGATCACCATCGATCGGGGCCGAGTCCAGTCCGCGTTCGTCTACGCCTGCGTCCATCACGCCGACCAGCGGCGCAGGACGGGCGAGGATTTCATCATCCATCCGGTCGGCGTAGCCAAGATCTGCGCGGGGATGCGGCTGGACACCGAGACTCTGTGCGCCGCCCTGCTGCACGACACCGTGGAGGACACCTCGGCCTCGCTCGAGGGGGTCCGAGAGGACTTCGGACAGGAGGTCGCCGGGCTCGTGGACGGGGTCACGAAGCTCACGGGTCTCACGTTTCAGTCTCGCGACGAGCGGCAGGCGGAGAACTATCGCAAGATGATGGTGGCCATGGCCACCGACGTTCGGGTCATCCTGATCAAGCTGGCCGATCGCCTGCACAACATGCGCACGATCGCCGCGATGCCAAAGCAGAAGCAGATCGACAAGGCGCGCGAGACCCTCGACATCTATGCGCCGATCGCGCACCGCCTCGGGATTCACGCGATCAAGTGGGAGCTCGAGGACCTCGCCTTCCAGACCCTCCATCCGCGCAAGTACAACGAGATCAAGGGGCTGGTCGCCCAGCAGCGCGTCGAGCGCGAGCGCTACGTCAACCAGGCCGGCGAGTACCTGACCAAAGAGCTCGAAGAGCTGGGCATAGAGGCTCGGATCTCCGGCCGGGCCAAGCACTTCTACTCGATCTATTCGAAGATGACCAAGAAGGGGCGCGAGTTCAACGAGATCTACGATCTCACCGCGATGCGGGTGATCGTGAGCTCGGTCAAGGACACCTACGGTGCGGTGGGGGTGATCCATTCGCTCTGGAAGCCGCTTCCCGGTCGCTTCAAGGACTTCATCGCGATGCCGAAGTTCAACCTGTACCAATCGCTGCACACCACGGTGATCGGTCCTGAGGGACGTCCGCTGGAGATCCAGATCCGCACAGGCGAGATGCACGACCTGGCGGAGTTCGGGATTGCCGCCCACTGGATGTACAAGGAGGGCGGACGCAGCGGGTCTGGCGCGGCGGGGCTCGAGGATTCCAACGGCAAGCTCAAGTGGTTGCGGTCGCTGCTGGACTGGCAACAGGACCTGTCGGACCCGAGCGAGTTCATGGAGACGCTCAAGGTCGACCTGTTCGAGGACGAGGTGTTCGTCTTCACTCCCAAGGGGGAGGTCAAGTCCCTCGCCTCCGGCGCCACTCCGCTCGATTTCGCCTACGAGATCCATACCGACGTCGGCCATCGCTGCGTTGGGGCGAAGGTGAACGGCAGGATCGTGCCGCTGTCCTATCAGCTGCGCTCCGGCGACATCGTCGAAGTGCTCACCTCCAAGCGGGAGCGCGGACCATCGCGAGACTGGCTCGCGCTGGTCAAGACCACCCGCGCGCGCAACAAGATCAAGGCCTGGTTCAAAGCCGAGTCGCGCAAGGACACCGAGCATTCCGGACGTGAGCTGCTCCAGGAGCACCTCAAGAAGCAGGGGCTTCCGGCGCAGAAGCTGGTTGGCTCGCCGGTGCTGGCCGACGTGATCCGCGAGACCGGATTTCGCAAGGGCGAGGACTTCTACATCGCGCTTGGGTCGGCCAAGATCTCCCCCAAGGTCGTCGTCAACAAGGTGATGCAGCGCCTCAAGCAGGGCGAGGCGGCGGAATCCGAGCCCACCGCCACCGACGACCTCCTGAAGACCAGTCGGCGGCGCGCCCACCCGACGACCTCATCCTCTCGCTACGGAATCGCCGTGGAGGGAATCGACGAGGTCATGCTGCGCATCGCCAAGTGCTGCCGTCCGGTGCCCGGGGACCCGATCGTGGGCTACATATCGCTCGGCCGCGGCATCACGATCCATCGCGAGGACTGCCCCAACGTGACCGTCCTCAAGAAGGACCCCGATCGGTTCACCTCCGTCTCGTGGGATGGCGACGCCGAAACATCGTTCCGGGTGGAGCTCGAAGTCGACGCCTGGGATCGTCACCGTCTGCTCGAGGACATGTCGCGCACGTTCGCCGAAGCCGGGATCAGCATCATCGAAGCTCGGTGCACGACCAACCATCCGATGGTCAAGAACCGGTTCGTGGTCGAGGTGGGGGACACCCGCACGCTGGACCACGCGGTCACGCGGTTGCGCAACATCGACGCCGTGTTCGATGCCTACCGGATCACTCCGGGCGGCGCCTGAGCGGTCTGATCACGTCGTTCTGCTCGCTACGTCGAGCGCCTCAACCAGGCGGGGTCGATCGGCGTACTGGACACGTCCCTACGCGAAGATGTCAGCCGCGGTCACCGGGAGCAGTCCGTGCGCGTCGTGAACGCTTTCGCGGCCAGCGATCGCGATCGTCAATTCGTCGGCGGCGTGGGGCAGTGCCTCCGCCCCCCGCCGCAGGCGCGCCGCGAGCTGGCGGCCGTCGACGGCGCGGGTCCACTGGGCCTCGCCGACGAGGGTCGCGACGCGATCGCGGCCCGACAGAGCGACGGCGTCGATCTCCACGCTCGGCTGGTCGCGCCACCAGGGACCGATGGCCACCACCTCGGGTCCGAGCACGCCGGCCGCTGCGAGGCGGCGGAGATGAATGCGAAACGCCTCCTCGAATCGCGCGCCCATGTGATCGTCGAGACTTCGCTCGATCACCGCCGCGACTCCTCGCCCTAGCCCCCGTTCGATCTCCGTCCGGTGGGGTTCGACGAGCGCCAGCCAGAAGGCCAGGAAGTTGTCGGCGATCCGGTAGATCCGTCGTCGAGTGCGTCGTGGATCCTCGGTGACCGGCACGAGTCGCTCGATCAGGCGCAACTCGATCAGGCGCTCCAGCGCTCGCGTGGGCTCGGCGCGCACCGCGTCGGCAATCTCCCCGTGCTTGGTCCGGCCAATGGCGATCGCGCGCAGGACCTGGGCGTCGAGCTGCCCGTCGGCGACCTCTGTGGCCAGCACGAGCTGGCCTTCGTTCAGCAGCTGAGCGCCCGGAGAGCAGACGAGCGCCAGCAGGTTCTCGCGGACTGAGTCGTCGGGCGACCACCACGACAGGTACAAGGGCATGCCTCCGAGCAGGCCCCATACCAGCGCTCGATCCGGCGGCTCCATTCCGCGCAGCAGGAGCGCGGTGTCGTGCGGGTCGAATGGGTGCAGCAGGAGCGAGAGGTCGACCCGGCCGTACAGCGGCGCCCGCTCCTGCTGCATGGCGCGCATCGTGCGTACGGCTGAGCCACACAGCAGGATCCGTAATTGCGTCCGGGCTCGGAAGCGGTCCCAAAGGGCTCGCAGCTCTCCGGGTAGCGCCGGCGCCGCACCGACGAGATCTGGGAACTCATCCAGGATCAGCAGCAGCGGCTGGTTGCGCGCCGCCTCGGCCAGGGTCTCCAATGCCTCGCGCCAGTCCTGGAAGGGACGGTCGTGCAGGTCGCGAAGCCGCTCATCGCCGATCGTCGCGGCCGTCGCCACCGAGAGCAGCCGCAGTTCCTCGGCAGGGGGGCGACCGGCGCCGGTGTGAAAGACGGTGCGTCTGCGGGTCGCGAACTCGGCCACCAGGGCTGTCTTTCCGACCCGCCTGCGGCCCCATATGACTCCAAGGCGCGCACCCGGCTGCGCCCACCAGGCTTCGAGGCGGCCCAGCTCGTCTCTCCGATTGACAAAGATACAATCGATGTTACAGACCTCTGAGGTAACTTACGTTGTCCGAACCTTGTCTGAGGTTCATCGGCGGTGACACGCGGAGCGAGTGACGCTGCGTCCGGGATCGTTCAGCCCAGCTCTGGCCCCTCACGTGCTCGGGGGCGAGCGACATGGACCGTCCGCGCGCTGGCCTTCGGCAGCTTCGTGATCAACACGGCATCGCCGGTTCGGAGCGACCTGATCTCGTTCGGGTGCACGACGAACTGCTCGACCTGCCGTCGGGTGCCACGGCCGGTGTCGTAGCGGCCGAGCAATGGACCCTGGCCGACCTGATAGGTGTGCTCCCAGGCCTTCTTGGTCCCCGCCATCTGGGCGACGGTCTGCGCGGATGAGGGAACATCCTGACGGTGCACGATCTTGACCGCGGTGTTGCCGAGCACCTGGTCGCGAAGGCCCCGCGCCGCCCGGTCGAGATCCGCGAGCTCCTGAGTGGCGAGCAGCAGGCTGATCCCGGCCTCGCGGCCGCGGGCCAGGAGCGAGATCACGTTGTCGGCTCCGAGCGCTGAGAACTCGTCCACGCCGATCAGCGCGTGGTCACCCTCCGCCAGCGTGAGGCGATTGCCGACCGCGGAGACGAGGTCCTGGATCACCAGCGTGCCCAGCTGCGCGGCCAGCTTTCCGTAGCGGCTCGAGTTCAGGCTGAACAGAATGACTTCGTTCCCCGCGAGGCCACGTCGCACGTCGACCGTCTGATCGTCGGCTCCGCGAGGCCCCGCCGCGCTCGGGGACAGATACTGGCCGGTGTGCGACTCGCTGATGATCGCCAGTCGGGTGCCGAGACCCCGGATGGCGCTGAGCTGGTCGGAGGTGAGACCCGCGACGTAGTCCTGGACCCGCTGCGCCAGGGGACGGGGGACGCGGCGCAGCTCACCGGATAGCGCCCGCGGGTCCATCATCCGGACCACCTCGCCCAGCGTGGGGGAACGCTCGGGATGCCCTGCCTGCAGAACCTGCAGCGCCGTTTGCACGTATCGCTCGGCGGCTCGCTGGTAGTGCGGCTCGGTGAAGCGCTCCGTCGCGATCAGCTTGTCCTTGAGCTCGGTCGCGTTTCCGTGCTGGAGCGGATTCCAGTGACCGGGACCGTCGGGGGTCCAGAGTCGGAACGGACGCCCGGACTGCGCCGCCGCGCGCGCGAGCTCGGCGGCGAACGCGGGTGAGCCCTTCATGTCGATCGCTACCACCGGCCGGCCGCGGCGCACGTGATCGGTGAGGATCGCCAGCAGCGTCGTCGACTTGCCGGCGCCGCTGGCGCCCAAGATCAAGCCGTGGGCCGACAGCTGGCGATCGCTCAGCACCACCGGTTCGCCCGTCGTGCTGACACCCAGCACGATCGAGTCGCTTGATCCCAGCCCGGCCGCGACGGTGGCGCGGCGTGTCCGTGCCCGGCGGACGGCGCCACGCAGGCTGGCCCCGGCCACCCCGGCGACCAGGGCGCCCACCGCCCAGGCGTGCGGTATGACCAGCAGCACCACCAGCACGGGCAAGAGCCAGTAGGGCCGGCGTGAAGGCGGCGCCGGCTCGTCGGTCACAGCACGGCTCCCCGTTCGGGCGAAGGCGGTGTCCGCGTCCTGCGGGCTGGCGCAGGCTTCGCGGGCGTCCGCTCAGGCTTCGCCCGCGGCCGCTTCTCGGTGGGCCGTGCCCGCTGCGCCGCGGCGCTGGCACTGGCCGCCCGAGTCGAGGCGGGTTGGTCGATGTGCTGAACGTGGACGCGATCGGAGATTCCGAGCCTCGCCGCCGACGCCTGCACCGAGCGCGCGATGCCATTCTGGTCGGTGAGGTAGACGACGACGTCGATGCTGGGGTCGGCGCCATAGCCGGCGAGGATCTTCTCCCGACGCGTGCGTCCCTTCGGCGTCAGCTCCAGCTCGAGCGCGATCCGCCGTCCACCCGAGTCGATCAGAAGCAGATCCGGGTAGTGCAGTCGCGGTTGGCCGTTCGCGCCGACCCCGCCGAGGCGGACCGCGTAGGGCTGCGCGCGTCCGTCGGGCGAGGCATCGTGAGATCGAAGCCAGCGCTCGGAGAGAACCTCGCGCAGCGGTCCGAAGGTGCCGGCACGCGCGGCCAGCCACAACCAGGCGACACCGACATCGTGGTCGTAGCAGTTGAGGTTCAGCCCGGGTCGCGGAAGCTGACTGCCGACGAGGCCCAAGCCGGTACGGGTGATCTGGTAGCAGCCCGGGCGATGGTGGAACACGGTGCGCTGGCTGAGCATTCCGGCCACCGTGAGCGCTCGAAGACGGGCGTAGGCCGTGGCGCCGGAGACGCCAAGCAGCTTCTGCACGTGGTCTGCGAGCACCAGCCGGTGCTCGGCGGCAAATGTGAGCAGCTCCCGGTCGCGCTCGGTGATGCGCACCGAGTGGCGCCGCCGACCAGGGCCTGGACTCTCCACGCTCTACCGAGCGTTG
>JBPCPO010000100.1:0-23379 GCA_050999075.1 Solirubrobacteraceae bacterium
AGGTCGAGGAGCAGAACTTCCTCCAGCGCAAGCGCGTCCTGGAGTACGACGACGTGATGAACGAGCAGCGCCGCGTCGTCTACGAGTACCGCGACAACGTCCTGGAGGGTCAGGACATGAGCGAGACCGCCAGCGAGCAGATGACGCTGGCCATCCTCCGCGTCGTCGATGAGTACACCCCGGGGGACTACCTGGAGGACTGGGACCTGGAGGCGCAGGACCAGATCCTCGCGATCGATGCGATGGGGGTCGATCTCGACCAGCGCGGCGCTGGGGGTGAAGATCTCCTCCACGCGGCGAAGGAGTCCCTCGACGTCCCAGTCCTCGACGAAGTCGCCGGCGGTGTACTCCTGCACCATGCGCTCGATCAGCCCGGCGATCTCGCCATGGGCGGCGTCACTCATGTCGCGCCCCTCGAGCACCTCGTCCCGGTAGGTGTAGATCACGTCACGCTGCTGGTTGAGCACGTCGTCGTAGTCGAGCGTGTGCTTGCGCTGCAGGAAGTGCTGCTCCTCGACTTTCCGCTGCGCCTTCTCGATCTGCTTGGAGAGCATCCCGGCCTCGATCGGCTCTTCGTTGCCCTCATCGTCGACGCTGCCGAGGCGATCGAGGATCTTGTAGATCCTCTCGCCCGCGAACAGGCGCACCAAGTCGTCCTGCGCGGAGAGGAAGAAACGTGACTCGCCCGGGTCCCCCTGCCGTCCCGAGCGACCGCGCAGCTGGTTGTCGATCCGTCGGGACTCGTGGCGCTCGGTCCCGATGATGAACAAGCCTCCCGCTTCGAGCACCTGGCCGCGCTGGCTCTCCACCCGGGAGTCGATCTCGGGCAGAACGTTGGCGTAGTGCTCGTCGAAGTCGGGAGCGTCGGGGTGCAGCCCGAGCTTGACCAGCTCGAGCCGAGCCAGATGCTCGGAGTTGCCGCCGAGCTTGATGTCGACCCCGCGGCCGGCCATGTTGGTCGCGATCGTGACCGCGCCGGGCTGGCCCGCTTCGGCGATGGTCTCGCCCTCGCGCTCGGCGTGCTCAGGCTTGGCGTTCAGGACCGTGTGCCTGATCCCCTTCGCGTGGAGGTTGCGGGAGAGGAGCTCTGAGACCTCGACCGATATCGTGCCCACCAACACCGGCTGGCCGTTCTGGTGGCGCATCTCGATCTCCCGGGCGACGGCCTCCCATTTTCCCTCCTTGGTCTTGTAGACCTGATCGTTGCGATCGCCGCGGACCATCGGCCGGTTGGTCGGCACCTGCACGACCGGCAGCTTGTAAATCTTCATGAACTCGGTCGCCTCGGTCAGCGCCGTGCCGGTCATCCCCGCGAGCTTGTCGTAGAGCCGAAAGTAGTTCTGCAGGGTGATCGTGGCCAGCGTCTGGTTCTCCTCCTGGACGCGGACGCCCTCCTTGGCCTCGATCGCCTGGTGCAGACCCTCCGACCAGCGGCGCCCTTCCAGGATCCGCCCGGTGAACTCGTCGATGATCTTGACCTCGCCGTCGATCACGGCGTAGTCGTCATCGCGCCGATAGAGCGACTCAGCCTTCAGCGACTGGATCAGGTGGTTGACGAGATGGCCGTTCTCGGCCCGGTACAGGTGATCGATCCCCATGAACCGCTCAGTCTTGGCCACCCCCTGCTCGGTGATGGCAACCGTCTTGTGCTTCTCGTCGAACTCGTAGTCGAAGTCGGCTACGAACTCCTTCTTCATCCGCGCGTCCAACCCCTCCGGCGTCTTGCCGGGCTGTAGCTTCGGCGCCAGGCGAGCGAACTTGCCGTACAGGTCGGCGGCCTGCTCGGGGGCGCCGGAGATGATCAGCGGCGTGCGGGCCTCGTCGATGAGGATGTTGTCGACCTCGTCGACGATCGCGAACGTGTGGTAGGGCGACTTGCCCTCCTCGGGCCGGGGTCGTCCGCCATGCTGGACCTTCTCCTCCAGCGAGGTGGCCATGTTGTCGCGTAGGTAGTCGAACCCGAACTCGGAGTTCGTCCCGTAGGTGACGTCGGCCGCATAGGCAGCGCGCTTCTCCTCGTAGGGCTGCATGTTCTGCAGCACACCGACGGTCACGCCGAGCAGGTCGTAGATCGGCTTCATCCACATCGCGTCGCGCCGGGCGAGGTAATCGTTGACGGTCACCAGATGCACGCCGCGTCCGCCGAGCGAGTTGAGGACCACCGCCAGCGTCGCAGTGAGCGTCTTGCCCTCGCCGGTCTTCATCTCGGCGATCGCGCCGTCGTGGAGCACCATCGCCCCGATCAGCTGCACATCGAAGTGCCGCATCCCCATCGAGCGCCGGCCGGCCTCGCGCACGAGCGCGGAGCATTCGTAGAGGAGATCGTCGAGGCTCTCCCCACCCCGGGCTCGCTCCCGCAGCTCCTCGGCAGCCGCTCCGAGCTCATCATCGGTGTGGTGCTCGAGCTCGGCCTCGTAGCCGTTGATCCGCCCGACGCGCTGCTCGTAGGACTTGAACTTCTTCGCCTCGCCCATGCGAAGCGCGCGGTCCAGGAACGACATGGGGCTAGGTTAGCAACGGTGCCATCGTCGTCTCGGGCTTGGGCGCGGAGGGTTGGGAAGCATTATGCGGGCAGCGTCAGGAAGCTGGCGAGACGGCCTGATCCTCCAGCGCGCCAGGCGCGATCACCGTGCGCGCCTCTCGGCGCTTGCGCCGCTTGTCGCGATGACGCTTGACCTGCACCGCCAGCTCGTCGGCACACAGGTTGATCGAGTGCATGATCTCGGGCGATGCGTCGCGAGCGCGCAGCGTCACCCCCTTCAGATGGAGCGTCGCCTCGGCCACCTGCGAGTCGGCGATGGCGGGATTGCGCTCCTCGAACAGCTCGATCTCGAGCTGGGCGAACTCGGATACCTGGCGCGAGACCTTTCGGAACCGCTTCGCTACGTGGTCTCTCACGGGCTCGGTAACGGGCAGGTTGCGGCCCTTGACATCGATCCGCATCGCCGACCTCCTGGTTGCAAGGATGGATGTGGGTGAGCTCAGAAGGATATTCCCGGCCGCGGCGTTTGTCGATCGTCAAAGTGTCCATGTCCGTGACCGGCGAGAGTCGCCGAACCGGCTGGCTGCCCGAACCGGCTGGCTGCCGGATCACCGTCCGGGTAGGATCAGAGGCGAGATGATCGATCACATCGTGATCGGCACGAGCGATCTAACGGCTTCGAAGGCCTTCTACGAGCGTGCGCTGGCGCCGCTCGGTCTGGCGGTCGTGCTCGAGTTTCCCGGCGTCGTGGGGTTCGGAGCGGGGGGCAAGCCCGAGCTCTGGTTGCGCGCGGGAGGCGGCCGCGAGCCCGTGCACGTCGCCCTGCGCTCGCCCGACCGCGCGACCGTCGATGCGTTTCACGGCGCCGCGCTGGCGGCGGGCGGCCGCGACAACGGCGCCGCCGGGGTGCGCGAGATCTACCACCCCCACTACTACGGCGCCTTCGTGCTCGACCCCGACGGCCACAACCTCGAGGCGGTCTGTCACGAGCCTGAGTGAGCTTCCGGAGAAGCTTCGGCGTCGTCTGAGCGCACATCTTCGATCCGACGGGCCGGGTCACCCTGATTGTCCCATGCGGATGCGTGATGCCCTCAAGGCGAACGGCGCCGCTGCCGATAAGGGGAAGGCACAGGCAATACCTTCCCAGAGACCACGAGCGCCCGGCCCTTCCGAGAGTCGGGCGTTCGTGCAATCACTGAGCTGAGTGCAGAGCGCCGATACAGCCGACCGCGCGCTTGCGAAACGCCCCCCGTGTCCGTACCTTGGGGCCCCGGTGCCCACCCCGCCCGCCCGCCTCCCCGTCCCTGAGCGCCGTTGCGGTTCCCTGGCCCCACCACCGCGGACATGAGCGTCGACGGCGCAGCGCTCGCGGCGCGGCTTGCCAACCAGGGGGTGCTGGGCCTGACGATCGCCTGGGCCGACAACAACGGCATCCTGCGCTCTCGCACGATCCCGGTCGAAGGCTTGGCCGCCGGCGCCGCCGAGCGCGGCGTGGGCATCACCACGCTGTTCGCGGTATTCGACTCCCACGACGGAATCACATTCGCGCACGAGGGGCTTTCCACTCCGTCGGGTGACATCCGGCTGATTCCGGTCTGCGAGCGCGCCGTGGCCCTCGCCGGCCAGCCGGGCTTCGCCTGGGCTCCCGGACGTCAGAGCGCCGTCGACGGCTCGCCATGGCCCTATGACCAGCGAGGCCGCCTCGAGGCGCAGGTGCAGCGGGCCGCGTCGGCAGGTCTCGAGGTCCGCGCCGGGTACGAGCTGGAGTTCTTCGTCGGTCATGACGTCGACGAGCTGGTGCCCGCCCACCACGGTCCCGCCTACAGCCCGCACGCGCTGCTGGAGGTGGAGCCATTTGCCGCTCAGCTCCTCGCCGACCTCAACGCCAACGGCCTGCGAATCGGTCAGCTTCACGCCGAATACGGCCTGGCACAGGTCGAGTTGAGCTTGCCGGCGAGCGATCCTGTGAGTGCGGCCGACGACCAGCTGCTGGCTCGTCAGACGATCCGCGCGGCCGCCCACGCCCACGGCTTGCGGGTCAGCTTCGCTCCGCTGCTCACCGCGGCGGGCGTCGGCAACGGCAGTCATCTGCACACCTCGGTGTGGCGGGGGCAGACCAATCTGCTCGACGGGCCGAGCCAGGATGGTCGCGCCTACATCGCCGGCCTGCTGCGCGATCTACCGGCGATCGTCGCTGTCTCAGCCCCAAGCGTGCCGTCGCTGTCGCGGCTGCGGCCGGGATACTTCGCGAGCGCGTACGCGTTCTGGGGCATCGAGAATCGCGAGGCCCCGCTGCGTTACGTGACCGGCTCACCGCTGCTCGGCACCGCCCATCCGAACGTCGAGCTCAAGCCCTGTGACGCATCGGCGAACCCTCACCTCGCGCTCGCGGCAGTGATCGCGGCCGGCGTAGCCGGGATCGAGGAGGATCTCACGCTCGCCCCCCCGATCCAGCAGGATCCCGGCGGGTGGAGCGAGCAGGAGCGTCGTACGGCGGGCGTGATGCGCCTGCCCGATACGGCCGAGCGGGCGCAGACGGCGCTGCTGTCCTGCGAGCGGGTGGGCGCGGCGCTCGGCGAGCCGCTGCTCGGAGCGTTCCTCGCCGTACGCCGCGCCGACGCCGCCTGGGCCGCGGAACGACCGCTCGAGGAGATCCTCGCCGCGCACCGATGGCTGTACTGAGCGCGACGGCGCTGCTTCCGGGGGCCGCCGCGCTGCTGGGGCACCACGACGTCGAGCTTCCTCAGAAGGACGGGCTTTGCGGTCCGTTCTGGGGCGCGCTCGCACTCCGCGCCCGGGGAATCCCGGCCGACCAGGACGCCGTCGCGCTGGCCGCCGGGACCACCATCACGCGCTGCGCCCCCCGCCCACCGGGCGCAAGGCCTCGCCGCGACTACGTCCGAGCGCTACCCCCAGCAGCGCACCCGGCCTGCGCCGGAACGACCGCCGAGAGGCTCGCGGGCGCGATCGAGATCCTCTCCGATGGTGCGCTGGCGGCGCTCCCCGCAAGCGGCGGCTGGAACGCGGATGGCGTGCGTGGCCTGCTGCAGGCACCGCACGCCGGGCCGGTGACCGCGCTGGCCAACCTCGATGTCGGCCTGCTGTGGGGCTCGCATGCCAATCCCGCGTCGCTGGCCTGCTACCTGGAGCGCGGCGACGAATCGGCTGGCCCTCCAGCCGACTGGCGGACCGGGCACTTCGTGGCTCTGATCGGGCTCATGGTCGGAGTCCGCGGAGCACTGGTCGTGGTCGCCGACAGCTACCGCTCCCTCGGCTGCGCCGGTGTGCACCTGCAGCCTGTCGAGCGGGTGGCGCAGGCCCTCGCGCGGGAGGGCAGCGAGGCGCAGGGCGGAGTGCTTCTTGTCGTTGACGCCGCGCAGGAAGCCAGCGCGGGACGAGAGATCGAGGCGGCAGGACTGACCAGGAAGCTGTGGGACAATCGCAGTCGCCCGGCCGCCCCGGTTTGATCGTGGAAGCTACCCGCCCGGCCGCCCCTGCCTGATCGTGGACGCTACGGGCCCGGCCACTCCCGCGAACCCACCCCTCCTCTCAGGCCGGGCCCACCAGCAGTGCCGCCCCGAGCGCGCCGCCGAGATCGCCGAGCGCCGCCACCTTGACCTCGGGCGGCCGGGCGTCGTTGAACAGGTGCGGGTGCATCTCGGCGGCGATCCGCTCCGCGAAGGGCTGACCGAATCGAACCCCGAGGCCGCCCCCGATCACCACCGCCTCGACATCGAGCAGGTTGACCGCCGAGGCGATCCCGGCGCCGAGCGCACTCACCGCGCGGTCGATGATCTGCGTGGCGAGCTTGTCATCGTGCTCCAGCGCGTGCGCCCAGATCGCGCTGGTCATACGGGTGCGGCCGTGGTGCTTCATCAGCTTGAACAGATCGCTCTTGCGGCCCTTGTCTACCCGCCGCCGCGCCCGACGCTCCATCGCGGCGCGACCCGCATAGGCCTCGAGGCATCCCCGCCGTCCGCACGGGCAGCGGGCGCCACCGAGCTTGACGACGGTGTGGCCGATCTCTCCCGCACCGCCGCGACCCACCCATGGCTGGCCGGCCAGAATCAATCCTCCGCCCACCCCGGTGCCCCAGAACACCCCCAGCAGCGACTTGTATCCCTTTCCCGCTCCGAGCAGGAACTCCGCCTCGGTGGCGACCTGCACGTCGTTGCCCACGAACACCGCCGTGGCGAATGCGCTCGACAGCGCTGCTCCGAGCCCGAAGCTGCCATTCCAGTCGGGAAGGTTGCGCGCGCTGCTGACCGCGCCGGTGGCGGAGTCGACGACGCCCGGAGAGCCGACGCCGATACCCCGCAACGACGAGGGTGCCAGACCCGCGGCACGACAGGCATCCGTCATCGCCAGGACGAGCTCGGCGGCGACTCCCGCTGGACCACCTTCGGTTGGCGTCGGCCTGCGGGCCGCGCCCAGCACGGTGTTGGCAGCATCGACGACGGCCGCCTCGATCTTGGTGCCGCCGAGGTCGATGCCGCCGCGAACGGCTCGGGTTGTGCGAGCAGGTGGCATGGTGTCCGACTGAATCCTAGGCGGTTTGCCCTTGACCCGGTGAGGCCGACCCGACCGCCGCTTCCGCGGGGACGCTCAACCCCCAGGACTCACGGTAATGCTCCTGCTCGGGCGTGGGCTGGTCGATCTCCACGCCCAGCGCCAGGAGCTTCAGCCGTCCGACCTCACGGTCGATCGCGCCGGGCACCTGATGCACGCCCGGAGGCAGCTCGCCGCGGCGACGGACGAGCTCCTCGACACACAGCGCCTGGAGGGCAAAGGAGACGTCCATCACCGCGGCCGGATGGCCTTCGCCCGCCGCCAGGTTGACCACCCGCCCGCGGGCCAGCAGGTTCAGCTTGCGACCGTCGCCGAGCTCATACTGCTCGATCAGGGGCCGGACGTCCCGAATCCCGCCACTGGCCAGGCCGCGCAGCTCCTCGAGGTCGAGCTCGACGTCGAAATGCCCGGCGTTGGCCAGCAGCGCCCCGTCCTTCATGGCGGCGAAATGCTCGCCCCGCAGCACCCGACGCGACCCGGTGACGGTCACGAACACGTCGCCGCGCGGCGCTGCCGCCAGCGCAGGCATCACCTCGTAGCCCGCCATCCGTGCCTCGAGCGCCCGCAGCGGCTCGACCTCGCACACGATCACCACGGCGCCCGCGCCCCGAGCCCGCTCGGCGATCCCCTGTCCGGCCCACCCGTATCCGACCACCACCACCGTGTGGCCGGCCAGCAGCACGTTGCTGGCGCGGACGATGCCATCGAGCGCGGACTGTCCCGTGCCGTGACGGTCGTTGAGCGCCCGTTCGGTCCGGGCCTCGTTGAGCGCAAGCACCGGGCAGCGCAGCCGACCCCGATCCTCCAGCCGCCGCAGGCGCACGAGACCGGTGCTCGTCTCCTCGGTGGCGCCGATGAGTCCCTTCAGCACGTCTCCGTCGTCGGCGTGCGCGGTCATGAGCAGATCGGCTCCGTCATCGATGGTCACCTGGGGCGAGCCGGTCAGCAGGGCTCGGACGTGCTCGCCGTAGGTGTCGAGGCTCTCGCCGCGCAGCGCTCGCACCTCGACGCCGTGATTGAGCACCAGGGCCGCCGCGACGTCGTCCTGGGTGGACAGGGGGTTGGCGGAGCACAGCGCCACGCCGGCGCCGCCCGCGAGCAGGGTCCGGACCAGGTTCGCCGTCTCCGCCGTGACGTGCAGGCAGCCGGCGATCCGGATTCCGTCCAGCGGGCGCTGCGCTGCGAACCGCTCCCGGACGGCTCGCAGCGCCGGCATCTGTCCTTCCGCCCACGCGATCCGTGACTGGCCCTCGGAGGCCAGAGCGAGATCCGCTACGTCGCTGCGCGGCAGCGAAGCCCGCGCCATCGCGCTCAGTCGGGGAAAGGTGAGCCCCGATCAGCGCGACAGAACAGCATCATCAGCACCATCAGTAGCGATAGTGGTCGGATTTGTACGGGCCCTCGACCGGGATCCCCAGGTAATCGGCCTGCGCGGCGGTGAGCTCGGTCAGATGCACTCCGAGGGCATCCAGGTGCAGCCGCGCGACCTTCTCGTCGAGACGCTTCGACAGCGTGTAGACCCGCTTCTCGTAGCTGTCGGTGTTGACGAACAGCTCGATCTGGGCCATCACCTGGTTGGTGAACGAGTTGGACATCACGAAGCTCGGATGTCCGGTCGCGTTGCCGAGATTCAACAGTCGACCCTCCGAGAGCAGGATGATCGTGTGTCCGTCGGCGAACACCCACTCGTCGACCTGCGGCTTGATGTTGATCTTGTGGCTGCCCTCGAGCTTGGACAGGCCGGCCACATCGATCTCGTTGTCGAAGTGACCGATGTTGCCGACGATCGCCTGATGCTTCATCCGTTCCATCTGATCGGCGGTGATCACGTTGAAGTTGCCGGTGGCGGTGATGAAGATGTCGGCGCGGTCAAGGACATCCTCGAGCGTCGCCACCTGATAGCCGTCCATTGCCGCCTGCAGCGCACAGATCGGATCGATCTCGGTGACCACGACGCGCGCGCCCTGACCGCGCAGCGACTCGGCGCAGCCCTTGCCGACATCGCCGTAGCCACACACGACGGCCACCTTGCCGCCGATCAGCACGTCCGTGGCGCGGTTGATGCCGTCGATCAGCGAGTGCCGGCAGCCGTACTTGTTGTCGAACTTCGATTTCGTGACCGCGTCGTTGACGTTGATCGCCGGGAACAGGAGCTGGCCCTGATCGGCGAACTGATACAGACGGTGCACGCCGGTCGTCGTCTCCTCCGAGACGCCCTTGACCGCGGCCGCGATCTTCGTGAAGCGCTCGGAATCCTCCGCGAGCGACCGCGTCAGGACCTCGAGGATGACCCCGAGCTCCTCCGAGTCGGCACCGGCGGGATCGGGCACCGCGCCCACGGCCTCGTACTCCACGCCCTTGTGCACGAGCAGCGTGGCGTCCCCGCCGTCGTCGAGGATCAGGTTCGGACCCCCGGCGGAACCCGGCCAGGTCAGCGCCTGCTCGGTGCACCACCAGTACTCCTCGAGCGTCTCGCCCTTCCACGCGTACACCGGCACTCCGCGCGGATCCTCAGCTGTTCCGTCGAGCCCGACCACGACCGCCGCCGCCGCGTGGTCCTGGGTCGAGAAGATGTTGCAGCTCGCCCAGCGTACCTCGGCGCCCAGCGCCGTCAGCGTCTCGATCAGGACCGCGGTCTGGATCGTCATGTGCAGCGAGCCCGTGATCTGCGCGCCGGCCAGCGGCTGGGCCTCGGCGTACTCACGCCGCGTCGCCATCAACCCCGGCATCTCGTGCTCGGCCAGGCGGATCTCGTTGCGGCCGTACTCGGCCAGGCCGAGATCGGCGACCTTGAAATCGGTCTTGGCGGCGGTTGTGCTCATAGCGTCTCCACGGTTGATGTGAGTTGAAATCAGCTTCGGTTTGCCCGGCCGGGCAGCCTGGTCAGGCCACGGCCAGCAGGCGCTGGTGCTTGTCCTGCTCGAAGGCCAGCCAGTTCTGCGCGCCAACGTGCTCGGGACGGCGCGGGTTTGCCTCCAGCCAGTTCTGCACCGCGCTTCGCAGCTCCGCGTTGGAGGCGATGCGCGCGGCGAACGCCATATCCGACAGTCCGACGTCGAACTCCGACAGCAGTTCCTTCAGCGTGCGCAGCCGCTGCAGCTGTGCCGGACCGTAGAGGCGGTACCCCGAAGCCGAGCGTGCCGAGCTCACCAAGCCCGTGCGCTCGACGTATCTGAGCATGCGCGGCGACCAGCCGGTCGTCTGCGCCGCCTCCTGGATGGTCAAGGCTTCCACACGACCAACCTTACCACGACACTGTCAAGGTTTGCGTCCGAAGGAGCGCCGGTTTGCGTCCGAAGGAGCGACGGTTCGCGCCCAGTGCCCGCCTGCCCTACGCGAGACCGAGCCGACCGGGCAGATCCTCCAGCGACCGGATGATCTCGGCCCCCACACGCGCCAGCGCCGCTCCGTCGCCATCGGCAACGTAGCCGAACACGCGCATTCCGGCCGATACCGCCGCCCGGACCCCGGAGGGAGTGTCCTCGACGACCACGCAGTGCGCCGGGGGCACGTTCATGACCTCGGCGGCTTTCAGGAAGAGATCTGGATGCGGCTTGCCGCGAGACACAGAGTAAGCCGAGAACAGGTTGCCGGAGTGAAACAGTCCACGGAGTCCGGTGATTCCCAGGGTGAGCTCGGTCTTGTGCCGCTGGCCCTGCGAGGCCACGCAGACCATCACGCCCGCGTCCTTGATCCGCGCCACCGTGGCGCCCGCCCCGGCAACCGGCGCCAGCCGCCGGCGAAACTCGACCGCTCGGTCACGCTCGTAGCGCTCGAGGAACCCCGTCGGCAGCGGGCCCCCGAGCCGGTGCTC
Source organism: Solirubrobacteraceae bacterium (assembly GCA_050999075.1). Taxonomy (GTDB): domain Bacteria; phylum Actinomycetota; class Thermoleophilia; order Solirubrobacterales; family Solirubrobacteraceae; genus Palsa-465. The sequence continues at coordinate 10,866 of JBPCPO010000100.1, forward strand.
GGCGCTGGCCACGACCTCGCTGAGCATCATGCCCTGGTAGGTCCGCCGTGCATCCGCGGTCGAGGTGGGCAGCCCCGCGGTGCTCAGCGCCCGCGCCAGCACTTCGCCCGAGATCTCCTCGCTGTCGACGAGCACGCCGTCGCAGTCGAAGATGACCAGCTGGGTAGAACCGATCACTGACGGCTTGACGGCCCGAAGTCCGCGAACTGGATTTCCGCGCGGCTCAGCCGCGCCCGAGCTCGCCCTTGAGCCCCTCGATCACCGTGACCGCGGACGGATCGACGCCGCGCAGGACGGCGATGTACAGAGACACGAGATCCCCCAGCAGCACGAGCGAGACGAGGCGCTCGGTCCGGGTCTCTCCGACGCTCTCGACGCGATGGGTGCCTGCGGCATGGCGCGCGATCAGGCCGCGGGTGAGCTCGATCCGCTGACGGATGCGCGGATGCAGGTCGGAGTCGTCCAGGAACACGGCGCTGAAGCGGGCGAGCTCTGCGGCCCCTTCCCAGCCCGCGATCTCGTTGTGGTCGAGCTCGGGCAGCTCGCCGGCGAAGCACGGCAGCTTGGCGTTCTCGTTGATCTGGGTCTTCCAGCGGTAGGCGACGGGCGCGGTGAGGCCGGCGCCCACGATCTGCGGCACGGTGCCGTGCAATCCGCGCGCCAGCGCCTTGGCCAGGCACTCCTCTCCCCCGTCGGGACCCCACTGCGACACCAGCTGCTCGGCATGGGCCGCCGCCACGTCGATTTCGGCGTGCAGCCGCTCGCCGGCGCCGCACAGGCCGGCGACCTCGAGTGCGATCACGAGCGAGTAGGCGACGGCGGCGCGGGGTTGAAAGCCCCCCGGCAGCGGGATCACGGGCACCCCTTCGGCGCGCGCGATCTCGGCCAGCCGCCCGCCCGTGGTAGCGACAATCCGCCTCGCCCCGAGGGCTCCGGCGGCCTCGAACGCGGCCAGCGTCTCCTCGGTGTTACCCGAGTAGCTGACGCAGAGCACGGTCGTGTCGGGCATCGTCCAGGCGGGCAGCCCGTAGCCGCGAAGCACCACGATCGGTCGCGAGGCGCGGTCGCCGAGGGCGGCGCGGGCCAGGGCACCCCCGATCGCCGACCCGCCCATCCCGGCGACGATCAGGCCGCCGGGAGCGTCGTGCGCCTCGAGCCTCGCGGACTCCACTCGCCACATCGCATCACGAAGCTGCGCGGGGAGCATCAGAACATCGTCGAGCTGACTCGCCGTGTCGACCGAGGCGATGGCCTCGCGGGTCAGATCGAGCGTGGCGCTCAAAACTTGATCGCTTCCTCGGGCAGCTCCACGCCGGGGAAGATACGCGCGCCGGCGGCCAGCGTGTTCCCCGACCCGATCTTCACCCCCTCGCCGAGCACCACTCCCCCCCCGATCTGGCAATGCTCCCCGATGCGGACGCCCGGACCGACGATCGAGCCGCTGACCGTGCTGTGCGTCCCGACACTGCACCCGTCGAGCAGGACCGAGCGCTCGACGCGGGCGCCGGGCTCGATCCTGACCTCCCGTCCCAGCACGACCAGGCCCCCGGCGTGCGCGCCGGGGGCCAGCACGGAGCCCGAGCCCACGAGCGCGGGGGGGAGCAGCCGTCCGTCGATCCTGGCGCCGTCGGCCAGCACCATCCCGGCGTCGCGCAGGCGCCGACCGGTCTCGGTGCTGACGTTGCCCTGGAGGATGTCGAACGTGCCCTGCAGGTAGCGTGCCGGGGTGCCGATGTCGAGCCAGTACGCGCTCGAGGCGTAGCCGTACAGACCCCGCCCGACCAGGGCGGGGAACAGCTCGCGCTCGATCGAGCTGCTGCACCCCGCCGGGGCCATCTCGTCCAGCACCTCGCGCTGCAGGATGTAGGCCCCGGCGTTGATCAGGTTGGTCGCGCTGCGCTCCGAGGCCGGGGGATCGACGCGACGGGGTCCCGGCTTCTCGGCGAACTCCTGCACCGAGCCATCCGCGCGCAGGGTCACCAGTCCGTACGCGGAGGGATCCTTCACCGCGACCAGCGCGAGCGTGGCCCGCGCTCCGGACCGCTCGTGCTGGGCGAGCTGCGCGGACAGGTCGATGTCGCTCAGCACGTCCCCGTTGAGCATCAGGAAGCGCTCGTCGAGCCGGTCGCGGGCGAACTTCAGCGCGCCGCCGGTGCCCAGCGGACGCGGCTCCTCGACGTAGCTCAGGTGAACGCCCAGCGCCGAGCCGTCGCCGAGCACGCTGCGCACGCCGCGCGCCATGAACCCGCAGGAGAGGATCACCTCCCGCACGCCGTGGCCGCGAAGCCATTCGATCATGTAGAGCATGAACGGACGGCCCGCGAGCGGGACCACGGGCTTGGGAAAGGTGCAGGTCAGCGGGCGCAGCCGAGTGCCTTCGCCCCCGGCGAGAATCAGCGCCTGCAACTCGTCTTCATCTTCTGTCCCTGCCTCTTCGCCGTCCCCGTCCGACTCCCTCGTAGACGAAGCCGGCGGCTCGCACGGCCTCGGGGTCGAGGAAGTTTCGCCCGTCGATGACGAGCCGGCCGGGCATCCGCTGCGCGGCGGCGGACCAATCGAGCTGGGCGAACTCGGGCCACTCGGTCACCACGATGCACGCGTCCGCCCCGGCCAGGGCCTCGAGGGCGCCGTCGGCGAGCTCCACGCCGATCAACAGCCTCCGGGCTTCGTCCTGAGCCACGGGGTCATAGGCACGGACGGTGGCCCCGTCGGCGCGCAGGCGGGCGGCGAGCACCAGCGAGGAGGCCTCGCGCATGTCGTCCGTATTGGCCTTGAACGCGAGCCCGAGCAGCGTCACGGTCTTGCCCACCAGTGACCCGAGGTGCTTCTGGAGCTTGCCGATCACGCGCCGCTTCTGCAGTTCGTTGACTTCGATCACCGCAGTCAGAAGCTGGAAGTGGTAGCCCGAATTGCCCGCCAGTTGCTTCAGCGCCGACACATCTTTCGGAAAACAGGAGCCTCCGAATCCAATCCCGGGCCGCAGGAAGTGTGTGCCGATTCGGTGGTCGAGCCCCATCCCGCGCGCCACCTCGAGCACGTCGGCTCCGGTCTCCTCGCACACGTTGGCGATCTCGTTGATGAACGAGATCTTGGTGGCCAGGAACGCGTTGGCGGCGAGCTTGATCATCTCGGCGCTGGGGACGTCGGTGCGCACGATCGGAGCGTCGAGGGCGCGGTAGAGCTCGATGACGGCGTCGCCCGCCCAGTCGCCGTGATCGCCGACGACGACGCGATCGGGAGCGAGGAAGTCCTGCAGCGCCGAGCCCTCCTTGAGGAACTCGGGGCACGAGACGTACGCGAAGCCGGCCTTGCCCTGCTCGGCGAAGATCCGCCTGATCGAAGCGCCGGTCCCGACCGGCACCGTCGACTTCATCACCAGCGCATGGCGGTCGGAGGCCGGCATCGCGCCGACGACCGCGTCGACGGCGGACAGGTCGGCATCACCGGAGTAGGTGGGCGGCGTTCCCACGGCCACGAACAGCAGCCGCGCGTGTACCAGCGCGGGCGCGAGCTCGGTCGAGAAGTGGATCCGCTCGCGATTGCGGGCGACGCATTCGGCCAGACCGGGCTCGTAGATCGGTATCTCGCCCCGCTCCAGGCGCGCGATCTTCTCCGCGTCGACGTCCACGCACCAGACCTCCGTGCCCAGCTGCGCGAAACCGGCCGCGGTGACCAGGCCGACGTATCCGGTGCCGATCACGGCGATCGGTTCGCGCTCTGAGGCCATCGGAGGCGGAGAGGCTAGCGGGCGCTACGGACCGGCGGGACCCAGCGACGCGGCGATCCCCACCATCTGGCTGGGGTGGAGGTCATCGGTCAACGTGTTGGAGATCCAGTAGACCGCCTGCGGCGTGCGCCACGCGACCAGGCTGAGCTTGTGCCCGTTGAAGTACAGCGCGAGCCGCTTGCCGGCCACGGTTCGGAACTCGCTCGGGCTGTCGAGGATCGGAGGTTTACGCCAGGTCGTCCCCTGCACCCCGTAGTACTGACCGAGTAGCGGGTCCAGGCGCACCGTCATCCGGTAGGAGCTGTACGCGACGCCGTTCTCGCCGTGGATCATGTACGCCCGCGGGTAGGAGCCGGGGCTCGCGAGCTCGAGTGGGCAGTTGCCGATCAGGCCCGAGCAGTAGCTCGACCCCGCCGCGATCAGGTGCGGGAAGTAGACCGGGATCCCGATCGGCCCCAGCGCGCTGACCTGGCTGCGGCCGTCGGGGGTGTCGGCGACCAGGCCCGGGGCGCCGGGCGCAGGCGCGTGGGCCGGCGCGCCGGAGGGACGGGGCGCCGCGCCGGAGGGCGCGGTCTTGGCGACAGTGGGGGCGACGGTCGGAGTGATGAAGGAATCGAACGTGCTCTGCTCCCGGGCAGGATCGGCGGTCACGTAGCTCGGGTCCTGGGTCGCGACGCCATGGAGGCCGGTGGGCGCGTACGAGGGCGGGGGCAGGATCGCGGGGAACCTCACCTGCCGGATCGTGTGCCCGGCCGAGCCCACCACGAGGTTGAACAGGTTGATCAACCCGTCGACGGTCTGCAGATTCGGGTCGGTGTGGGTGTGGGCGCCGAAGATCTGCAGCAGCTTGTCCCGATTGGCGAGCAGGTTGGACACCCCGTAGTGGTCCTTGGCCCAGCGGATGAAGTCCTGCTGGCGCGCGTTGCGGACCAGGTCGCTGTCGGTGTGACGGAAGCGCACGAAGGCCAGTGCCCCCTTGATGGGGTCGTCGCCGCACAGCTTCTGATAGCCGGGCTGGATGTCGATGCTCGAGTAGTTGTTGAGGCCGGGGGCGCTCACGTTGTAGTAACGGTGGTCGACGTCGGTGTAGACGCAGCCGATCGCGTCGACCAGCTGCTGAAAGCCGGCGAAGTTGATGTCGACGATGTGGTTGACCTTCAGTCCGGGGAACACCTGCTGCTTGAGCACCCTCACCAGCAGGCGTGGGCCTCCGACCGAATAGGCGCTGTTGAGCCTCCCGGTGAAGCTCCCCCTCCGCTGGGGAATCTGGACCTTGAGGTCACGCGGCACCGACAGGACGTTGATGGTCGAAGAGCTCGCGTCCAGACGCACGAGCAGCATCGTGTCGGTGTTGAAGGTGTTGGGCGGATCGGCGGCGCGATGATCGGAGCCGATGACCAGAATCGTCTGGGGCTCGCCCGGATTGGGGATGGCCACCGGCGCGTGGAAGATGGATGGCAGAACCGAGATTTCGGACGCCAGCTGCTTGAACTGGAGCAGGCCGGCGACGGCCGTGGTGGTGGCGGTGAACCCGATCACGATCGCGGCAGCGATGGCAAACCGCGCCAGCGCTCCGCGACGCGAGTCGGGCATGAGCCTCACCCCCGCCCTCCCTCGATCGCCTTCAGGCTCACCCCAGGCCGGCTTCGATCGCCTTCAGCTTCACCCCAGCCCGTGCCTCCCTCGCCGGCGGAACGCCGGGCGCGCGGAGCGGGGGCCGAGCGCCGACTCTGCTCGAGCCGGGCCGGCACGGCCTGGAGGAAGTCTCGCAGCGCGCCGCGGTAGCGGGTCAGCGAGGCCAGCGACACCCACTCCTCGGGGCCGTGGTGTCCGGCCCCGGTCGGCCCGAACTCAACCGCCGGAATCCCGGCCTCGATGAACGAGGCGGCGTCCGAAGCGCCGTCGCGCCCGACGCTCATCGTGTCCAGCTCAGGGTCCGAACCGGCCAGGGCATCACCCAGCGCCCGTACGTACGGGTCGGCCGTGGACACCATCACCGGCGGATGGATGAACGTCCGGGTGACGTCGATGTCGTCGATCTCGCGAACCTGCGCGAGGATCTTCCCGGGGTCCTGGCCGGGCAGATAGCGGACGTCGACCGCCATCGTGCACCGATCGGGGACCATGTTGAGCGCGTCGCCGCCCCGGATCCGGCCGAGGTTGATCGAGGGCCGGTCGAACAGCTCGGAGGACTCCCGGGTGAAGGGCAGCAACTGGATCGCCCGGAACACGTCGATCGCCTTGAGGACGGCGTTGTCGCCCAGCCACGGCGTCGAGCTGTGCGCCGCTGTGCCGCGCACGTCGATCCGCATCACCAGCACGCCCTTGGCCTGGACCCCGATGTGCAGATCCGTCGGCTCGCCGGTGATCGCGAAGTCACCCCCCAGCCCCCGCTTGACGACGTCGTCGGTCGATCGCCGGTCGAGCTCCTCCGATTCCTCGTCGGGCACGCAGATGAGCCGTACCCGCACACGATCCTGGGCTTCGGCGTCCTTCAGTGCGCACATCATCGCCGCCAGGCCGCCCTTCATGTCGTACGCGCCGCGGCCGATCAGCCGGTCTCCCTCGACGCGGGGCTCGAACTGCTCGGGCCGACCCGGCACGACGTCGAGGTGGCCGTGGAAGACCACGCACGGAGCGCCGGGAACCTCCGCTCCGGCCTGGGCCACGAGGACCGGCAACCCGTTGTGATCGTGGTTGCGCACTTCGATGTCGCGAGATTCAAGCCATCCCTGTACGAATCCTGCCGCGGCGAGAAGCTCCTCCGGGCGCGATGTGTCGTAACCGATCAACCGCTCGGTGAGGATGCGCTCGTCGACCATCAGTGGTGAAACTACTCTCGCTACCCCTCGGCGATCTGCAGGAACTGCTCCAGCCGCCGCTTGTCGCGCTGGGCCACGCGTCGCTTCTCGCTGTCCTCCTCCGCCCCCTCCAGCTCTCTTTCGGCCCGATCCAGCCGCTCGCGCAGATCGGCGGCGTCGAGATCCTCGGGACGGTGCGCCTCCTCCACCAGCAGCAGGGCATGATTGGCGATGACCTGGATGTATCCCTCGGCCTGGGCGTAGCGGACGACCTCAGACTCCGAGGTGTGCAGGCGCAGCTCGGTCGGGTCGAGCGTCGCGAGCACGGGGGAGTGCCGGGCGAGGATGCCGATCTGCCCCAGCGAGGTGCGCGTCGAGACCATCTCGACCTCGCCGGCCCACACCTCGCCGTCGGGAGTCAGGACCTCGGCCTGGAACTTGGTGCGGGCCATCGCCGCTACTCCTCGTCGTCATCCCCCTCGGAGCTCTCATCCGAGGTCGTGTCCGAGCTCTTGCCCGAGTCGCCGCCCGCGTCCTTGACCACGTCGTCGATCGTCCCCTTCATGAAGAACGCCCGCTCGGGCAGGTCGTCGTGCTGACCCTCGAGAATCTCCTTGAACCCCCGGATCGACTCCGCCACCGGGACGTAGACGCCGGGGGTGCCGGTGAACTGCTCGGCGACGAAGAACGGCTGGGAGAGGAAGCGCTCGAGCTTGCGCGCGCGGGTCACGGTCTGCCTGTCCTCATCGGAGAGCTCGTCGATCCCGAGGATGGCGATGATGTCCTGCAGCTCGGTTTAGCGCTGGAGCACCTCCTCGACGTCGTTGGCGACCTTGAAGTGCTCGTCGCCGATGATCTCGGGCTTGAGGATCGTCGAGGTGGAGTCGAGCGGATCGACGGCAGGGTAGATCCCCTTCTCGGAGATCGACCGCGACAGCGTCGTGGTCGAGTTCAGGTGCGCGAACGCCGACGCGGGGGCCGGGTCGGTGAGGTCGTCGGCGGGAACGTAGATCGCCTGGACGCTCGTGACCGATCCCTTCCGCGTCGAGGTGATCCGCTCCTGCAGCTGGCCCATCTCGGACTCGAGCGTGGGCTGGTAGCCGACCTGCGAGGGCATCCGTCCGAGCAGCGCCGACACCTCGGAGCCGGCCTGGACGAACCGGAAGATGTTGTCGATGAACAGGAGCACGTCCTGACCCTCTTGATCGCGGAAGTACTCGGCCATGGTCAGGCCCGACAGCGCAACGCGCATCCGAGCGCCCGGCGGCTCGTTCATCTGCCCGAAGACCAGCGTCGTCTTGTCGAGGACGTTGGACTCCTTCATCTCGAGCCACAGGTCGTTGCCCTCGCGTGAGCGCTCGCCGACGCCGCAGAACACCGACAGCCCGCCGTGCTCCTGGGCGAGGTTGTGGATCAGCTCCTGGATGATCACAGTCTTTCCCACCCCGGCGCCGCCGAACAGCCCGACCTTGCCGCCCTTGGCGTAGGGGGCGAGCAGATCGATGACCTTGATCCCGGTCTCGAACATCTCCGTCGTCGGCGCCAGCGCCTCCATCGTCGGCGCCTCGCGGTGGATCGGCCAGCGCTCGACGTCGTCGGAGATGGCATCGCCGAGGTCGATCGGCTCACCGAGCAGGTTGAAGATCCGCCCCAGCGTCTCGCGTCCCACGGGCACGGTGATCGGCTCACCGGTATCGACCACCTCGGCGCCGCGCGCCAGTCCGTCGGTGGTGTCCATCGCCACGGCCCGGACGCGGTCGTCTCCCAGGTGCTGCTGCACCTCGCAGACCAGCAGCTCGTCCTCCCCCGCCGCTATGTCTTCGTCCTCCTCGGCGCGCGCGGACTCCGGCCGACGGATCGTGATGGCGTGATTGATCTCCGGGAGCCGGTCGGGGAACACGGCGTCGATCACGACCCCTTGGATCTCCTCGATCCGGCCGAGGTTGCGGCCGTCGGCGCTCTCTTCGCTGGTCTCGCTCTCGTCTTTGGCCTTGGCCTCGGCCTCAGTCCCGTTCTCGTCCTTGGACTGGGTCTTGCCCTTCGGCTCGGCCCCGTTCTCGGCCTTGTCCTTCTTGTCCTTGGTCTCGGTCTCGGTCTCTTTGGTCGTTGCCATGTTTCTCCAGTCTCGTTACGGTCTTGCTCGGGCTCGAGCTCCTAGCCGAGCCCTTCGGCCCCGGCGACTACTTCCATGATCTCCTGGGTGATCTCGGCCTGTCGAGCCCGGTTCATCTCGAGCGTCAGGTCCTCGATGATCTCGCCCGCGTTCTGGGACGCGTTGCGCATCGCGGTCATCCGCGCCCCGTGCTCGGACGCGGTGGACTCCAGCAGCGCGCGGTAGATCGAGATCTCGACGTAGTCGGGGACCAGGCGCTCCAGGATCTCCTCGGGGTCGGGTTCGTACTCGACCAGCGACCGGTGCTGAGATCTACCGCCTGAGCCCTCCCCGTCTGATCCCTCCGGGCCATCCCCCGCATCCTCCTGCGAGTCGTCCTCCTCCTCCTCCAAGATCGTCGCCCGCTGCAGCGGGAGCAGCGTCTCGCGACGCACGATCTGCGAGATCGGCGAGATGTAGCCGTTGTAGAACACCTCCACCTGATCGACGTCGCCGTCCACGTAGGCCGCCATCAGGCGCTCGGCGATCCCGCGGGCGTCGGCGTAGGCGGGACGATCGGAGAAGCCGATGAAGCTCTGGGCCGGCTCCATCCCGCGGAACTTCAGCGAGGACGCAGGACGGCGGCCCGAGGCGAAGTAGACGGGAGAGCGCTCGGAGGCGGAGTGCGAGCGTCCGGCCGCCACCCCCGCTCGCACGATGCTCGAGTTGAACGAGCCCGCGAGACCGCGATCGCCGGCGATGAGCAGGATGCCCACCGCCTTGACCTCGTCGTGCTCGGCCAGGATCGGGAGCTTGGGCACATTCCCGGCGGCGTTGGCCGCCTCTCGGGTCATCCGGCGCAGGGCGCTCGCGTAGGGGCGCAGGGCCTCGATCCGCTGCTCGGCTCGACGCAGCCGTGCGGCCGCGACCATCTCCATGGCCCGCGTGATCTTCTGGATGTTCTTGACCGACGAGATGCGGTTGCGAACACCGCGCTGCGAGATGGGCATCGGGATTCAGGCCGGGCGGCGCTACGCGGCCTGTTTCTCCTTCTGCTCGTCCTCGTCCTCGTCGTCGCCGGTCTGTCCTGCGCCGTCCTTGTCGTCCTGGCCCCGGTTCTGCTTGCCGTTCTCGCTCGAGGACCGCTCCGCCGGCTCGTCGTCGAGCGGATGACCCTCCTCGTCCAGATCGAAGCCGAAGTCCTCGGCGAACTGCTTCACCGTCGCGTCGACCTGCGATTGGGTGTCGTCGCTCCAGTCGCCGCCGGCGATCTTCTTCAGCAGCTCGGGCTCGTTGCCGGTGACCGACTCAGTCAGCCGGTTGAGGAAGTCGGGGACCTTGTCGACCGTGATCCGATCGACGTACCCGTTCGTCGCGGCATAGAGCTGGACGACCTGGTCCTCCACCGCCAGCGGCTGGCGCTCGGCCTGGTTGAGCGTCTTGACCAGCCGCTCTCCGCGCGCGAGCGTCTGCTGGGTCTCGGCGTCGAGCTCGGACCCAAACTGCGAGAAGGCCTCGAGCTCACGGAACTGGGAGAGCGAGAGCTTCAGCGTCCCGGCGACCTTGCGCATCGGCGTGATCTGGGCGTTGCCGCCCACGCGGGAAACCGAGATCCCGACGTTGATCGCCGGGCGCACGCCGGAGTAGAACAGCTTCGGCTCGAGGAAGATCTGGCCGTCGGTGATCGAGATCACGTTGGTGGGGATGTAGGCCGACACGTCTCCCGCCTGGGTCTCGATCACCGGAAGTGCGGTCAGTGATCCCCCGCCCATGTCGTCGTTGAGCTTCACGGCGCGTTCGAGCAGCCGCGAGTGGAGGTAGAACACGTCCCCGGGGTAGGCCTCGCGGCCCGGGGGCCGGCGCAGCAGCAGCGACATCTGCCGGTACGCGTAGGCGTGCTTGGTCAGATCGTCGTAGATCACCAGCGCCGCCTTGCCGTTGTAGAGGAAGTGCTCACCCATGGCGCAGCCGGCGTACGGCGCCAGGAACTTGATCGGCGCAGCCTCGTCCGCGGCCGCCATCACGATGATCGTATTCTGGAGCGCACCGGCTTCCTCGAGCGTCTGGGCGAGCTGGACCACGGCCGCCTTGCGCTGCCCGATGGCCACGTACACGCAGATCAGGTCGCGGTCGGTGTTGTTGATGATCGTGTCGATGGCGATCGCGGTCTTGCCCGTCTGCCGATCGCCGATGATCAGCTCCCGCTGGCCGCGCCCGATCGGGATCATCGAGTCGATGGCCTTGAGCCCGGTCAGCATCGGCTCCTTGACCGGCTGGCGCTGGACGACGCCCGGAGCCTTGTGCTCGGTGGGGCGGGTTTCGCTGGTGCTGATCTCCCCCTTACCGTCGAGCGGGTTGCCGAGCGGATCGACGATCCGGCCCAGGAGCTCCTCGCCGACCGGGATCTCGAGCAGTCGCTTGGTGCGCCTGACGTTGTCGCCCTCGGAGATCTTCTCCCACTCGCCGAACAGCACCGCGCCGACGTTGTCGGACTCGAGATTCAGCGCCAGGGCGGTGACGCCGTGGTCGAGCTCGAGCATCTCGAACGACATGCAGTTCTCCAAGCCGTGGATCCGGCAGGTGCCGTCGGCGATCGACAGGATCGTCCCGACCTCGGTCAGGTCCGCGCTGGCGGCGTCGATGCCTTCGATCCGGCTCTTCAGAATTGAGGTGATCTCATCGGGCTTGATCTGCATGGAAGGGCTCCTTCAGTCGCGGCGGGATCGCGCTTCAGGCCTGCGCGACTTGCCGGCGAAGTTGGTTGAGACGGTTCCTGATCGAAGCATCGAGGATGAAGTTACCAACCCGCAGGACGATCCCGCCGAGAATCTCGGGGTCGACCACGGTGGTCAGCTCGATCCTGTTGCCGGTCTGCTCGCGGATGCGATCGCCGATGCTCTCCACCGTCGCGTCGTCGAGCTCGACGGCGCTGGTCACGGCGACCGGAATCAGCTTGTTCTCCTGGTCCCAGAGGGACTGGTAGCGCGTCCGGATGCGGAAGATCACCGGCATGCGGTGACGCTCCAGAAGCGCCTGGAGGAAGTTCATGAAGGCAGGATCGGCGTCCGTTACCGTGCGCTCCAGACCGTCCTTCTTCTCGTCGGTGGAGAAGGAGGGCGAGAAGAAGAACATCGCCAGCTCCCGGTTCTCCTCCATGGCATCGGCGAACTGGCCCAGCTGCTCGCGCACCTCGTCGAGCACGCCGCGCTCCTTGGCCACCTCGAACAGCGACCGGGCATAGACCGCCGCGATCTCCTCCACTAGCGGTCCGTCCTGCAGATCAGCGGCCGCACTAGTTCTGGCTTCCCGGGCTCAGCGCGCTGAAATCGAGCTCGCTCAGGGCATCCGCGACCAGCCGGCGCTGGTCCTCGTCGGTGAGGACCTTGCGCGTCACCTTCTCGGTCGCCATCACGGTCAGGTCGGCGACCTCGCGGCGGATCTCCTCCAGCGCCCGCCGGGTCTCAGACTCGATGTCGCGCCGCGTCTGCTCCATCAGCTCCTCGCGCGTGGTCCGGGCCTGCTCACGGGAATCCCGTTCGTGCGCCTCAGCGGTCTGCCGGGCGCGCTGGACGATCTCCTCGGCCTGCCCGCGAGCCTCCCGCAGGCGCTCGCGATACTCCTCCAGCAGCTCGTCGGCCTGCCGGCGCGTGTTCTCAGCGGCGTCGATCGACTCCTGGACGCGTTGCTGACGATCGTCGAGGGCCTTGCGGATGCGGGGGAACGCGGCCTTCCGGAGGATGAACAGGGAGATCCCGAACACGACCAGGGTCCAGATCATGATCCCCACGTCGGGGGTGATCAGGAACGAGCCGCTGCCGCTGCTGGCGGCGATCGGCACGTGGCTCAGGCTGGAGAGGGTGTTCATGGCCGGCCTAGAGGAAGAAGGCGATGAAG
>JBPCPO010000112.1:0-17539 GCA_050999075.1 Solirubrobacteraceae bacterium
GCGGATGCCGAGGTTGCGGTTGGCCAATAGCCGGTGCTCTGCCTCCTCGGCGGCGAACTGGAAGTTCTGCTTGATCAGATCGGGCCGGCGCGCGTGGGTGAACGTCCGAAACGAGGCCATGACCGAGCCGATCGCCGCATCTTCCAACTCGACCAGGTCGAGGAACAAGGAGTGCGGATCCTCCAGGACGTGCGGATCAACGAGGAAGAACGTGTCAGTCCGCAGCCGGGCGCCGGTTCGCTTCTGCGCGTCGAGGTGGAATTGCTCCTCCGCCCGGACGGCCCGCAGGCTTCTCAGGACCTTGTCGGGAAGCGGGGGGGTGTAGGAGCCGTTCTTGGCGGCGTCGGGAATCGTGCCGACGAGGGTCACCCCGAAGGCTTCGTTGGTGGCGAAGATGTCCAGGACGTCCTGGACCTGTTCCGGTGCTGCCCCATAGTGCAGCTCGCCGGCGGTCCGGGCCGCTTCGGGCCGCATGAGCCCGGTGGAGGACAGCAGCAGAGCCGCGGCGCCAGCGCCGGTGCTGGTGAGCAGGGTTCGCCGCGTCATCGGCTTGCCTGCGAAGGTTTCGAGGTCGGTCATGGGATTGGCTCCTTTGGTTGCCGGCGTCGTCATGGGTTGAGGTGGTTGATGCCGGTGTTGTCGATCGCGCCGGGACCGGGATAGGTGATCCGATTGCCCGCCGCCGTCGAGGAAGCCGAGCGCACGCAACGCGCTCACAGCCTTGCCGACACGGTCGAACTTCGCCTGCTGAAAGCCGATGTTGTTCGGCACCCCGGTGATGACCCCCGCGTCGATCGCGTATAGGCGCGCGTGCACCCGATGGGCGGACTCAACCGAGCCGATCGCCAAGGCGAGCTCGGCGAGGTCTGAGCTGCCGAGAATCGCGAACTCCTGTGCCGCCGCGATGTAGGTCGCGAACAGCATCCGGTGGGCGCCGACGTCGACATGAGGCCCGACTTCCTGATCGCCTCAGGCGAGCTCCCGCTCGGGGAGGCCAAGCGGCTGGTGGTGGCGCTTCCTGCGCCTGCGTCAGGCTGATGGCTCGCTGCCCGCGGCCTTTCAGTGCGCGATCTGATGCGTGGCCGATCTCTGAGCCGGGCTGGACTCCCCTAGGATCCGTCCTCCAACCCCTCGAAGGGACGCCACCGATGCCAGAAGCCGTGATCGTCGACGCCATTCGCACCCCGATCGGGCGTGCGTTCAAGGGGTCGCTGAAGACCGTCCGGGCCGACGAGCTCGCCGCCACCCCGATCCGGGCCCTGATCGAGCGAAACCCCGGGGTCGACTTCGCGCAGACCGTCGACGTGCTGATGGGCGCCGCCTCGGGAATCGGCGAGCAGGGCTACAACGTCGGACGCAACGCGGCGCTGCTCGCGGGCCTCGACCACCACGTTCCGGGGTGCACGGTGAACCGCTTCTGCGCCTCGTCGCTGATGACGATCCGGATGGCCGCCCATGCCATCAAGGCCGGCGAGGGGGAGCAATACATTGCCGCGGGCGTCGAGTCCCTTTCCCGCGCCGCCCTCGGCGCGGGAATCATGGAGGAGGCGAAGAATCCGAGGCTCAACGGCTCCGAGGGCTCGTTGTACGACGTGTACATCCCGATGGGGCTGACGGCCGAGAACGTCGCGGAGCGCTGCCAGGTGACCCGCGAGCAGCAGGACGAGTGGGCGGCGATCTCGCAGCACCGGGCGGTTCGCTCGCGTGACTCGGGTCACTTCGCGGACGAGATCGTTCCCGTCACCGTACCCGCGCACAAGGGCGCCGACCGGGAGGGCAAGGAGATCGACGTGCCCGAGGCCGTCCTGGACCGCGACGACGGGCCGCGGCCGGGGACGACGATCGAGGGACTCGCGGAGCTGAAGCCCGTGTTCAAGCCCGACGGCACCGTCACCGCCGGCAACGCCTGCCCGCTCAACGACGGCGCCGCCGCGGTGCTCGTGATGTCCGCGGAGCGAGCCGAGCAGCTTGGCTGCAAGCCCAAGGCGCGGATCCTCGCGTCGACCGTGGCGGCGATCCGTCCCGAGATGATGGGGCTCGGCCCGATCCCGGCGATCCAAGCGCTGCTGAAGGCGACGGGGATGAAGATCGAGGACATCGACATCGTCGAGATCAACGAGGCCTTCGCCGCCCAGATCGTTCCGTGCCGGGACGAGCTGGGAATCCCCGAGGAGAAGCTCAACCCGTTCGGCGGCGCGATCGCGCTCGGCCACCCGTTCGGGATGACCGGCGCGCGGGTCATGACGACGCTGCTGAACGGGCTGCGCGCGCTCGACGGCACCTACGGGATCGAGTCGATGTGCGTGGCCGGGGGAATGGGTCAGGCGATGCTGGTGGAGCGGCTGCGCTGAGCGAGCGGTCGAGCGGAGGCGCAGGTTGAGCGGCAACGTCATCAGCGCATCGCGCTGAGGGTGCGCACAACGCTCGAACGGTTGTCAACGGCCGTTCTGGGGATTGAGGGCTCTCACCGCAGCGTCGACGCTCGGGAACAGGTGGTCGGTGCCGATCCGTTCGAGTAGACCGCTCCGAGCCAGGTTCTCGACCAGGTGCTCACCCGCCCTGGCCAGCGCAAACGCGATCTGCTCCCGGTCGAGCCGGTCCAGTGTGCTTCTCAGGGTGCGCGTGCCGGTGAAGTCGACGTCGTGCATACCGACCACGTCCAGCACCAGCACTCGCGGGCGGGCCCGCGGGTGGCCCAGCGCCGTTTCGATCTGGGCTCGGAAATGATCGGCGTTGGCGAAGTAGAGCGGACTCGCGAACAGCATCACGAGGACGCCCGGTACCTCGTCGCGCTGCTGACCGGACTCGAGCGGCTCCCAGCTCGTGGTGCCGGGGATCCGGCCCATGAGGTGCGCCTTCGGACGGGCGCTCAGGCGGGCGCGGTCCAGGACCGCGAGCCCTACGGCAACCCAGATCCCCTGCTCGACCCCGATCGTTGCCACCGTCAGCGCGGTCACCACGGCGAGACCGAATTCCCACTTGTCGAAGTGGAGCACCGCAGCGAAGTCACGAACGTGGAAGATGCGGATGGCGACGAAGATCAACACGGCCGCCAGGGTGGCCAGAGGCACGTCCTTCAGCAGCGAAGCGGCGGGGATCAGCACGGCCGCCACCACTGCCGCAGCGCCCAGACCGGCCAGCTGCGTCCGCCCGCCCGCCGATGCCACGGCAGCGGTGTTGGGAGGGCTGGCATCCACGGGGAAGGAGCCGGCCAGGCCGGCGAGTACGCTCCCGGCGCCCACGCCGATGAAGTCGCGGGCCACGTCGACGTCGTACCCGCCCTGATCGGCGGCGCCGCGGGTGGTGGCGGCCGTCTGGCTGATCACCACCAGCGCGACCACGGCGGCGACCGGCAGGATGCTGCGTAGCGAGGACCAGGTCAGCTGTGAGAGCCCGAAGCTCGGGTGGGCGTGGGCGAAGCTACCGAGCACCGCGACGCCGTGCGTGCGCGAGCCAAGCGCGGCGACGAGGATGGTCGAGCCATCAGCGCGACGAGCGCTCCGGGTGCTCGCCGGTCGACTCGCCGGGCGCCGGCGATGATCGCGAACACGCCCACGCCGATCCCGAGCGTCCAGCCGTTGGTCTGGTGCTGATGGCCAACGAACGCGTTGACGCGATGCAACGTTGAGCCGCCGCCGGCGGGCAGGCCGAACAGGTCGCTGAGCTGGTGGACGATGATTATCACCGCCACGCCGGCGAAGAAACCCGTGATGATCGGTGCGGAGAGGAACTCGGCGATCCAGCCCAGGCGCATGATGCCCACCAGTGCTACGAGGACGCCCACCCCCACCGCCAGCAGTCCCACGAGGGCGACGTAGCGGGGTGAGCCGGTCGAGGCCAGATGGGCAACGCCGACGGCGAACAGCGGCGCGATCGTCGAGTCCGCGCCGACCGACATCTGCGGGTTGCCGCCCAGCAGCCCGATCATCACGGTGCCGGCGACGAACGCGTAGAGGCCGGTCAAGGGCGGCATGCCCGCCAGCCTCGCCGTGGCAAGCTGCGCGGGAACGGCGATCGCCAGCAGCGCCAGCCCCGCGAGCGCATCGCCGCCCAGCCAAGCGTGTCGATAGCCGTGAAGCGATGAGAACACCGGCACCGCGGGGACGAATCTCAGGGTGTTGGGGACGGCACGGTCTGGGCCGGGGCGCTGGTGGCGCTGGTGCTCGTGGTCGTTGGCGACGCGCGACCAGCGGCCGCGGAGCCGGATCGGCTGGCTCCTGAGCCTGGGGCGCGGCCTGGTTCTCGCCGAGCGCGCGACCGTGCTCGACTGCGTAGTCTTGGTTGTCTTCTGTCGTCGGACCACGGTCGCAGGCGTGGTGCTCGAACGGCGTCGCGAAACGCTTTGAGGCTTTGGCGGTTGGTTGGTGCCCCCGCCGAACAGCGTCGTGTCCTGCTTAAAGGCGACGGCGCCGCCGAGGATGAGCTCGGGCAGCGTCAGCGCCACCGCGGCAATGGCGAAGGCGACCGCGCCCGTGGCCAACACCAGCTTGGGGCGCACACCTCGGAGCGCATGGTCCGGCGCTGGCTCGCGCACTCCCGCGGGTGGCGCAGCCCCGCGTGGATCGGGCCGGCTCCCCCCCGGCGCCTCACGGTCCGCCGCCCTTGATCCCTTCCGGCTCGCAGTGCGACTCTGGATTACCCGATCGGTCGGGCGGTGCAGGAGCTCGCTCACGCTGGGATTAGCCGCCGATCAGCAGCACGCCCCGCGGGGCGTGCTGCTCACGATGTGCGGATGACCACCGCTTGGTCTGCTCAGCGGCGAGTGAGGCTCGAGAACCACCGCGGTGCCGAGGTTGACCGCGCGTAGCGCTGTAGGTAGCGCAGCGCGAGCCATCTCGCGCCAAACCCGCGGTATCGGGTGAGCTCGTGACCGTTGGTGAGGTAGACGCCCCAGCCGTTTTTGGTGGGGCGCATCATGAGTGCGAGTGCGGCCATCCGGTATCTCTGTTTCTATTCGTGCGGCTTGATCACTTGATCGTGCTGGGTTGGGGAATCAGCCCACTGGGTGGGCTCGTCTCCCGCGAATCCCGGAC
The DNA here is from genome assembly GCA_050999075.1 of Solirubrobacteraceae bacterium. Taxonomy (GTDB): domain Bacteria; phylum Actinomycetota; class Thermoleophilia; order Solirubrobacterales; family Solirubrobacteraceae; genus Palsa-465. The sequence continues at coordinate 5,034 of JBPCPO010000112.1, forward strand.
GCCAGCAGCGCTATCGGCGGGGTGGGTCCCGCGGTGGCGCTGCTCGACCAGGGCAGGGGACGGAACTACCAGCACCGCTCGGTCGGCGTGCTGGATGACGGCGTGGGACACGCTGCCGAGCAGGAACGACTTCACGCCGCCCAGGCCGCGCGTGCCCAGAACGACCACCTCGGCGTCCACATCCGCTGCCACCGCCAGGATCGCCTCGGAGATTCCACCGTGACCGCTGGCTATGCGGGGCTGGGCGAGCAAGCCGGCAGCCGTCGCGCGCTCCGCACCTGCGGTTGCGCTGCGCAGCGCCGTCTGCTGGTTGGCCGCGTCGATCTTCTCGTCGTCGTCATAGGGAGCGGTCGATGCCGTCATGCCCATAGCCATCGCGCCGCTGCGGAGCATCACGTCGAGGAACGGCTCCCAGATGGTGAGCACCGTCGCCTCGGCACCGCTCATCAGCGCAGCGACATGGTCGATCGCCGCCTGCGCGTCATCTGACCCGTCGTAACCGACCAGGATCATCGCGTCCCCCCGTTCATGACGACCGCCTGACTGATCGGACGCTGCGGTTAGACGATTCATAGACTCGGCTCCTGACGCGTTGGTGATCGCGATGACCGTTCAGGTCACGCACACGCCGGCCGATCGCTGGAGCCGGAAGAACATTGCCCGCCGAGGGTTGAGGCGACGCTGACACTGATTGTACTCAACGCCGCGGCGCAACAACGGCGGGTGCGGACGTGCGGGTTGCACGCGGTCCGGGCATCGAGGATCTTGGCTTGCTCCGGGCCGGCGAGAACTGGGTGGGCGTCCACCTCGGCGATCTCGGGCTGATCAGCCCCAACCCGTAGCAATCGAGCAGGGCGCCAACATCATCGGCGTCGCCCCCACCGGCTCCAACGAGGATCTCGATCTCGCGCCGGTAGCCATCGGCTGACCCGGGGGCGAGCAGATCAGGCGCGCCGGTGACCGGCTGCGCTCGGGATTCCGCGAGCCCGCAACCGGCTTGCTTCGGCGGCCCGACGACCTCCAACCCACCCGCGTGGCAGGCGTCGGCGCAGACCTACCCCAGCCCCGGGGTCGTTGGCCACGATTGCCGCGCGGCGTCCCAGCGGCAACGGCTGCGCGGAGATCAACCGCGCCGTGTCGAGCAGGTCGTGGATCGTGTCCGTGCGGATCACGCCGGCCTGGAGAAACGGAGCGTCGACCGTAGCCTCCGAGGCGGTGATGAGCGCTCCCACGCGAGTCCCGATCCCCGCTGCGATGCGGCCGCTCTTGACCGCGATGATCGGCTTGACGGCGCTCACCCGCCGGGCGATCCGTGCCAAGCGACGCGGATTGCCGCGAAGGTGGAGACCCCAGGCCGAGACGGGTCGGCGGCTTCGATCAGCGCGATCCCCATGCCTCGGCTCTGGGAGAGAAGGCCAATTTCGAGCAGCTGGTGCTGGCGGGGGGCACCGATGGCACCGGCCTCCCCGAAGCCCGGGGAGATGACCAGCAACGCATCGACACCCGCCGAGCCGCACGCGCGGGCCACCTCGGCCACATCCGTCGGTTCGAATCACCGCCAGCTCGACCGGCTCGGGAAGATCGAGAATCGATGCGTAGGCTCCGTGGTCCTGAATTGTCCCCGCGTGGCCGTCGACGGGATACAGGTGGCCGGTGAAGCCGGCGCGAATCACGTGGCGCAGGGTCTCTGCGGCGACGGTGGGCGGCTGGGCGCAGGAGCCGATGACCGCGATCGCTATCCTCCCTGAGGACCGGACGGATGTGCATGCCGGAGCCGTCGCGCAGCGCGACGTCGACCGACCGCCCAGGCCGAACGCTCGTGGCCGCGGTCATTCCCGAGCAGCTGGCGGCACTCGTGGGCGATCTGGAGGTCTTCGCGGGCGTGAACCACCAGCGTGCGGACGATGGCTCCGGGCGCCGAGATGTCGGCATCGCGGTCAGCTACCATGTCGTTGGCGCTTTCGTCGAGGGTGACGCCGAGCCATTCGAGCTCCGCACAGGTCTCGGCCCGGATCGGCCCGGAGCGCTCGCCGATTCCACCGGTGAAGATCAGGGCGTCGGTTCCCGCGGTGGCCGCCGCCATCGCCGCGATCTTGGCCCGCAGGCGATGCAGGTACACCCCGATCGCCAGACCGGCGGGCTCATCGCCTTCGGCCCGTGCGCTCAGCAGCGCTCGCATGTCGCTGCTCGACCCGCCGCAGAGGCCGAGCAGGCCGGAGCGGTGCTCCAGGGCGTCGCTGGCGTCGCCCACGGCGAGACCGTGGCCCAGGGCAAAGAGCAAGGCACCCGGGTCTAAGTCGCCGCATCGGGTCGCCATCACTAGGCCCTCCAACGGCGTGAACCCCATCGTGGTGTCGACCGAGCGTCCGCCGGTCAGCGCGGTGGCCGAGGCGCCCGCGCCCAAGTGGCAGATCACCAGTCGCAGTCGATCAACCGACTGGTCGAGCATCGCCGCCGCCCGCTGGGCGGCCCAGGCGCAACTGAGGCCGTGGAATCCGTAGCGGCGGATACCCCAGCGGGACACCCACTCCCGAGGCACGGCATAGCTGGTCGCGACGGCGGGGAGGCCGGCGTGAAAGCCGGTGTCGAAGCACGCCACCTGGGGAATACCGACGAGCAGGCGGCGTGCCGCGTCGATCCCGGCCAGAGCGGGCGGGTTGTGCAACGGGGCCAGTTCGCTGAGGCCGTCCAGTGCCTCCCGTACCTCGGCGTCGACCAGAACGGGGCCGGTGAAGCGAGACCCTCCGTGAACCACCCGATGGCCGACCACGTCGGGCGCTCCCGCGTCGTGCAGGAAGTCGTCGAGGTGATCGGGCAGGTGGTCGTCGGGTGCGCCGAGGTCCTGGCTGCACACCAGCTCGTCGACCCCATCGACGATCCGCAGCTTCACGCTGGAGGATCCGGCGTTGACCACCAGCACCCTCATAGCCCGGTCACACCGCTTTAGAGGCGACCTCGCGTGGAACGCGAGCCTCGGAATCGACTTCGGCCGCGGCTGGGTTCGTGGACATGGCAGCGTCGTGGTTGACGGACTTGTCATTGACCGAGTGGGTGCTCATTTCGCGTCACCCCACTTCCAGTCGCGGACCTCGGGCAGGTCCTGGCCGCGGGCGTTGACGTAGCGCTTGTGCTCGACGAGCTTGCTCTGCATGGCCTGCTTGAGGTAGCTCCCCTTCGCGCCCAGTTGCGGGAGCCGGTCGATCACGTCCTGGACGAGGTTGAACCGGTCGATCCCGTTTTGCACCCGCAGGTCAAACGTCGTCGTGATCGTGCCCTCCTCCTTGTAGCCGCGGACGTGGAGGTCTCGGTTGGCCCGTCGGTAGGTGAGACGGTGGATCAGCCACGGGTAGCCGTGGAAGGCGAAGATGATGTGCTTGTCCTTGGTGAAGATCGAGTCATAGTCGGCGTCGCTCAGCCCGTGCGGATGCTCGGTGTCTGGCTGCAGCTTCATCAGATCGACGACGTTGACCACCCGGACCTTCAGGTCGGGCAGCTGCTCACGGAGTATCGACGTGGCCGCCAGGACCTCGAGCGTGGGAGTGTCACCGCAACACGCCATCACGACGTCGGGCTCAGCGCCTCGGTCGTTGCTCGCCCATTCCCAGATGCCGATTCCCTGCGTGCAGTGCACCACCGCGGCGTCCATGCTCAACCACTGCGGGAGCGCGTGCTTGCCCGCGACCACGACGTTGACGTAGTTGCGGCTGCGCAGACAGTGATCCACGACCGACAGCAGGCAGTTCGCGTCCGGCGGAAGGTAGACGCGGGCGACGTCGGCCTTCTTGTTGACGACGTGATCGAGGAAGCCAGGGTCCTGGTGGGTGAAGCCGTTGTGATCCTGCTGCCAGACGTGGGAGGCGAGAAGGTAGTTGAGCGAGGCGATGTCCCGGCGCCACGGCAGCTCGGAGGTGACCTTCAACCACTTGGCGTGCTGGTTGAACATCGAGTCGACGATGTGCACGAACGCCTCGTAGCAGTTGAACAGGCCGTGGCGTCCGGTGAGCAGATAACCCTCCAGCCACCCCTCGCACTGGTGCTCTGAGAGCATCGAGTCAAGCACGCGTCCCTCCGGCGCCAGGAACTCGTCGTTCGCCACCTCCCGCGCGTCCCACTGACGATTCGTCGTCTCGAACACCGCGCCGAGGAGGTTCGAGAGCGTCTCGTCGGGACCGAAGATCCGAAAATGCCGATCGTTCAGCGCGACCACATCTCGGAGGAACTCACCCAGCACGAGCGTGTCCTGCGCGGTGACCGCACCGGGGAAGGGCACCTCCACCGCGTGGGCGCAGAAGTCCGGCATCCGCAGGTCACGCAGCAGGACGCCGCCGTTGGTGTGGGGATTGGCGCCCATCCGCCGGTCGCCCTCTGGCGCCAGCTCGGCCAGCTCGTCCAGCAGCCGCCCGTCCGCGTCGAATAGCTCCTCGGGCCGGTAGCTTCGCATCCAGCTCTCGAGCAGCTCGACATGATGAGGATCATGCTCGGAATCGACGAGCAGAGGCACCTGGTGGGAGCGAAACGTGCCTTCGATCGGCATGCCGTCGAGGACCTTGGGCCCCGTCCAGCCCTTGGGTGAGCGCAGCACGATCATCGGCCAACGCGGCCGCCCGGTGTCGCCGTGGACCCGCGCGTTGTCCTGGAAGCGCTGAATCTCCTCGACCGCCGCGTCCAACGCGGCGGCCATCAGGTTGTGCATCTGCTCGGGGTCGTCACCCTCGACGAAGTGCGGCGTCCATCCGCAGCCGCGTAGATACTGCTCCAGCTCCTCGGGCTCGATGCGGGCAAGCACAGTCGGGTTGCTGATCTTGTAGCCGTTCAGGTGCAGGATCGGAAGCACCACCCCGTCGCTGATCGGGCTGAGGAACTTGTTGGAGTGCCATGCGGTCGCCAGGGGACCCGTCTCGGCCTCTCCGTCGCCGATCACGCACGCGACGACGAGATCCGGATTGTCAAACGCGGCTCCGAACGCATGGCTGAGCGAGTATCCGAGCTCTCCTCCTTCGTGGATCGATCCCGGGGTCGCCGGCGCGACGTGACTGGAGATCCCGCCGGGAAACGAGAACTGTCTGAACAGGCGCTTCAATCCGGCCTCGTCCTGGCTGACGTCGGGGTAGATCTCGCTGTAGGTGCCCTCCAGGTAGGTGTTGGCCACCAGCGCTGGACCGCCGTGACCGGGACCGGCGATGTAGAACATGTCCAGGTCGTACTGCTTGATCACCCGGTTCAGATGCACGTAGATGAAGTTCTGGCCCGGCGTCGTGCCCCAATGCCCGACGACCAGCGGCTTCACGTGCGCGAGCTCCAGCGGCTCCTTCAGCAGCGGATTGTCGTAGAGATAGATCTGGCCGACCGACAGGTAATTCGCGGCCCGCCAGTAGGCGTCCATCTTGCGCAGCAGTGCCGGAGAAAAAGATTCGTCTGCGTTCCGGCTGGGGACCAGATGCTCGCTTCCGGGCATCGGCTCAGTAGGGCTGCTGAGTGGGTTCGGCGCTACGACAAGACCATTCATACACTCGGCTCCTAACGGTTGGGTGTCGCGATGACCGCTTCAGGTCACGCACACGCCGGCCGAACGCTGGAGCCGGAACAACATTGCCCGCCGAGGGTTGAGGCGAAGTCGAAATTCATGTTACTCCGCTCCGGATAGCCGTCGTGACCATCTCGTTGAATTCGCGCACGAATTGGCCGTGGGACTAGCGGCCCGACGATCGGCTCGAGGCTTAGAATTGGCTCGTGCCGCGGATGGACGGGACCGAACATCTACGCGTCCTGATCGCCAACGAGCGCAAAGACGGTCTCGCGCTGGTGGCCCCGATCGTGGTCGCGCTCGGCCACGAGGTCATCGCTCGTGAGATCGATGTCGAAGATGTCGGAGCCGTGACCGCCCGCGAACGCCCCGACGTCGCGCTCGTCGGGCTTGGAGCCAGCTCGGAGCATGCGCTCGAGCTGATCGACAAGATCGTCCGTGAGGCCGCCTGTCCGGTGATCGCGCTGCTGCACTCGCCCGATCCGGAGTTCGTCAGGGAGGCGTCCAAGCGAGGTGTGTTCGCGCACATCAGCGATGCCGTCGAGGACTGGCAGAGCTCGATCGACATCGTGCTGCGCCGGTTCGCCGAATATCACGACCTGGAAGGCGCGTTCGGACGTCGTGCTCTCACCGAGCGGGCCAAGGGCATCCTGATGGAACGTCACTCGATCGACGAGCAAGGCGCCTTTCAGATGCTGCGCGAGTGTTCGCGCCGCGAGAACCGCAAGCTCGTCGATCTCGCGTCCGCCGTTGTCGACGGTCATCGTCTACTCCCCAAGCACCCTCAGGTCTTTCCCCAGCCCTGACCCATCAGTCCTGAGGTCTGCGGCCTGAATCCTGCAGCGGATGACGTACCGACATACTTGAGGTATGACGATGCAGATCGCGGTCAAGCGGGAGCGATGGTGGTAGCGCGCGGCGAGGTCTGGTGGGGTGAGGCGACGGACGAGAAGGCGCTCGACTGCTGAGCGCCGCGGATCGCAAAAGGCACTGGAGGTGGTCGGCGGGGGGCCAGGCCGGCGGCGCGCGCCTACGACCTGGCAGCGAGCGAGAGCGCGAACAGCTCGTCCTCGTCGGTGTACCACTGCGCGAGCGTCAGCCCGGCGGCTTCGAAGTCGGCCGTCAATCGCTCGCGAGTGAACTTGGCGCTGACCTCGGTCCGGAGCGCCTCGCCGGCGGCGAACTCGACCCTCAGCCCGAGATCGGCCACCAGCACGCTGCACGGGACCCGGGCGCGCAGGCGCATCTCGAGCCACTCGTTCTTGCGGTCGAAGAACGCGACGTGATCGAAGTTCTCGACCGGGAAGTCGGCGCCGAGCTCCCGGTTGATGACGTGCAGGACGTTGCGGTTGAACTCGGCGGTGATTCCCCCGGGATCGTCGTAGGCGGCCTCGATCACCGCGGGATCCTTGACCAGGTCGGTTCCGAGCAGCAGCCGGTCCTCGGGACCGAGCAGGGCGCCGATCTTGCGCAGCAGGGCCCTTCTGGTGCCCGGCGGGAAGTTGCCGATCGTGCCGCCGAGCAGGGCCACGATCCGGGGGACTCCGTCCGAGTCCGGCACGCGGTCCAGGTGGCGCTCGAAGTCGCCGATCACCCCGTGGACCTGAAGCCCCTCGTACTCCTCGACCAGCGCGACCGCCGCGTCCTGGACCACGCTGGCCGAGACGTCGAGGGGAACGTAACGTCGCAGCGTCTGCGCGGCCCTCATCGCGTCGAGCAGGATTCGCGCCTTGTCAGCCGCCCCCGAGCCGAGCTCGACCAGCTCGCCGGCGCGCATGTCCCGCACGATCTCCGCCGCGCGCTGCTGGAGGATCCGCTTCTCGGTCCGCGTCGGATAGTAGGAGGGCAACTCGCAGATGGCTTCGAACAGCTCAGACCCGCGGGCGTCGTAGAAGTGCTTGGGCGGCAGTTCCTTGAACGGCTTGGTGAGGCCGTCGAGCACGTCGTTGGCCAGGCAGCGCTCCTCGGCCTCCGAGAGCCACGAGTCGATCCGGATGTCGCCGGTGTCGGTGCCGGCGCTGTCGGTGGACGTCATCTGGGCCCGTCGCGAGCGATCCGGATGCCGGAGAAGATCTGCCGTCGCTGCGGGAGGTCCCAGTTGCGAAACGTCGGTGAGACCGACCGCACGCGAGTGGCCCACGAGCCGCCCCGCAGCACCTTGTGCTCGGTACCGAAGAACACCTCGGAGTACTCCTTGTAGGGATGGGCGGCAAAGCCGGGATAGCCGCTCAGCTCGCTCGCCGTCCACTCCCAGACGTCACCGATCATCCCGAGGGCGCCGCAGGGCGAGGCGCCGGCCGGAAAGGCGCCCACGGGCGCCGTCCCGCACCCGTGGTGATCGACGTTGGCGTGGACGCCGGGAAGGAGCGAGTCTTCCCCCCACGGGAAGAGACGGGCGCGTCCATGATCCTGGTCCCAGGTCGCTGCCTTCTCCCATTCGATCTCGGTGGGGAGCCGGGCGCCGTGGGCGCGGGCGAAGGCGTCGGCCTCGAACCAGGACACGTGGACGAGGACCCGTCGAGGGTCCAGCGGCTCGAGCGCTCCCAGGCGCCATTCCGCCGCGAGGTCCGTCGTCCAGCCCAGCGGACGGGTGATGTCGTACTCCTGCTTCCACGCCCAGCCCTCGGCCGACCACCACTCGCGCCGCTCGTAGCCGCCGCCTTCGACGAACGTCAGGTAGGTCGCGTTGGTGACCGGCGTGGCCCCGATCAGGTAGCCGCGGACATCGGTACGGTGGCGCGGACGCTCGTTGTCGTAGGCAAATCCGGTGTGCGGAGCGCCGATCGTGCACGGTCCGGGGGGAATCTCGATCAGCTCGAGCCCGGTCGCGGCGAAGACCTCCGAGCCGGTGCTCGGCCGGCGCCAGGCCGCGTCGTAGTCCGGCAGGCGGGCGAGCGCGAGCGTCTGCAGCATCGTCTCGTCGTGCTGCTGCTCGTGTCGGATCACCATCTCGTGAATGCTTCCGTCCCTGACGCCCTGCTCGTCGATCACCGCGAGCGTCCGTGCGCGCACCTGCTCCAGGTATTCCCGGGCGGCGTCTGGCCCCAGCAGGGGCAGCTCAGCGCGGCTGACCCGGGGGCTCTCGAACGCGTCGTAAATGTCCGCCAGGTCCGCCCGCAGCAGCGGCCGACCACCGTATCGGTGCACGAGCCACAGGTCCTCGAAGGCGGCGATGTGTCCGAGGTCCCAGACCAGCGGACTCATCAACGGCGAGTGCACCCGCTCGAGGTCGCTGGGCTCCAGCGGGGCCACGAGCGCCAGCGTTCGCTCACGGGTGTCGCGCAGCGCGTCGGCGGCCAGCGCCGGAGTCAGAGCAGCCGGGGCTGCGGTCGGGCTGCTCATCGCCAGCCATTGTCCCACGTGCCGCGGCTCGGCGCAGACGCTAGCTCGCAGCTGCGGCGCTCAGTGCAGCGCGTAGCGGAGATAGAGCGAACCCGCGCGCTCGAGCAGCCATTGCACGCTGAGTGGCTCGAGCTCGGTGAGCGCGGGCCCGCTCGACATCGTCGGCTCGGGGCCGCCACCGGCCAGCTTCGGGGTGAGGGTCAGGAACAGCTCGTCGACCAGGCCCTCGGCGAGCAGCGCCCCGAACAGCGTCGGACCGCCCTCGCACAGCAGCGCTCTCACGTGGTGGTCCCGTCGCAGGCGGCGGAGCACCGTGGTCAGCGTCAGCTCCCCCGGATCCAAGTGCACGACCTCGACCTGCGCCACCGCTCCGGCCGTGTCGATCTCGATCGGCGAGAAGATGAGGACCCTGGCCTCGGGCTCCTCGAACAGGGGGATGGCGGTCGGAACCTCGCCGCTGCGCGTGACCACGCAGGCCAGCGGCTCGGGGGTCACGTCCCGCTCGGCGCGGCGCCGGCGACGCTCGGGCTGGGCCAGCAGCCGCCCGTAGCGCTCGATTCGCAGCGTGCCGGTGCCGGCGAGAACCGCGTCGACGTGCTCTCGCAGACCATGGAAGATCGCCCGATCCCCCTCATCTCCCAGTGGTCCGGAGCGACCCTGGAACGTCGCGTGGCCGTCGACCGTGGTGACGAAGTTCGCGATCGTGAACGGGCGGTCCTGCGGCGCCCGGTCGCCGAGCGCCAGGCGGGAGAGCAGCTCACGCTCCTCGACGGTCCCCTGCCCCGGGATGAGTTGGCGAAACTGCATCGCCCGACCAAGCTAGCGCCTGGACTGGCGGGTGGGGCGGCTAGGCTCGGCGCGTCCGCCGGTGCCGCCATGGCGCTCGCTGAGCCGCCGCGGGCGACCCCAGGGCCAGGCGCCCCACCTTGGATTCGGCCAGATCGAGCTTGGCCAGCGACCGTAGAAAGGCATGGGTGACCAGCACGTGGATCGACGACTGTGTGGCCTCGTAGACGGGCATGCTGAAGCCGGTGGCGATCGAGGGATAGAAGTTCGCCACCTCGACCTCGATCTGGAGCGTGGCCATGCTCTGGGAGCCGAGCGCGGCCCGATCCCCCTGAGCCGATGGGCTGTGGCGCCTGACGTCGATGGCCAGATACCCGCTGCCGCGCCCGGCGCGCGCGACCAGCAGGCCGTCGCGGATCTGCCAGCGCACGTTGCCGTGGTCGGTCTCGAGCACGTAGGCCGGGACTCCGAAGCGCAGCAGCGTCAGCGGCCGGCAGAGCAGCACCACCGAGCGTTCGTCCTGCCCGTAGACGACCCGGGCCAGCCCGAGGGTCATTCGGGACAGAGAGCGCCAGTACGTTCGTCCCAGGTTCTCGAGGTTGGTCGCGTTCCACAGCCGCGCGAGATCCGATCGCGCCAGCGTGAGCTGGACCGACTGCACCGAGCGCACGCCGCCGTCCTGGGCGACCACGGTTGACTTGCGCGGCGAGACGATCACCGCGCGGGCCGGCCGCCGCCGCCGCCGCCGGACGGCGGCAAACGCCGACAGCGCCAACAGGATCGTCGCGACCAGCCTCCTCACGGCGATGATTTTCTCTCAACCCCGGGCTTCCGCGTCGGCCGGCGGGCGCTTTTCGCCTACGTAGGGGTGGACGGAAGGCGCCTAGCGCGGGAAGGGCTCGAGCGCAACTGACGATCCGACCTCCATAATCCCTTCTCCGGCCGGGATCAGGGCGAATGCCTCGGCTCCGAGCAGCGAGGTCACGAGGTGGGAGTTCTGGGGCCCGTGCGGGTACGCGACGGCTCCCGCTTCATCCCGCTCCAGCCGTACGCGCAGCGCCAGCTCGCGGGTGGGCTTGCGTCGGACGGCGACGCCGAGCCGCGCCCGAGCGTCGCGGGGGGGACCGGGGGTGATTCCCCCCAGCGTGCCGAGCGCGAGGGCCGTGAACAGCGAGAAGGTGACGAAGCTCGACACCGGGTTGCCCGGGAGCGCGAACACGAGCCCGCCCTCGTGCTCACCGAACCAGGTGGGCATGCCGGGGGCCAGCGCCACGCCCCAGAACCGCTCGCGCACCCCCAGCGCGGCCAGCGCATGCCTGACGTGATCGTGCGGTCCGGACCCCACGCCGCCCGAGACGATCACCAGATCGACACCATCGAGGATGGCCAGGAGCCACGCTTCGGTGCCGGCACGGTCGTCGGGGAGGCACTCGACGCCGGCCAACGTCGCTCCGGATCGGCTGGCCAGCGCGGCCAGCATCGGCCCGTTGCAGTTGTGGATCTCCCCTGGTCCCAGCGGCTCTCCGGCCGCCCGCAGCTCCTCACCGGTGCACAACAGCCCGACTCTCGGTCGGCGGACGACATCGAGGCGTCCCGCGCCCGCGACGACGCCCGCGCCCAGCTCAGCCGGGCCGAGGACCACTCCCGCGCGCAGCACCGTGGCACCGGCGCGCAGATCCTCCGCCGCCTCGCGGATGTTCGCTCCCGGGGCCACCGCCGACTGGGTGTGGATCTCCGGACCGTGGGCTTGAACGTCCTCCTGCCGGATGACCGCACCCGCCCCAGCGGGAACCACGGCGCCGGTCGAGATCCGGATGGCGTCGCCGCCTGCGAGCCCGCGGTCGCACGGGGCACCGGCGCGCGACTCGCCGACCACATGCAGGCGGCGGGCGCCCGGACCCGGGGCGACCGCGTAGCCGTCCATCGCCGCGCAGGCGAACGGCGGCGCGGCGCAGGTCGCGAGCAGGTCGCGAGCCAGCACCCGGTCGAGCGCGTCGGCGATGTCGATCCGCTCCTCGTCGAGGCGACGGGCGACGCTCGACACGATCGCGCGCGCCTGGGACACGGAGATCAGGGCGGCGGCCATGAGCCGCATTGTCCCCAGGCCGAAGGCGCGCTACCCGACTGGCACCGAGACGGCACCGATCGTCTCGGTGCCGGTGATCCCGAGCGCCGCGGCGGTGGCTTCGGTGAGGTCCCAGTCGGCGTGGTTGGCATACGGGCCGCGGTCGATCACCGGGACGACGATCGTCTGTCCCTGGTAGTAGATCGAGACGGGTGTCCCGCACTTCAATGTGCGGTTCGCCACCCCGATCGTGGTCGGCTTCAGCACCTGGCCGCAGGCCGTGCGCTGGCGATAGAACCCGGGCCCGTAGATGGTTGCGATCGCGGGTCTGTAAACGGTCACGGTGAGGCTCGGGGACGCACCCGCCGCGTGCGCGCCCGTTCCGATCACCGCCCGGATCGCGAAGCGCCCGATGTGGTTCGTGCGCCAGAGCGCCGTGAACGAGCCGTTGCGGCCGACCGTCCCGTGGGCGGTTGGAACCCACGCCCCGCCCGTCTCATGGCCGAGCCGCTCGATCTCGACGGTCTGTCCGCGGCTCGAGCGGACGGTGCCGGCGAATCGCAGCTGGCCCTGGAGCAGGGCCGAGGATCGGGTCTGGATCGTGATTCCGTCGCCACTCGCCATCACCGTCGTGTTGCCGGGTTGGGCGGTGGCGCCGGCGACGCCTGACCCGATCCCCGCGCCGCCCGTGGCCGCGGGGAAGGGCCGAGGCGGGGACAGACCGAGAAGGGCGGGGGGGGTAGACGAAATAGCCAGAAAGAAAAAAGAAGGCAGGGCTACGACTCCCAC
>JBPCPO010000018.1:0-4367 GCA_050999075.1 Solirubrobacteraceae bacterium
GCCGTCCAACCGTGCTCCAAGGCTCCCGGCGGGGGCGGGGTGTTTCCCGGCTTCCTCGGACCGGCGCTGCCGCCCGGCCGCGGCGAGACCCACGTGCTGCGCGGTGCCGCGGTGCTCACCGCTGGGCACCTGCCGCGCGCCCAGGAGGCGGTGATCGACATGTCGGGGCCGGCCGCGCCGCTGTCGCCGCTAGCCGCCACGCACAACCTGGTGATCGAGTTCGAGCGCGCTGACGGGGCGGCTTGGGAGGATGTCGAGGCAGCTCTGCGGCGCGGGCTGCTCCGGGTGTCGGTCCATCTCGCCGACGCCTGCCTCGAGGCCGAGCCCGATGCCGTCGAGGAGCTCCCCGAGCCGGACACCGGACCGGCGGGGCGCCCGCGCGTGGCGATCCTCACCAACCTGCAGACCCAGGGGAGGTTCAAGGACGTCTTCGTCTATGGACGCAGCCTGTCCGGTGGCCTGCCGACGGTGATCTCGCCCAACGAGCTCGACGACGGCGCGGTGGTCAGCGGCCAGTACGGCCACCCCGCGCTCAAGAACCCAACCTACCTGCACCAGACTCACCCGGTGCTGGCCGCGTTGCGCGCGCAGGATGATCTCTGCGTGGCCGCGCTCGTGCTGTGCCCGGAGCCGGTCGACCAGAGCGCCAAGGAGCTCGTGTCGGCGCATGCGGCGCGACTGTGCGCCGGGCTCGGGGTCGACGCCGCTATCGTCACCAAGGAGGGCGGCGGCAACGCCGACGCCGACGTTTCGCTGAAGCTGGACCGGCTCGAGGAGGAGGGAATCGCGGCAATCGGGATATTCGCGGAGATGGCGGGCAGGGACGGCCTCGGGCCTCCGCTGGTGGTCCCGCCGAGCCGGGCCAGCGCGATGGTGAGCGTGGGCAACTACGACGAGCGTCTTTCCCTCCCGGCCTGCGAGCGCGCGCTCGGCGGTGACCGGGTGGCTCAGCTGGACCGACCCGCCACCGACGCGCTCGACCTCCCGACCGCGGCCATCTACTGCGCGCTGAACCCGCTGGGCTGGGGCCGGCTCACCTGCCACGAGATCGCCTGATGCGCGTCGTCCACTACATCAACCAGTTCTTCGCGGGGGTCGGCGGCGAGGATGCCGCGGGCACCGGACCCGAGCTGCGGGACGGGCCCGTGGGGCCCGGGCGCCGCCTGGCGGCGCTGCTGGGTGACCAGCACGAGATCGTCGCGACCGCCGTGTGCGGCGACAACCACGCTTCCTCACACCCCGAGTTCGCCGCCGCGCTGGTCGAGCAGGCCCGTGCCCAGGGAGCCGAGCTGCTGATCGCGGGTCCCGCGTTCACGAGCGGGCGCTACGGCCTGGCCTGCGCGCGGATCGCGAGCGCCGCCGCCGCCGCCGGGCTCACCGCTCTCACCGCCATGCACCCCGACAACCCGGGGATCGCCGAGGCCGGCGGCACGGTGGTGATCGAGAGCAGCGGCACAGCAAGGGGCATGGGCCCGTCGCTGCAGCGGTTGGCCGCCGCCGCGCGCAAGGCCGCCGCGGGCGAGGAGCTGACCGCACAGGACGGCCGCGTCGGGGCGGTCCCGCGCACCAACCGCCTGGCCGAGCACAGCGCCGCGCAGCGCGCCGTCGCATTCGTGCTCACGCGCCTGGACGGCGATCGCGAAGCCACCGAGATCCCGCTGCCCCCCTTCGACCAGGTCACCCCCGCCGCTGCGGTCGACGATCCCGCCGAGGCGTTGATCGCCCTGCTCACCGAGGGCGGCTTCGTGCCCGCCGGAAACCCCGACCGACTCGAATCAGCCCGGGCCACGAAATGGATCCGCCATTCGCTCGAGGGCTATGACACGGCGCAGGCGGGAACGTTCGAGTCCGTCCACGGCGGCTTCTCCACGCAGTGGGCCAACGCGGAGCCCAACCGCATCCTCCCTCTCGACACCATGCGCGAGCTCGAGCGTGAGGGAGCGATCGGCGGGCTTCACGCCGAGTACTTCGCCACGACCGGGAACGGCACCACCGTGGCCGACGCCCGGCGCTTCGGCGTCGAGTGGGCCGCCGAGCTGCACCAGGCGGGGATCCAGGCGGCGATCCTCACCGCCACCTGAGGAACCGGCACGCGTTGCGGGTCAACGCTCACCAAGGAGCTGGAGCGCGCAGGAATTCCCACCGCCCTGCTGTGCAACCTGGTCTCGATCGCGCTGCGCGTGGGTGCGCCCAGGATCGTGCCCACCCGCGGCATCCCGTACCCGACCGGGGACCCGGAGCTCAGCCCCGAGCGGGAGCGCGCGTGGCGCCGCCAGCTGCTCGAGCGGGCGCTGCACGCGATCGCCACGCCGGTCAGCGAGCCGACGATCTTCGACGCCGATCCGGTGGGGTAGCGCGCCATGGCCGGCCCCGTCATCTCGGCCGCGAGCGCGGTCCTGGCCCACGTTCCGGGCCTTGCCCCCCACGGCTCCAAGCCCTCGCGTGAGCTGGCCCGCGACCCGGAGCTGCGCTCGCGCTTCCTCGCTGCGCTGCGCACCTTCGAGCAGGCCGTGGCCTACCCGCCCCACCAGGCGTTCCTCGGCGCGCTCCACCCGCGGGACCTGCCCGAGCGCCCGTGGGCGTCCGTGCGTGCCGATGCCGGACGGCGCTTCGCCGGCGCCGGCGAGCTGATGCCCGAGGAGGAGTTCCTCGCGCTGATGGCGGCGGTCGACGAATTCGACCTCGTCAAGCTGGTGGATGGGGACGGGGCGGCGCAGCGGCTGGCCGGCCATCCGCTCGCGGAGCGCATCGACCTCGCGCACGTGAGCGCCGCCGGCGGTGACGTCGAGGCGATCGCCGCCGAGCCGGGTGCGCTGGCGCTGCATACACGCGCCGGCCCGCAGGCCGGCGCGATCCGGCGGGCCCACGAGTCCGATCCGGCTCTGACCGCGCCGGTGCTGCTCGAGAACCTGGCCGGCAAGGCCAGCGCCACGCTCGCGCTCTGGCACCTCCTGGCCGACAACGACCTTGACCCGAGCTCGATCGACTATGTCCTCGGGGCGGGCGAGGAGGCGATCGGCGACCGCTACCAGCGGGGCGGGGGCAACCTGGGCAAGGCCGTCGCCGCGGCCGCCGGCTGCAGCGAGGCCTCAGGCGCCGACATCAAGAACTTCTGTGCCGCGCCGGTCCCGGCGCTGGTGATCGCGAGCAGCCTCGTCGCCGCGGGGGTCTTCCGGCGCGTCGTCGTCGTGGCGGGCGGCTCGCTGCCCAAGCTGGGGATGAAGTTCCAGGGCCACCTCAAGCACGACCTGCCGGTGCTCGAGGACGTGCTCGGTGCCTCGGCGCTGCTCGTGGAGGCCGACGACGGCTCCTCCCCGCACGTGCGACTGGACAGCGTGGGGCGCCACCCGGTGTCAGCCGGCTCCTCCAATCCCAAGGTCATGGAGGCCCTGGTGATCGCGCCGCTGCAGCGCCTCGGCATGGGGATGCTCGACGTCGACGACTACGCCACCGAGCTCCACAATCCCGAGATCACCGAGCCGCAGGGGTCGGGCAACGTCCCGGAGCGCAACTACAAGACGATCGCCGCGCTGGGGGTGCGCCGCGGCGAGCTGACCCGCGAGGAGATCGGCGACTTCGTCGCCCAGCGGGGCATGCCCGGCTTCGCTCCCACACAGGGGCACATCGCCTCCGCGCTGTGCTACGTCCCCCACGCCCGGACACGGCTCACCACCGGCCAAGCGCGGCGGGTGCAGCTGATCGCCAAGGGCAGCCTGTTCCTCGGTCGCATGTCCGAGCAGTCCGACGGCATGAGCGTCATACTGGAGCGCAACGACAGAGAGGAAGGCTGAAGCGGTGGGAGCATTGACCGAGGCGACGCGAGAGAACTTCGACGAGCTGGTCGGCACCGGCACGACGCTCGTCGACGTCTGGGGCCCGGACTGCAAGCCGTGCCTGGCCTTGATGCCTCACGTGGAGAAGCTCGCGCAGAACCGTGCGGAGCTCAACGTCGTCAAGCTCGAGGCGCCCAAAGCCCGGCGGGTGTGCATCAGACTGGGCGTGCACGGCCTGCCCACCTTCCTCCTGCTTCGCGACGGCGAGGAGCTGGCCCGCCTGTCGGAGCCCAGCATCACTCCGGCGCAACTGAACGCCTGGCTCGACGAGAGCCTTGATCAGAACAAAGAGGAGGTGAGCTAGCACCAATGTTCGAAGGCAAGCAGATCATCGTGCTCGGTGAGCGCGACGGGATCGCAGGTCCGGCGATCGCGGCCTGCGCGAAGAGCGCGGGAGGCAACGTCGCCTACGCCTCGACGGAGTGCTTCGTCTGAACGGCCTCGGGGGCCATGGACCTGAACAGTCAGGAAACGATCAAGCGTCTCGCCGACGAGCACGGGCCCCAGCGGTTGCTGGTGATCCTGGGCGCACCG
>JBPCPO010000066.1:0-8457 GCA_050999075.1 Solirubrobacteraceae bacterium
CGCGATCGCCAAGTCGCTGTTTCAGAAGGGCGCCTCAGCGGCGTCGGCGCTCGCGTTCCAGTTCGCGTCGACCAACCTGGTGTTCGAGCTGGGGGTCGTGATCTGGGTCTTGATCGGCTGGCAGTTCGCGCTGGCGGAGTTCGCCGGTGGCCTCGTGCTGATCGTGGTGATGACGGTGCTGTTGCGGGTGTTCGTCTCAAAGCGCCTCGAGGAGGAGGCCCGCGAGCACGCCCAGGACGCCGACACCGGACATCAGCACCACATGGCGGGCGCCACGCTGACGCTGCGAGCGCGCCTGAGCTCCGTCGAGGCGTGGTCGGACGTCGCGCACAACTTCCGCAACGACTGGATGATGCTGTGGAAGGAGATCACGATCGGGTTCTTCCTCGCCGGGTTCATCGGCCTGCTCGGCAACGACTTCTTCAACACCCTGTTCATTCGCCACGCAAGCGGCGGCCTGCGAACGGTCGAGAACGTGATCCTCGGGCCGATCGTCGCCATGCTGAGCTTCGTCTGCTCGGTGGGCAACATCCCGCTGGCCGCCGTGCTGTGGTCAGGGGGGATCAGCTTCGCCGGCGTGCTCGCGTTCATCTTCGCCGACCTGATCGTGCTGCCGATCATCGCGATCTACCGCAAGTACTACGGCACCAAGTTCGCTTTGCGGGTCACGGCGCTGATGTTCGCCACGATCGTGATCGCCGCGCTGATCGTCGACGCGCTGTTCGGCGGCCTCGGGCTGATCCCCCACGCCCGCCCCACCCGAGGGGACATCTTCGGCTCGGTCAAGCTCGACTACAAGCTCGTGACCAACATCCTGGGGGTTGGTGTCTTCGCCGCGCTGTTCGGGTTGACGATCCGCCGCGGTGCGACCGACTCGGTCTGCGGGATGCAGGTCGACCGCCACAAAGCGCTCACGCTGGACCTCGGGGGCCAGAGGCAGTACTTCTGCGGCGATCAGTGCCGGCGAGCGTTCGAAGCCGAGCCGGGACGGTATCTCGAAGCTGCCCCGGTCGGAGCCGGGGCCGAGACCGGGGACGCGGCCGAGACAGGGGCCGCGGGGACAGGCTGAATCATCGCGCCGGTCGGCGCCGGGCCGGGCCTCGGCCCGCGGGCTGGCTTGGAGCCTGCCCCGCGTCGATCCTGGGGATCGGGCATCTCGTCGGCTCCCGTGCGCTGACGGTGATCGGTTGCCCGTGATGGGTGATCGACAGCGGCTCGCCCTGCAGCAGCGAGTAGCTGGCCTGGTCATGCTCGACCTCGACTCGCAGCCGCCGCTGACGGAAGCACAGGCCGAACGCGATGCGGGTCAGTCGCTCCGGGAGGCGGGGGGTGAAGCTGAGCGCGCCGTCGTGGTCGCGCATGCCGCCAAATCCGGCCACCGCCACGATCCATGCGCCCGCCAGCGAGGCGATGTGCAGGCCGTCGCGAGTGTTGTGCTCCAGGTCCTCGAGATCCATCAGCGCGGCTTCGGCGAAGTAGTCGTAGGCGAGCTCGAGGTGCCCCACCTCGGCGGCGATGACCGCCTGCGTACACGCCGACAGCGATGAGTCGCGCACGGTCAGCGGCTCGTAGTAGGCGAAGTTGCGGGCCTTCTGCTCGGGGCTGAAGGCGTCGCCGCGCAGGTGCAGGGCCAGCACGAGGTCGGCTTGCTTGACCACCTGCTTGCGATACAGGTCGAAGTAGGGGAAGTGGAGCAGCAGCGGGTACTGCTCCGGCGCGGTGGCCGCGAAGTCCCAGCGCTGGTGCTCGGTGAAGCCCTCCGCCTGGGGGTGGACGCCGAGCTGCTCGTCGAAGGGGATCAGCATCGCCTGCGCCGCGTCGCGCCACGCGGCGGCCTCCTCGTCATCGACGCCGAGCTCAGCGGCTCGGTCGCCGTGACGCGCCACCGCCTGCGCGGCCAAGTGAAGGTTTCGCTGCGCCATCAGGTTCGTGTAGAGATTGTTGTCGGCCACCGCGCTGTACTCGTCAGGGCCGGTCACGCCGTCGATGCGGAAGCGGCCGGTGGCGTCGTGGTGGCCGAGCGAGCGCCACAGGCGCGCGGTCTCGACCAGCAGCTCGAGCCCGATCTCACGCTCGAAGTCGTCGTCCTCGGTGGCAGCCTGGTAGCGCCCGACGGCGTCGGCCACGTCCGCACAGATATGGAAGGCCGCGGTTCCCGCCGGCCAGTACGCCGAGCACTCCCGTCCGTCGATCGTGCGCCAGGGGAACGCCGCGCCCTGCAGCCCGAGCAGCTTGGCGCGCTCACGCGCCATCTCCAGCGTTGTATGGCGCCAGCGCAGAGCGTCGCAGGCGGCGTGGGGGGCGGTGTAGGTCAGGACGGGCAGGACGAAGGTCTCGGTGTCCCAGAACGTGTGCCCGTCGTAGCCGGGGCCCGTCAGCCCCTTGGCGGCGATCGCGCGCCGTTCGCCCCTGGCGCCGGCCTGCAGGGTGTGAAAGAGCGCGAAGCGCACCGCCTGCTGAAGCTCGGCGTCGCCGTCGAGCTCGACGTCGGCCCGGGACCAGAAATCATCGAGGTACTTCTGCTGGCCCGCGAGCAATCCGTCCCAGCCGGTGTGGCGCGCCTCGGCCAGCGCCGCCGCGACCTGGTCGCGCAGCGCCGCCGTCGAGCGCTCGCTCGACCACCCGTAGGCCAGCAGCTTGACGATTCGCAGCCGTTGGCCCGGTTGCACGTCGGCGGTGATCGTCACCCGCGCGAGGTCCTCGCCGCTCTCGGCCGCGATCTCGGTTCCGGCCGGGCCCTCGACCAGGTGGTCCATCCCGGCGGCCACGCGCAGCTCGCTCCGCCGGGTGATATGGACCAGCACGGCGCGGGCGTCGTGGTCTGAGAACACCTCGGAGCGCAACGGGGAACCAAGCTCGGCCGCCACTCGAGGGTCGGCGATCACGGTCGGCATCGGCTCGTTGGCGACGAGCTCTGACTGCACCACCAGCCGCGCCGGGGCGTCGATCGGCTCGACCTCGTAGGAGACGGCGGCCACCGCGCGCTGCACCAGCGAAACCAGGCGGACGGTGCGGACCCGTACCGCCTGGCCGGCCGGGGAGCGCCACTGCGCGCGGCGGCGCAGCACGCCGGCCCGAAAATCGAGCACCCGCTCGTGGCGCTCGAGAGTTCCGAAGCGCACGTCGAAGGGCTCATCGTCGACCAGGAGGCGGATGATCTTGCCGTTGGTCACATTGACCACGGTCTGCCCCGCCTCGGGATAGCCGTAGCCGGCCTCGGCGTAGGGCAGGGAGCGCCCTTCGTAGAAGCCGCCCAGGTACGTGCCCGGAAGACCCGATGGCTCCCCCTCGTCCAGGTTGCCGCGCAGCCCGATATGGCCGTTGGCCAGCGCGAACACCGAGCCCGCCTGATCGAGCGCAGCCAGGTCCAATTCGGTTTCCCGCAGCGCCCACGGCTCCACCGAGAAGGCGTGATGCTGGATCACTGCGGCGAGGTCTCGAGCAGCTCGGCGAGATCGCCGACGACGATGTCGGCGCCGTGCTCGCGCAGGGCCTGCGCCTGACCGGCACGGTCCACGCCGACCACGCAGCCGAAGCTGCCCGCTGCACCCGCCGCGACACCCGCCAGCGCGTCCTCGAACACGGCCGCCCGCGCGGGCTCGACCCCCAGCGCCCGGGCGCCGGCGAGGAACGTGTCCGGGGCGGGCTTGCCCTTCAGGTGCTCACGTTCGGCGACGATGCCGTCGATGCGCTCCTCGAACAGATCCGCGATGCCGGCGGCGAGGAGCACGTCGGCGCAGTTGGTGCTCGAGGAGACCACCGCGCGGTGCATACCGGCGTCGCGGACCGCGCGGACATAGCGCACCGATCCGTCGTAGGCCTGCACGCCATCCTCCTGGATCATCCTCAGCACGATCTCGTTCTTGCGGTTGCCCAGCCCGTCGACCGTCTGCGCATCGGGCGAATCGCTCGGCTCTCCTCGGGGCAGCTCGATGTTCCGGGAGCTGAGAAAGGAGAGGACGCCCTCGTAGCGCGGCTTGCCGTCGACGAACTCGTCGTACTCGGCCACCGCGTCGAAGGCGACGAACGGCTCGCCGGTCCGCTGCGCCCGCTCGCGCAGATACCCGTCGAACATCTGCTTCCAGGCGGCGGCGTGGACCTTGGCGGTCTGCGTCAGCACCCCGTCGAGGTCAAACAGGCACACCGTCACGCCGGCCGGCAATCCGAGCATTGGCAAAGCCTACGCGTTCGGGTCAGCGGCGCTTGCGCCGACCCGACCACCGACTCAGATGAAGCCCGTGACCGCCACGGCCACCGCGTCCTCGGCCGCGAGCGGGTTCACGGCAGTGGGCGGGGGCCGGGAAACGGGAGCGTTACGGCGGCTGGAGACAAACATCCGCACCGGGATCTCGTCGCGGCCCATGCACCGTGGGCAGCAGTCCCACGTCAGCTGGTCGGGACGCAGCCGCACGCTCAACCCGCAGCGCACGCAACTCATATAGGACATCGCATCTTTCCCTCTCCGACATGTATGAATGCGATGGCCAGACAGGCAACCGGCTCCGATTGTCGTCGTACCAGCTTCCGGGGGCTCCCGCTGCCCCCTTTGGGAGGAACGAGCGCAGCCGAAAACCGTACCACGTCGCGCCGGGCTGTCACCATCGGGGAATGAGCGACCCTGAAGCGTCGATCCCCTTCAGCCTCGAGCTGCGGCGCTGCGCGCACGAGATCTGGGAGACGCAGCACGGCCATCCGTTCGTGCGGGGGATCGGCGACGGCACGCTCGACCCAGCGCGGTTCGAGGTCTGGGTGCGCCAGGACTACCTCTACCTGATCGAGTTCGCGAGGCTGCATGCGCTCGGCGCCGCGCGTGCCCCCGAGCTCGACGAAATCGGCCGCTTCACCGATCTGACCCACGGCCTGCTGCACGTGGAGATGGATCTGCACCGCGCCTACGCGCGCGAGCTGGGGATCTCCCGCAACGAGCTCGAGCGGGAGCAGATGCTGCCCACCACGCAGGGATACACCGACTTCCTGATCCGCACCGCCGCCCTCGGCGACTACGTCGAGCTCACGGCCGCGCTGTTGCCCTGCATCTGGGGGTACGAAGAGATCGCGCAGCGGCTGGCCGCTCGCGGCCTTCCGTCGGATCGGACCTACCGAGACTGGATTGCCGTGTACACGTCGCCGGAGTACGCAGAGCTGACCGGGTGGGCGCGTGAGCTGACCGACCGGGCGGGGGCGCAGGCCGGCAGTGGGGGCCGCGAACGCGCTCGGCGCGCGTTCCTGATCAGCAGCCGATACGAGCTGGCGTTCTGGCAGATGGCGTGGGCGGGCGAGCGCTGGCTGGCCTGAACCTCGATCCACCGCGGTGGATCGAGGTCGAAGGGGGGTCGCGGGCCTCGCTACCGGTCTTCCTCGGCGACCCGCGACTCCTCGCGGTGCTGTCGCGTGCGATCACCCCGATCCCTCCCATGGTCCAGGTGCCATCCGGCGAGAACCAGCGACGGTTGTCCTGGACGGCGAGGAAGGCGAGGCCGTGTCCCGCGCCCGCTGAGACCGAGCCGGCGATCAGCAACGCCACGAAGTACAGCGGGCTGGCCAGCACGAGCGCGAGCAGTCCGAGCGCGAGCAGGCCAAGGCCGCCGGCCTGAGCTTCGACGGGCGGCGCACCGTTCGCACGACCAGCTGGGCCGCGCATGAGGAGGCGAGCATGTGGCCCGGCCAGCGAACAGCCACCAAGCTATCGGCGAGGGCGAACAGGATCTGGCCCAGAACCGTAGGGCGGAAATGGTTCAGGCAGGGTTGAATCATCGAGCGTCTACCCTGGGCTTTGTGCTCGCCGATGCCGACCTCGCCGCCGTCGCGGAGCTGATGAGCGCCCACCGGGCGACGTTGCTGCTCGCCCTGATCGGCGGTCGCGCGCTGCCGGCGAGCGAGCTGGCCACCCGCGCGGGGATCTCCCGATCGCTGGCGAGCTCCCATCTGGCGCGCCTGCTCGACGGCGGCCTGGTGACGGTGGAGCAGCGTGGCCGCCAGCGCCACTACCGCCTCGCGAGCCGCCGCGTGGCCGAGGTCATCGAGGGCATGCTCACGATCGCTCCGGCGCGCCGGGCCTGCGGCCTGCGCGAGTCCACGCGCGGCGCCGCCATCCGCCGTGCCCGGACCTGCTACGACCACCTCGCCGGCAGTCTCGGGGTCGATCTCACCGATGCTCTGCAGCGACAACGGCTGATCGAGGGGGCCGAGAACGCCTATCGGCTCACTCCCTCGGGCCACGACCGCCTCGAGGATCTGGGACTCGACATCGCCTCGCTGCACGGTCGCCGACGCACCTTCGCCCGGCCGTGCCTGGACTGGACCGAGCGTCGTCCCCACCTCGCCGGCGCCCTCGGCGCCGGCATCGCCGAGCGCCTGCTCGAGCTGCAGTGGCTGCACCGCCTCCCGGGCACGCGCGCCGTGCAGATCACCGACACCGGCCAGCATGAGCTGCGCGACCAGTTCGGGCTGCACCTCGCGCAGCGGTCCCACGGAGCGACGGTCAGCTGATGGGTTTCTCGGATGCGCGTTGACGTCGTCGTCTACGACGGCCTCGACGAGCTCGACGCGCTGGGTCCGCTCGAGGTTCTTCGCAGCGCCGGGGCGGCGGGGGCGGACATCGTGACGCGGCTGGTCACTCGCGTTCGATGCGCGGAGGTGACCGGCGCGTTCGGGCTGGCCTTCCGTCCGGACGCGATCTACGAGCCGGGCGCCGACGTGCTGCTCGTGCCCGGCGGCGGGTGGGTGGACAGAGCGCCGCGCGGAGCGTGGGCCGAGACGCAGGAGGGGGGGTGGTTGCCGACGCTGGCTGACGCCGCTCGGGATGGGTGCGTCATGGCCGGAGTGTGCACCGGCACGATGATCCTGGCCCACGCCGGCGTGATCGGCACTCGCCGCGCGAGCACCCATCACACCGCGCTGAGCGAACTGGCCGCGACGGGCGCTCAGGTGGTGGACGAGCGCGTCGTCGACGAGGGCAGTTTGATCACCAGCGGGGGTGTCACCGCCGGCCTCGATCTGTCCCTCTGGATCGTCGAGCGCTTCGAGAACCGGAAATTGGCCGACGACCTCGCGCGGCGGATCGAGTACGAGCGGTTCCGGCCGTAGCCGGGGCGGTTCGGCCGGGCGGTTGCGGCCACGGCGCCTATGCGAAGCCGGCGGTCAGGTCGCGAAGTCGGGGCTCGCGGCGTGGGCGCTGGCCGCGCGGCCCTTGGGCTCCTCCCAGTCCTCCTGGCGCCCGAGCGCCGTGAGGTCCAGGAAGTAGTACGAGCCGCCGGTCATCTCGGCGCCACGGGCGTAGGTCGAGTAGGTGTGAAACGCGCGCTCGCCATCGCGTAGGAAGTAGCTCGATCCGGGCAACTCGCACGGCGTCTCGAATTCGATCGGGGTGCCCGCCTGCTCGTGCTCGGGCTTGGTCCGGTAGTTGTACTCCAGCGGCGCCCGGGACTCGTCGAGCGTGACGTGGAAGTCATAGTTGAAGTCGCTGTCGTAGGACGAGTACCACGGGAAGGTCCAGCCCTTGCGGGCCTTGTAGTCCTCGAGCTTGGCCAGCGGCGCGCGGGAGACGTACGCCAGGGTCGTTTCCCGCGCGTGCAGGTGGTCGAGCAGGCCGCGCGAGACCTCATCCGCGCCGGCCGAGCAGCTTGGGCAGCCGTCCGTCCAGCCCGGGTCGAACATGAAGTGTCCGACGATCAGCTGGCGGCGGCCGTCGAACAGGTCGAGCAGGCTCACCTCGCCCTCCGGTCCCTCGAATACGTAGGGCTTGACGATCTCCACCATGGGCAACCGGCGACGCTCGCTGTTCAGCGCGTCCCGCCGGCGGGTGAGGGCCTTCTCCTTGGCCAGCAGATCCCTGCGGGCCACCAGCCACTCGTCTCTCGACGCGACCTCGGGCAGACTCATCTTGGACTCCTTGGTTCGGGTTGCGCTTCCCATCCGCCTCGGCGAGCTGGGCACGGTGTTCGGCTAGCTGATGGCCTCGCTCGTGCCCCGCTTCAGTCGGACTCTCAAACGTTAGGACCGCGGGGAGCCGAAGAAGTCATCGCGTTCAGTCGGTCCACCAGCCCGGTTCCAGCTCGGACTCGTCCTCGATGTGGCCGCCGAAGGCCAGCAGCTCGAGACCATCCGCTCCGGCCTCCCAGGCTCGCATCGACGCCGGCGGGCAATACACGACATCCTGCACGGCGACCGGGAACACGTCATCCTCCACCTTGAATCGTCCCGACCCGGAGAGCACGACGTACATCTCCTCGGACTCACGGTGGCGGTGACCGAAGCCGATTCGCTGGCCCGGGTTCACGCGATAGCGGGCGAGCCCGATACGTTGCGCGCCGAGGGTATCGCGCGCGAAGCGGGCCTCGCCGAGTACGGCCATGCCGTACTCGGGGGCGAGGTCCTTGACATCGTTCAGGTTGATTTTGGTGTGTGATGTGTTCATGGAGCTGACCCTACCCGCAGATGTTTGTCCCGGCGATGGGG
>JBPCPO010000020.1:0-10351 GCA_050999075.1 Solirubrobacteraceae bacterium
AGCTCAGGGCCACCCCGTGCAGCACACCCCGCCCCCCCCCCCCCCCCCCCCCCCCCCCCCCCGCGCCCGCCGCGGATGGTTCCGCCCCGCGCCCCCCGGCCCCGCCGCCCGCCGCGGATGGTTCCGCCCGCGCCCCCCATGATCCGATCCCCCCGCAGGCGCGCGCCCAGCCGCTCCGAGGCGGCGGCGCGGTGCTCGCCCGCTACATGGACGAGAGCCGCTCGATCCCAACGGCGACCTCGTTGCGCACGCTCACCGTCACGACGCTCGAGCAGCGCCGAGCTCAGCTCAAGGCGGCCGGACGCCGCGTGTCCTTCACCCAGCTGATCGGCTATGCCATCGCCCGGGTGGCGACCGAGGAGATGTCGGTGATGACGCACCACTTCGCTGAGCTGGAGGGCAAGCCCCACCGGGTCCGGGACGGCGGCTGCAACCTCGGCCTCGCGGTCGACGTCGAGAAGCAGGACGGCACCCGAACCCTGATGGTTCCGGTGATCCGGGACGCCGGTCGGCTCAGCTTCGTCCAGTTCCTGGACGCCTACGACGTGATCGTGGACAAGGCCCGGACGGGCGCGCTGACCGCGGGCGAGCTGACCGGTGCCAACGTCACTCTGACCAACCCGGGGGGGATCGGCACGATCGCCTCGGTTCCCAGGCTGATGGTGGGGCAGGGCACGATCATCGCCACGGGCTCGATCGACTATCCGGTGGGCCTCGGCAGGATCGGAGCGCAGATCGGCGCCGAGAAGGTCATGACCATGACCTCGACCTATGACCACCGCGTGATCCAGGGCGCGGAGTCTGGTCGCTTCCTGGCTCGGATCGAGGCTTACCTCCAGGGCGAGGAGGGTTACTACGAGGCGCTGTTCGCCGATCTGGAGCTCGAGCTCCCCGGATCGGCCGCTGCCGCCCCCCCAACTGCCGCCCTTCCGGCCCCGCCAGCGCCGGCGGCCGTCCCCGGCTCGGCCCCCGACGAAGAGCTGCTCGAGGCCGTGCAGGCCGCCACGTCGCTGCTCAAGGCCCACCGCACCCACGGTCACCTCGCCGCCCGGCTCGATCCGCTCGGACGCGAGCCGGAGGGCGACCCGGCGCTCGATCCCGAGCCGCTGCACCTGAGCCCCGAGCTGATGGCGAGGATCCCGGCCCGGATCCTGCGCATGTACGTTCCGGGCGAGACGCTGGCCGATGCGCTGCCGCATCTGCGCGCGACCTACTGCGGCCCGATCGCGTACGAGATCGAGCACATCGCCTCGCACCGCCAGCGGCTGTGGCTGAGGGAGGCGATCGAGTCAGGCGCGCTGCGCCGGCCGCTGACCGACGCGGAGCGCAAGTCACTGCTCAAGCGGCTGACCGAAGTCGACGCACTCGAGCGGTTCATGCACAAGGCCTATCTGGGCCAGAAGCAGTTCTCGATCGAGGGGCTGGACATGACCGTGCCGATGATCGACGAGATCATCGAGCTCGCCGCGACCAGGGGAGCGCGGGAGGTGGTTCTCGGTACCGCCCACCGCGGACGGCTGAACATCCTCGCCCACAATCTCGGTCGCCCCTACGGGATGATCTTCGCGGAGTTCGAGGGCACCTCGACGCTGGAGCCGATCACCACCATCCCACAGGGGGGTACGGGAGACGTCAAGTACCACCACGGCGCCGAGGGGACCTATCAGCTGCTCAGCGGAGAGTCGATCATCGTGCGGCTGGAATCCAACCCGAGTCACCTGGAGTTCGCGGCGCCGGTGGCCTCGGGGGCGACCCGTGCGGCGCAGACGACCCGCCAGGGACCTCACGCCCACCGAGACACCAACGCCGCAATTCCCGTGATCCTGCACGGCGACGCGGCCTTCCCGGGCCAGGGTGTCGTGGCCGAGACGCTCAACCTGCAGGCGCTCGACGGCTACACCGTGGGGGGCACGATCCACATCATCCAGAACAACCAGATCGGGTTCACGACCGATTCCGACGACGCCCGCTCGACCCGCTGGGCATCGGATCTGGCCAAGGGCTACGACGTCCCGATCATCCATGTCAATGCCGACGACGTGGCCGCGTGCGTCTCCGCGGTTCGGCTCGCCTTCGCCTTCCGCCAGGAGTTCGGCCACGATGTCCTCATCGACCTGATCGGCTACCGGCGCTTCGGTCACAACGAAGCCGACGAGCCGGCCTACACGCAACCCGAGATGTACAACGCGATCAAGCAGCACGCGCCGGTTCGCGAGCTGTTCGCTCGGCAGCTCATCGCCGGCGGCGTGCTCACTGAGCAGGAATCGACCGAGATGACCGACGAGGTCTGGTCGGTGCTCAGCGACGAGCACGGAGAGCTCAAGGCGAGGATCGCTGCCGCCAAGCCGGTCGAGCAGGCCACCGGGGAGTACCAGCTCGATCGCACCCCCTCTCCCGAGGTCCGGACCGCGGTGTCGATCGAGCGTCTGCACGTCCTCAACGAGGAGCTACTGGCGGTGCCGGAGGGATTCAACGTGCACCCCAAGCTGATCAAGCAGTTCGAGCAGCGCCGCGCAGCGGTTGCGGCGAGGGTCGATGACCCGCCCGCCGAGGAGCCAGGTGAGGGGATCATGTGGGCGCACGCGGAGGCGCTGGCCTTCGCTTCGCTGCTCACCGAGGGAATCCCGATCCGCCTCACGGGTCAGGACTCCGAGCGGGGCACGTTCAGCCAGCGCCATCTGGTGCTGCACGATCCCAAGACGGGGCAGGAGCATTGCGCGGTGCAGCACCTTCCCGGTGCGCTGGCGCCGATGGAGCTCCACAACTCCCCGCTGTCGGAGATGGCCTGCCTGGGGTTCGAGTACGGATACTCGCAGGAGGGCCCCGAGACCCTGGTCCTGTGGGAGGCTCAGTTCGGCGATTTCGTCAACGGGGCCCAGGTGATCATCGACCAGTTCATCGCCTCCGGGCTGGCGAAGTGGGGCCAGACCTCGAGGCTCACCCTCCTGCTCCCCCACGGCTACGAGGGCTCCGGGCCCGAGCACTCCTCCGCGCGGCTGGAGCGCTTCCTGCAGCTGGCGGCGGAGGGGAACATCCGGGTGGCGAACCCCACCACCCCCGCCCAGTACTTCCACCTGCTCCGGCGCCAAGCGCGAATCGCCAAGCAGCGCCCGCTGGTCATGATGACCCCCAAGAGCCTGCTCCGGCTCTCCCAGGCCACGAGCCGGATCGAAGATCTGTCGCAGGGCCGCTTCCAGCCCGTGCTCGGCGAGCCGGACGTGGACCCGGAGGAGGTGACCCGTCTGGTCCTGTGCAGCGGCAAGATCTACTACGACCTCAGCGGCCACGCGAAGCCTGACGAAAGGCCGCAGGTCGCGATCGGGCGCCTGGAGCTGCTCTACCCCTTCCCGCAGGCGCAGGTCCTCGACCTCGTCGCCAGCTATCCGCGCCTGCGAGAGGTCGTGTGGGCTCAGGAGGAGCCGCGCAACAAGGGCGCGCGGGCGTTCATGTTCCCGCGACTGATGCAGATCCTGCCCGAGTCCCTCCGGTTCGGCTATGTCGGACGTCCCGAGCGGGCCTCGGCGGGCGAGGGCTACCCCATCGCACACGCCAACGAGCAGCACCGGATCGTCGCCACGGCACTCGATCTCGCCCAGCCCCTGTCGCACTATCCGGGCAAGCCGCCGGGCGAACGATAGGCGAGCGTTAGCCGCGAGTCGCCGCCGCGGTCACCGTGGTGGCTGGATTGCGGCGCGCCGGGCCTCCATTTGGCACTCTGTCGGGATCGGCTTTCGTAGAGACGGATCGCGTCACGACAATTCCCGCCGCCATCTGATCCCGAACATGGGGGTCCACGACATGGCGATCGACCTCGGGACCGCCAACACGCTCGTGTACGTGGGCGGTCAGGGCATCGTCGTCTCGGAGCCGTCGGTGGTGGCGGCGGACACCGAGACCGGCGAGGTGCACGCCGTCGGGGCCGAAGCCGAGCGGATGATCGGCCGCACGCCGGCCACGATCTCGGCCACGCGCCCGCTGCGGCACGGGGTGATCGCCGACTTCGAGGTCACCGAGCAGATGCTCCGCTACTTCATCCGCAAGGTGCTCGACCGCCGCCGCGCGCATCCGCGGCTGATCGTCTGCGCCCCCTCGGGGGTCACCGAGGTGGAGAAGCGCGCGGTCGAGGAGGCGTCGCTGGCCGCCGGGGCCCGCGAGGTGCATCTGATCGAGGAGCCGATCGCGGCGGCGATCGGCGCCGGCGTGGCGATCGAGGAGCCCGTCGGTCGCATGGTCGTGGACGTCGGCGGTGGTACCAGCGAGGTGGCGGTGATCTCGCTCGGCGGGATCGTGATCTCGCGCTCGGTCCGGGTCGGCGGTTACGAGATGGACGAGGCGATCTCCCATTACCTGCGCACCGTCCACAAGCTCGCGATCGGATCGCAGACCTCCGAGCGGATCAAGATCGGGATCGGATCGGCGCTCGGGGTGGCGTCGGAGGAGACGATCGAAGTTCGCGGCCGTCACCTGCTCTCGGGCCTGCCGACCGCCGTCGTGCTATCGAGCGCGGAGGTCCGGGCGGCCATCAAGCCCACGCTGGACGAGATCCTCCACGCGATCAGGGACACGCTCGAGCACACGCCGCCGGAGCTCTCCAGCGACATCGCGCGGGACGGGATCCTGCTCGCCGGAGGAGGAACGTTGGTGCGGGGGTTCCCGGCGCTGGTCGCCGCCGAGACGGGGATGCCGGTGACCAGCGCGGAGTCGCCGCTGACCTGCGTCGCGTTCGGTTCGGGCCAGGCGCTGGACCACTTCGACCGGCTCAGCAGCACCGGGCGCAACCGCCGCCCCTCGATCACTCCCGACTGGCGCACGGCCTGAGTCTCCTCGCCATCCCGGCGAGCCCAGGGCTCGCGAAGGCGCAGGCGGCTTGGCGTGCCCTGATCAGTGGATCCCGACGATCCCCGCGCAGACCCAGTTCGAGGCTC
This sequence comes from Solirubrobacteraceae bacterium, assembly GCA_050999075.1. Classification (GTDB taxonomy): domain Bacteria; phylum Actinomycetota; class Thermoleophilia; order Solirubrobacterales; family Solirubrobacteraceae; genus Palsa-465. Next base: position 4,926 of record JBPCPO010000020.1, read on the forward strand.
CGGCGCCCCCATTCCAGATTCGTGTCGCCACGGCGTCCTGCTCGGACTTGCTGGTGAGGTAGGCGGCGGGTCCGCTCCCCCCGTAGAGCGACCACGTGCTCGGGATGATCTGGTAGTAGCCCGACGCCCCCGCGCTGTTGGGGGGCAGGTTCTGGCCTCCGGACTCGCACAGGACGATGGCGTAGGGGATCGCCCAGCCCCCCGAGGGGCCAAGCGCCACGCTCGACGGAGCACCGACCGAAGGCACGCTCGGCTGCGGTGCGGGTGCCTGCTGCGCGGCGGCCAGCGCCGCCGCGGCTCGCTGGGCGGCGGCCTGCTGGGCCTGCACGCGTGAGATCGCGCCGCGCAGCTGAGCTCCGCGTGACCGGCTGGCCTGCAGCGCCGTCTGCTGCGCGGCGCGGGCTTGGTGCAGGGCCGCCTGTCTGGAGTCCAGCAGCGAGTTCATCCCCGCCAGCGCTCGGACGCGGAGCAACGCGGCCTGCGTGATCTGACGATCGGTCACCTCGAGCCTGGCCAGCTGACGGGCTGCGCTGTCAGCCTGCGCCTTCGCGGTGCGGGCGAGGTGGATGATCGCCTGCTGCTGGCGCTCGGCGTCGTGCAGGAAGCTGATCCGGTCCAGTAGCTCGGCAAAGCCGTGCGCCTCGAGCACGACCGTGATCACGCCCGGCGCGTCTGATTCGTAGTTGCTCACGAGCTGACGGGAGAGGAGCAGGCGTGCGCGGGTCAGGCGCACCCGCACCTGCGCCAGTCGTTGGCGCTCACGGTGCAGTGAGCCTTGCACGGCCGCCAGCGCCGCACGGCCGCTCGCCAGCTGGGTGGCCACCGTCGCCTCGCGCGATCGCACCAGGGCGATCTGCCCGTCGAGCGAGCCGATCAGCCGGCCCAGCCCCGCGAGGCTCGCCGACAGGCTCTGCTGGCGGGTCTGCTGCTGGGAGAACTGGGTGGTCAGCTGCCCGAGGCCGGGAGCGGCCGCCGAGCTCAGCGGGAGGGCGGCGCCGACGCCGAGCAGCGCGAGCACGGCTGCGCCCGCGGCCGCGAGCCGGATGGTGGTGGTACGCCGACGGAAGCTCATGGCAAGGGCCTCTCGGCGGTGCCGACCTTATCAACGCGGTCGCGGATCGGGGCTCGCTGGGCGTGATCCTTCAGGGCCGGTGACAGTGACAGACTACGGCGCAGGATGTGGGTTCGGCGCGAGATCACGCTTCAGGCTAGGCCGCGCGGCTTTCACCTCGTGACCGGTGAGGTGCTCAAGGCGCTTCCGGAGCTCTCAGAGATCGATGTCGGCCTGCTCCATCTGCTGATCCGCCATACCTCGGCCTCGCTGGCGCTGAACGAGAACGCCTCTCCGGACGTGCGCCGAGACTTCGAACGCTGGTTCAACGAGGCGGTCCCGGAGCGAGCCCGCTACTGGACTCACACGCTCGAAGGACCCGACGACATGCCGGCGCACGTCAAGGCGGCCTTGCTCGGGCCAACGCTCACGCTTCCGATCGCCGGGGGCCGGCTCGCGCTCGGGACCTGGCAGGGGATCTACCTGTGCGAGCACCGCGACCGCGGGGGGTCGCGATCGGTGCTGGTCACCGCCTGGGGCTCAGGGGCGGACGGGGGCTAGGCCCCACGCTCGGTCAGGCCGCGAACAATCTCAGGTCGGGCTCGCGCTCGCCCCGCAGCACCGCCAGATCGATCTCGACGCAGGCGATCCCCCGAGAGCCGGCCAACACCCGGGCCTGCGGCTTGATCGTCTGCGCCGCCAGCAGGCCGCGGCACAACGCGAAGGCGGGGTCGAGGCGGATCCGGTCCAGGTACCGGCTCAGCTGGGCCACCGCGTCGATTCCCGCCACCCGCTTGATCTCCACCGCCACCCACTGCTCCTGCGCGTCGCGGCACATCAGATCCACCGGTCCGATGTCGGTCGGCCATTCGCGCCGGACGAGCCGGAAGCCCTCCCCGCAGTGAGCCGGCTGCTGCGCCAGCAGCTCCTGCAGGTCCGCCTCCGCCCCCTGCTTGGCCAGCGCAGCGCCTCCGTCGGGAGAGCCCATGTCGTGGGTGATGTCTGAGAGCACCTCCGCGATCTCGATCTCGAGCCGATCCTTGCTGCGCCCCGCCCGCTTGCGCACCACGATCCCGTCCAGTGCTTCCTCGATCTCGGTGGGGGGAGCCATCCAGTTCAGCGGCTTGACGCTCTGTCCACCGCCGTCGGCCCAGACCATGAACGTGCCGTCGGCCTTGATCATCAGCAGCCGGACGGCCTCCGGCAGGACCGTGGACAGGCGGCCCGTGTAGCGAACCGAGCAGCGGGCGACGATCAGACGCATGACGGTGCAACCTACGTCGTCGCGCGGACGGCTCGGCGGCCCGCGGGCCAGAGCGCCTCCCCCACGCGCCCTATCATCGGGGACGAGGTTCAGTGATGCGCAATCAGCTTCGTCCCCTCTTCGACCGCGTGGTCATCAAGGAGCTCGATCCCGATCGGGTTCGCCGCTCCGGCCTGCTCGTTCCCCCCGGCTCCGACGAGGCACCGCCCCAGCACGGAATCGTCCTCGCCGTCGGTCCCGGCCTGGACTGGTGGGATCACGTCGGCGTGCAGATGCCGGTCAAGCCCGGCGACCACGTCGTCTTTCCGGCTCCCGCGGGCACCTGGATCGACATCGACGAGGAGCGCCTGCTCGTGTGCCGGGTCGGCGAGCTGCTGGGGGTGCTCGAGCGGGTCGAGGACTGCCCGGCGTGCGGCGGGCGGGCACTCGCACCGCAGGAGTCCTGCCCGGTCTGCGGGCGCGAGGGCCGGGTCGCCTCGACCTGACGGCCGTCCCGCAGGACGGCCGTCATCCCGGAGCGCTTCTGCCAGCATGCGGCGGTGATCCGCCACGCCGATCCGAGCGCCGACGCCGCCGACTGCGCGGCGATCTACGGACCGTTCGTGGCGCAGACGGCGGTTTCGTTCGAGCGCGAGCCGCCCGACGCCGTCGAGATGGCGCGGCGGATCGGGCGGGCCGCGGCCACCCACCCCTGGCTGGTCACCGAGGTCGGCCAGCGGGTCGTCGCGTTTGCCTACGCCTCCCCTCATCGCAGTCGGGAGGCCTACCGCTGGACCGCCGACGTGAGCGTGTACGTCGGCCCCCGGCACCGCCGCCGCGGACTGGGCCGCGAGCTGTACATGGCCCTCTTCGGGCTGCTGCGCCGCCAGGGCATCTGCGCTGCGTGCGCCGGGATCACGCTTCCGAACCAGGCCAGCGTCGGGCTGCACGAATCGCTGGGCTTCCTCCCGGTGGGGGTCTATCGCGCGATCGGGTGGAAGGCCGGCGCCTGGCGCGACGTGGGATGGTGGCAGCTGCAACTGCTGGCTCGGGGCGACGCGGCACCGTCCTCGCCGCGGGGGCCGCAGAGGCTTGAGCCCGTCTCGCGACGATGACCGATCAGAGGCAGAGCGGAAGGGAACATTCCGGCTGGTGGACGCCTACGCGCTGACGCTGGCCGCGTTCCTGCTCACGGCGGGCTCGCTGGCGGACCTGTTCGGTCGCCGGATCCTGTTCCTGATCGGGATCGCGATCTTCACCGCGGCATCGCTGAGCTCCGGGTTGTCGAGCTCGCCGCTGATGCTCAACGTCTCACGCGCGACGCAGGGCGTTGGCGGGGCGGCGATGTTCGCGACCGCACTGGCCCTGCTGGCCCAGGAGTACCGGGGGCGCGAGCGCGGGACGGCATTCGGCATCTGGGGTGCCACGACGGGCGCGGTCGCGGTCGTCGGACCCCAGCGCAGCGGCATGGTTTCGGGAATCAACTCCACCTTTCGGCAGGTGGGCATCGCCACGGGAATCGCGGGACTGGGGGCGATCTTCCAGCACGTGGTCGCCCAGCACTCGCTGGCCAACCTGCAGCGGATGGCCCACCTCGGCGGTGCCCAGGCCCACGCGCTGGCCGTCGCGCTGACCAGCGGCGGCGGGGCGCCTCACGCCTTCACCTCGGTCCCGCCGCAGGCCCGCCATCAGGTGACGCTCGCGCTGCGCTCGGGCTTCGCCGACGGGATGAACGAGATCCTCCTTGTGGCGGCCGCGCTGGCGATCGTGGCCGGGGCGCTGGCGCTGGTGCTGATCCGCCAGCGCGACTTCCACGCCGTTCCGGCTCGCGAGGAGCAGCCGCCCGGGCCGGGGCTGGAGGCCTGGGGCCGCGTGACCCTCGCCCGTGCTCGCCAGGCGGGCCAACTCGTCGGGGACGCAGACCTCGACCCGATCGTCGACATGCTCATCGGCCGCTGCTGTCGCGTTACCTGGGAGGACCCCCGGCCGGCCACGCTCCCGTGCTCTCCACCTTCAATTTATACCAGGCAAACGCCGCTCATGAGGCACTGGTTCGTGGCGCATAATCGCGCACGCTGGAACCAAAGAACCGGAGCGGAGTTGACCGGGTCAACTCCGAGAGAGGTGAGCGGATGGGCTGCTACGGGTTGGCTTTCCAGGAGATCGACCAGACCCAGGTTGCGGTCGTTGGCGGCAAGGGCGCGCGCCTGGGGGAGCTTTCGCGGATCGAGGGCATCTGTGTGCCGGCTGGCTTTTGCGTGCCGACGGACGCGTTCCGGCGGATCCTGGCGCAAGCGCCGTCGATCGACGATCGGCTCGATCGGCTGTCGCGCCTGAAGTCGGACGACCAGGAGGCGATACGCGCGCTCACCGCGGAGATCCGCCGGACCCTGGAAGGGATCGCCATCCCTGAGGATCTGGCGTCGGCGATCACGCGCTCGCTCGCCCGGCTCGGCGAGCAAGCTGCCTACGCCGTCCGATCGAGCGCGACGGCAGAGGACATGCCGACGGCCTCGTTTGCAGGCCAGCAGGACACGTACCTGAACGTCGTGGGGCCGATGGCGGTCCTGCAGCACGTCAGCCGGTGCTGGGCCTCGCTGTTCACCGAGCGGGCGGTGATCTATCGCCTGCGGAACGGCTTTGACCACCGGAAGGTCCAGATGGCCGTGGTCGTGCAGCAGATGGTCTTCCCGCAGGCGGCCGGCGTGCTGTTCACGGCCGACCCCGTCACCTCGAACCGGAGAGTCGCTTCCGTGGAGGCCAGCTTCGGCCTCGGCGAGCCCCTGGTTTCCGGCCTGGTGAACGCGGACACCTTCAAGGTGCGCGACGGCGAGGTCGTCGCGAGGGCACTCGCCACCAAGCAGCTCGCCATCCATGCCCTGCCGGCTGGAGGGACAGAAGAACTGGCGGTCGCGCCGGCGCGGCAGGAGCAGCCGGCGCTCACCGACCCGCAGGTCGTGGCGCTCGTGCAGCTGGGCCGGCGGATCGAAGCGCATTTCGGCTATCCGCAGGACATCGAATGGTGCCTGGCCGAGGGCGACTTCTGGATCGTCCAGAGCCGGCCGATCACGACGCTGTTCCCGATCCCCGAGGCCGCCGACCGAGAGAACCACGTGTACGTCTCAGTCGGTC
>JBPCPO010000076.1:0-12446 GCA_050999075.1 Solirubrobacteraceae bacterium
TCGGTCGGCCCGGAGACCCGAGTGCTACACAAGCATTCGAGCCGTCCCGTACGGTCGCATCAATTGGACAGAAAGAAATGTGACTCGATCGTCGGGTTCACTGGCTGGCGTTGAGGGGTTTGGCGGCTGTCGCGGCACGCTGGCAACGAACGCCTCGTCGCTGACGGGCGTGACTTCGGCGTGTGCAGCTGCTGAACCCCTGGCAGCACCCGGGCGGACTCGACTTGTAAGCACGCCTCAGTCAAGATCGGTCAGGTAACCCGATGGCCGCCGCGCATTGCCAACCGACACGCTCGGTGCCGATGCCGAGCTCATGGACGGACTCAATTCGATCCGCGGACCAGAATGGAGCGAGGTATCACGGTCGCTCCGATTGGGCCCACCGGTCCACCGGCGCTGCTGCTGTCGTTGGTATAGGCGACCAGCCACACCCGCACCACGCCGCGGGCGCGCAGCCGCGCTCGCAGCGCCGACGTCAGGCGTAAGCGAGCCCGTATCGAGCCGTGCGGGGGGAGCGACAGCGGCGTCGTGTCGGGCTGGGCCGTCGTGCCTTCCCCCGGCACGTTCTCGTCGTACCACTGCAGCTCCCCCAGACATCCCCGCGGGCACCTCACGAGCAGCGAGAACATGCCCCGCCGATCCGTCCGGACAATCCGCGAAAGCGCGACCGGACAATCGATGGGACCGTCGGACGCCGCCGGCGTGAACGCTGCGTCGGGTGCAACGACGTGGATCGTGCCGAGCGGGCAGCCGTTAGTCGCCCATACGACGGCCTGGGGCTGGAAGTCGATCTCACCGACCTGCTCGGTGGCGCCGGCGAAGGCGGCAAGCTTGTGCTCACGGAGGGTCGTGAGGTCGCTCACGACCAGCTGGTCCTCGTTCGGCGATATCCGCTGTACGTATGCGGCGCGACCGTTTGTCAGCGTGACCTGCGGCCCTCCTTCGGTGATGGCGTCGTCGGAGTCTGGAATCGAGACGCAGCCGGACAGCAGGTGGGTGGTCGGCGCGGCGGCCGACGCCCAGGCCGCGCGCGGGCAGCTCGAGCCCGGCTCAAGCACGAACCCCACTGTGCCCTGCGCAGTGAGCGATACCCGCTCGGCCACTCCCCGCGCCAGCAGCAGCGGCCGGCCCGTCGGAAGCGAGGCGAGGAACAGCTCGTTCGCCTGCCCCGGGGGCGCCAGCGTCCCCGCGAGCCAGCGTCCCGCGAGCGCCAGTCCCGTAACGTAACCCGTGTCCGCGCCGGCTCCTCGATCTGGGCCAGGATTGGGCCGTGCAATCCCCTGCGGACGGTGATCCCGTCGTGCTGGTGGCGGCGGCACCCGCCGCGCGAGTAGGCGATCAGCTCGCTGTCGGCGGCCACCGTGGGGGCGCCGTAGGCGCTCGGGCGCTGGCAGCGCAGCAGGACCACCGGCCGGGCAGCGATCCTGCCCGCGAGCACCTCGGAGAGCAGCGGACGGGGGCGGATCGGTCGCACAGGCCCGCAGATCGGTGGACAACCGTCAAGCGGAAAGCCCGAAGGCGGGAACGCGGCCCTCGAGACCGTGCTCCCGACAATCCAGGGAGGGGTGAACCCACGCATGAGCCGGCAAGGATGTCTAGCCGCCTGTCGGGGGGCGCCAGCGGGTGAGGTGGGGTGCTGGTTCGCCGGTGGATGCGCCAGCCGTCGGGCGTGCGGCGGAAGGCCTGGGTGGTGTCGAGGACACCTTCAAGCCGGTATTTCCCGTCGGCTTGGGGTTCGTAATGGAAGGTCAGTGCCAGTCATGAGGTCTCGGCTCGCGACTCTGATCTCGAGGTTCGGCGATTTGTGAGGTTCAGGGTCGAGGACCAGCGGCGAACTACCCTCGCTGTTGATGAGTCCGGCTCCTGCCTTGTCTGTACGTTCGCTGACCAAGCGCTATGACGGAGGTGTACTGGCCCTGGATGGGTTTGATCTGGAGATCCCGGCCGGGGAGTTCTTCGGGTTGCTGGGCCCCAACGGCGCCGGCAAGACCACGCTCATCAGTGCGGTCTGCAATCTCATCCGCGTGAGCTCCGGGGAGATCCTGATTTTCGGTCAGCCCCATCACGATCCTGAGGGGCGGCGGAGGTTGGGACTGGCGGAGCAGGACGTGAACCTCGACCGCTTCCTCGACGTCGAGGAGACGCTGGTCTACCACGGCGGCTATTACGGGATGAGCCGGCCGGACGCTCACCGCCGGGCCCGGGAGATGATGGATGTCTTTGACCTGCGGGCCAAGGCGGGAGTGCGGGCACCGGCGCTTTCGGGCGGCATGCGCCGCCGCCTTCTGCTGGCGCGCGCACTGATGCACGAGCCGCCGCTGGTCATCCTGGATGAGCCAACTGCCGGTGTCGACTTCGAGCTTCGCATCGAGCTCTGGCGCTACATACGGCGCCTACACGAGCAGGGCACGACCATCCTGCTCACCACCCATTACCTCGAGGAGGCCCAGGAGCTCTGCCAGGACATCGCGCTGATCCGCGGAGGGCGTCTGCTCGCGCGCGACAGCCCGTCCGGGCTGCTGGAGGCTTTCGAGGCCGACTCGCTGGCTGATGTCTACGTCAAGGCGATGGCGGCGTGAGCGCGTCGGTGGCCGCGGGCGATGACCGACGATCGGTTCTGCGTGGGCTGCTGATTCGCCGGCGCGGCTTGCGCGCCCTCGCCGGCCGGGAGATCCTGCGCGTGCTCAAGCTCTGGACGCAGACCGTGGCCGCACCGGTGGTGGCGTCGTTTCTGTTCATTCTCGTCTTCGGGTTGTCGTTGAGCGGGCGCATCCGCCACGTCCAGGGCTACGACTATCGGGTGTTCATCGTTCCGGGGCTGATAACGATGGCGATGGTGCAGGCCGCCTATGCCAACAACTCCTCCTCGGTGTTTCAGGCGCGCTTTGACCGCTATTTGAACGACGTGCTGGCCTCCCCGATGCGCAACTGGGAGATCAACCTCGGCCTGTCCCTCGGAGGGGTGGTGAGAGCCGTGCTGATCGGGTTGGCGCTGCTGCTGCTGGCGCTTCCGATCACGCACGTGCCGGTGCGCGAGCCCGTCGTGCTCGTGGCGGGGGCTGCGCTCGGGCTGACGCTGTTCGCCTCCCTGGGGGTGGTGGTCGGAATCTACGCCAAGACCTGGGATCACGCGGGATTCGTGCAGAACATCCTGATCGTGCCGTTGAGCTTCTTGGGCGGCGTGTTCTACTCGGTGTCCGTGCTGCCCTCCCCCTGGCGAGAGATCTCGCACGCCAACCCGATCTTCTACCTCGTGCAAGCGGTGCGATACGGGTTCCTGGGCACCAGCGACGTCCCCGTCGGGCTGGCGCTCGGCATCACGGCGACCCTTGCCGTTCTCACCGTCATGTGGAGCGCGTGGCTGTTCCGTAGCGGCCGCAAGCTCAAGCCGTAGGGAAAGCGCCCCCAGCACCGAGGTGCTGCTCCCGGAGGCGTACACCCCGGGATGTAGGCCGGAGAAAAGACACTTCCGCGGGGCGATTGCGGGCGGATGCCGACTGCCCAACAATGACCGCATGCTCAATTCCATCGCCACCAAACTCAGCGCTCGTCCCCGTCGCACCCTGCTCATCGTCCTCATCTTCGTCGGCCTCGCCGGCGCCGTGGGAGGTCCGCTCGCGGGCTCGCTCAAGACCTCGGGTGGGTTCGCCCCCGCGCGGTCTGATTCCCAGCTCGCGACCCGCCAGCTGGAGTCAGCCTCGGGCGCAGAGCCGGCGCCCGGAGTCCTCCTGGTCCTCGCCACGTCGCGCGGCGTCAGCGCCGCAGCCGCGCGGATCGCCGCCGTCGCGCACCGTCTGAACTCGGTGCCCGGCGTGCTGCGGGTCAGCGCCCCGGCCGCGGTGGCCCCCGACCAGCGACACGTGCTCCTCACCGCCACGCTCAAGGCCACTGCCTCCGACGCGGACGCCGCGAGCTCGGCGGAATCTGCGTTCTCCTCCGCGCACGACGTGACGGTCGGTGGCCCGGCGGTCGCGAACCGGCAGATCGGCAGCACGGTCACCCAGGATCTCGGGCGTGCCGAGCTGCTGGCCTTCCCGCTCCTGATCGGGCTCTCGCTGCTGTTCTTCCGGGGTCGCGCAGCACTGATGCCGCTGGTGGTGGGGATCACGACCGTGCTCGGGACGTTCCTCGTGCTGACCGGGGTCAACCAGCTCTACGGCCTGAGCGTGTTCGCACTCAACCTGGTGATCGGACTTGGTCTCGGTCTGGCGATCGACTACACGCTGTTCCTGCTCACCCGCTTCCGGGAGGAGCTCGCTCGCGGGCTCGCGACGCGCGAGGCGATCGGCGTCACGCTCAGCCGGGCCGGTCGCACAGTGCTCTTCTCCGCCACCACCGTGGCCTGTGCCCTCGCCACGCTGACCGTGTTCCCGTTGGGCTTCGCCCAATCGATGGGAATCGCCGGCGCCACGGTGGCGATCGTGGCGGCGCTGGCCGCCCTGATCATCTCTCCAGCGCTGCTGGCCCTCTGGGGCCCGAAGCTGGCTCGCCGTCGGGACGCCGCCGCCGAGCCCGACCGCTGGTACCGCTTCGCTCACGCCGTGATGCGCCGGCCCGGGCGGGTGGCCGCGCTGACCGCCGTGCTCATGCTCGCGGTGGCGCTGCCGTCCCTGGGGACGGTCTGGACCCCCATCGGCAGCGCAGCGATCCCCAAGGGACAGAGTGGCCGCACGGTCGCTGACCTGCTGAGCCGCGACTTCAACGGAGCGGGGCTCTCACCGGTCACGGTCGCGATCAGCGCGCCCAGCTCCGCGCGCACCTCCGTCAGCGTCTACTCACGCCGCCTGGCGCAGATCGACGGGGTCACCCGGGTTGACCGGCCGCGCTGGCTGGGTCGCGCCACCTGGCAGGTCGACGCCAGCGTGGCCGGAGACTCCGCGGACGCGACGGCTCAGCGTGTGGTACGGGAGCTGCGTGCCACCCCCGCCCCCTTTGCCACCAGGGTGACGGGCGACGCCGCCGCCTTTGTCGACCAGCAGGCCTCGATCGGGGTGCATCTCCCGGCTGCGGTCGCCTTGCTGACCGTGCTCACCTTTGTCGTCCTGTGGCTGATGACCGGCTCGTTCGTGCTTCCGGTCAAGGCGATCCTGATGAACGCCCTGACCGTTGGTGCCGCGCTCGCCTCGCTGACGCTGATCTACCAGCACGGCCGTCTCACCGGCCTGCTCGGCTACACGCCCAACGGGGGAGTCGAGCCCACCGACTTCCTCGTCACCGCGACGCTGGTGTTCGCGCTCTCCACCGACTATGGCGTGTTCCTGCTGGGTGCAATCAAGGAGGCGCGCGACGCCGGCGCCGGCGAGCGCGAGGACGTCGCAGCCGGCCTCGCCCGCACGGGACGGGTCGTGACCGCCGCAGCCATCCTGCTCGCGGTCGCGATCGGAGCGTTCAGCACCAGCTCGATATCGTTCATTCAGCAGATTGGCGTGGCGACCGCGACGGGGGTGATGGTGGATGCGTTCGTGGTTCGGTCACTGCTCGTGCCGTCGTTGATGGCACTGCTGGGACGCTGGAACTGGTGGGCTCCGCGCAGCGTGCAGCGCCTGCACCGGTGGATCGCCCCGAGCCAGCCCGGATTCTCGGCACCGACCCCGTCGCCGCGGGCGCTGGCCGAACAGGTCGGTTGAGCCTCCCTCGCCGGCCCTATGATCTACCGAGCCGTGGCCGCACGCGCGCAACGCAATGCCGCCCTGCTCGATTGGCTCCCGGTTCTGGTCGTTCCGGCCGTCCTGGTGTTCGACGCCGCCACCTCCTCCGACGGCAAGCCGATCACCCTGACCAGCGTGCTGGCGGCATTCGCGGGCTGTCTGCCCCTGGTGCTGCGTCGTCGCGTCTCGTTTTTGGTGCTGGCGCCGCTGCTCACCGCCGGCATCATCCTGGTGCTCTGGCAGCTCCACCCCGCGAGCACCGTGGTGGTGATCCCGATGGTGGCCCTGTTCGAGCTCGCGCTGCGCGGGGACCGGCGGCGCTCGCTGTGGATGAGCCTGGTGGTCGTGCCATGCGTGTTCGTCAGCGTGGTGCCGTTCGCGCCCACGTCTGACCTCGGCTCGATCGTGATCCGCAACCTCGCGCTGAGCCTGCTGGCCATCGCCGCCGGCGACGTGCTCCGCTCACGCCGCCTGTCCGAGCAACAACTGGTGGCGGCGCGCGAGCTCCAGACGCTCCGTCGAGTCGGTGACGAGCGGTTGCGCATCGCCCGAGAGATCCACGATGTAGTGGCTCACGCAATGACGGCGATCAACGTGCAGGCGGGGGTTGCGGCGCATCTCCTCGAACGTAACCCGGGGCAGGCCTATGGCGCGCTGCGCAACATCAAGCGCACCAGTGGTGACGCGCTGACCGATCTGCGGACGACCCTCGCCGTGCTCAGAGATCCGTCGCAGAGCGCGCCGACAGGGCTCTCGCCGGGGCTGCACGATCTCGGTGAGCTGACCGGCGGCCTGGCCGCGGCGGGTGTCGCCGTCGATCTGGACGTCGAGCCGTTGCTCGACGTCCCCGCCGCCGTCCACAGCGCGGGCTATCGCATCGTTCAGGAGGCATTGACCAACGTCGTCCGCCACGCCCACGCCAGCACGACCCGGGTGTGGGTCAGGCGGGTCGACGGCATGGTCGCAATCGAGGTGGCCGACGACGGAACGGGCGCAGCGGGTTGGAACGACAGCCAGAGCGGGAATGGCCTGCGCGGCATGCGCGAGCGCGCCGCGTTCCTCGGTGGAACGCTCGAGGCCGCGCCGGTGAGAACCGGCGGTTGGCAGGTGCGAGCCCGGTTGCCGGCTGCCCGGCCCGGGGACCGAGACCGTTCGTGATCACCGTCGAGCTGGTCGACGACCAGGCGCTGGTGCGCGCCGGCTTCTATGCCCTGCTCGACGCCGAAGATGGCATCAGCGTGGTCGCGCAGGCCGGCGATGGCGAGACCGCAGTGACCCTCGCGCGAGAGCGGCGCCCGCAAATCGTGCTCATGGACATTCGCATGCCCAAGCTCGATGGGCTTGCGGCCACGGCTCGGATCACGGCCGACCCCGACCTCGCGGACACTCGCGTGGTGGTGCTCACCACCTTCGAGCTCGACGAGTACGTATTCGGGGCGCTGCGCGCCGGCGCGTCGGGGTTCCTGCTCAAGGATGTGGAGCCGGAGGATCTGATCACCGCCGTGCGGGTGGTCGCCGGCGGCGACGCCTTGATCAGTCCCCGCTTGACCCGGCGCCTGATCGAGGCCTTCGTGGCCAGCGGTTCCCCCGCTGGCGCAGGCGATCCGTCGCCCGGCGTAGATCCCCCCGCGCTGAGCAGTCTCACACCGCGCGAGCGCGAGGTGCTGAGGCTCGTGGGCCGCGGCCTGTCCAACGCCGAGATCGCGGAAAGACTTGTGCTCTCGCCGCTGACGGCAAAGACCCATGTCGCGAAGCTGTTCGCCAAGCTCGGCGCCCGCGATCGCGCGCAGCTGGTCGTCACCGCCTACGAAACCGGCCTGGTCGTGCCGAATCGAGCTCCGTAGGGCGCGGGTGGCGTGAGCGCCGTCGGCGAGGAACGCCCGCCCTCTGGCTACCGTCGTGACAGGGTCACCTGGGCGGCTTTCTCGGGGCTGTTGGCGTTCGGGTTTCTGAACGCCGTGCTGGGCCCGGCGCTGCCCTACATCCGGGCGGAGGAGGGCATCTCCTATGTGGAGCGTTCCTCTTGAGCCTGCTGGGGACCTCGGCGCTGGTGAGGACGTGGGCCGTGCTGGCCGACGTCCACCGCACGCGGCGTGCGGTGGCGATGGCCGAAGGAGAGGTGTCGGTGAGCTTCGGTGGGATCATCGCGCCGCTGCTGGTCGGTGGCCTGGCGGCCACCGTGCTCAGCTGGCGCTTTGCCTTCGTCATCGGGGGCACGATCGTCGCTGCGGCGATCGTGGGGATGGGCGTCGGCCGCGGACCGGCGGTGATCATGGTCAGCGGCTTGTATGCCGCCAACCTCGGCGGTCGCCTGCTCGCCAGTCGTCTGGCCCGCCACATCACCTCGGAGCGCCTGCTCGGAGCGTCGCTGATCGTGAGCCTGGCTGGGCTGCCCATCCTTCTCGCGGCCGACGACGCGGCGGTCGCCATCGTCGGGATCGCCGTGACCGGCGTCGGTATCGGCGCCATGTCCCGCTCACCTCCTCCTTGCACGTCGGGGCCAGCTCGCGCACTGCCGACGCCGCGATCGGACAGGTCCTGTCGATGGCCGCGATCGGGCAGATCCTGGGCCCGCTGGCAGTCGGAGCCATCGCCCAGGCCGCCGGATTGCGCATCGGCCTGCTCGTCCTCCCCGGCCTGGTGCTAATCGCTGCCGCCGCACTCACCCGCTACCACAGCCAAACCGTCCGGCACGATTCGAGCCGCGAAGGTCGTTCCCATCGGTGAGCTGCAGCGTCCACCCCGACGACCTCGATGAAGCCCACGAAAGCATTCAGGCGATCGTGGGCAGGCCCCCGCGTGCACGACCCAGCGACGGCGCCGGACTGAGGTCCAATCGACTTGAGCCGTGTCGGGGCGCCCCCTTGCGCGACGTGCGATCATTGGCGCACATGTTCGGAGACGACGCGAGCCGCGAGAGCTTCGAGGAGAAGGTGCGGTTGATCGCGCGGGAGGTCAGCCGGTCGGCGGAGCGAATGGCGCAGGTTGACGTGGACGAGCTCGCGGGCTCGATCGGCGTGGATCCAGCGCGTGCGCGGGATTGGGTCGATACGGCCGGGAAGTGGCTGCGAGCGCAGACTGGCGATAGGCCCGGGTTCCCGGGCGCGCGGCCATCAGACGCGGTGTTGAAGGACGGTCCGCTGCCCAGCGCTGCGCCACATCCCCTGGATCTACCTACCGAGGAGCAAGGCCTCGCACTGGCGGCCTTGGACTCTGGGCGCTGGATAGTCGAACCGGGAAGCAATGCCCTTGCTGCGCATGGTGACGGCCCCGGTCCCACCGACGCGCTCGGGCTCGTCCGCGAGTTGCACGCCCGCGACTGGATCGCCGCTGACGGCGAGGTCACGCTGGTCGGTCGCCACGCGCTTGACCGGTGGCTCGACATCGCCACACGCGCGTAGACACCCTCTGCCTCTCTGATCACCGTACGCGAAACAGGTCAGCGCGCATCGGCTGCAGGAAGCAGCGCTCACCTGGGTTCTCCCCCGCCTCGCCGAGCCTCTGGAACGCCAACGCGATCTCGGCCTCGTGGGCGCCGAAGAGGGCGCATCGCTGCGGATCGACGCTGACGATGCGCCGGCGAAGCGTCGCGAGATCGGGGACGCACAGCCGGACGTCGTAATCCACCGTGAGCACCCGGTCGAGCCCGGCCGCCCCAGCTTCGCGGAGAGCCGCCTGCGCCGCGCGCCGAACCCCCAGCTCATCCTCGACCAGGCTCGTCAGCGCGAAGTAGTCGCCCTCCGGCAGCGGCTCCGCGACGTACACGGTGCCGCCGTGACGCAGCACCCGGCGAGCCTCGCGCAGCGCCTGAGCCAGCTCATCCGGCGCCACGTGGTGAAGCGTGCGCATGAATATCGCGACATCGACGCAGGCGTCGGCGAGCGGTAGCGCCTGAGCGCGTCCGACGAGATAACGCCCGCCGCTCCCACCGTCCGCCGCGACCGCCGGCGCCAGTTGTTGGTCGGAGATCTCGACCCCGACCACGCGGCCACCGCGGAGGGTCAGATCACGAACCAGCTCCCCGGAGCCACACCCGATGTCCAACACATCCCGGCCGGCCGGCTCGACCCAGCGCTCGAGCATGGCCAGGTCGGTGCTGAGCTCATGGGGCAACGCCGGGCAATCCTAGCCGAGCCCTTCCGGAACGAGGAGCGAGCGCCGCCTCGGTGCCATCGACGCGCGGAGCCGCTAGCTTCCCGTGCATGCCGGCGTCAATGTTTCGTTTCGCGTGTGTACCCGGAGCGCTGGAGGGAGCGCCGGTGGGCTGGGCCGCCGAGATGCTCCGCGACGGCGAGATCGCCCTGCTGGCCGACAGGGGGGGCTTGGACGCCATCAACGCGGTTGCCCACGCCCTCGACGTCGTCAGCCTGCGGCTCGTGCGCAGCGAAGAGTCCGTAGAGCGTCAGCAGGACACGGTGATCGCCTACGCCGACGCCCTGCCGCTGGTGTGGGTCGGGGAGAGCTTCAGCGAAGCGGCCACCGCGTGGGCCCGGGCTCGCGGTCCGATGACGCTGCTCGTGCCCGCCGACGGCCCGCTCTCGGAGGCGGAGCGACGGCGGATCGATCGCTTCGTCGCCACCCTCGGGCGCCAAGCGGAGTAGCCGGGTGCTGATCCTGCCGCCGGGTCACGCGCAGACGCTCGGCGTGATGCGACCCTTACGTTCACGCGAGAGGTGGATGCTCGGTGGGGTCATCACGGTGGTCACGGCGCTGCTCCTCGCCGTCGCGATCTCGTTCGCCGCCGGTGGCCACAGCTCCGCCCACGGTTGCGTCGACGTCACGATCCCGTACTCGACCGGCGGCCAGGAGGTCTACCGATGTGGCGCCGCGGCGCGCGATATGTGCATGCTCGTCGGGGCACCCGGCGGATATACCGGAATGCCCGCGAGGGCGGTGGCCGGCGAATGCCGCAAGGCCGGCCTGCCGGTCCGGTCGAAGCCACGGTGACGCAATGGCCGATGGCCCCGGCCGCTCGGCCAGTCCAGCCTTGACGAGGCTCGTAGTGGTCCACAGAACGCGATCCTCGATGACGGTGCGCCCGCAGGGGATGCGCAGTTGCCGGCTCTCGTCATCCAATCCGGCCAGTTCGGAGACTACGCCGGCGGCGTAGGGCAGGTTCCAGATCTCTCCATCAGCGATCGCCGCCAATATTTCCCGGAATAACCGATCGAACGGCGGGATCCGCGGCATGGCGGCGTCGGGCTCGACGGCGTCACCGGCGGGGCTCTCGTCGGAAGTAGCCACTCAGCGCATTATCGTTCGCCGCAGGATCTGCCATGAATCGGGCCATCAACACCGTGCGAACCACGCTCAAACCCCGACGTGGATTGATCTCGCCTGGGCGTTGCTGGACGTCAACACGCTCGTCTCGCAGATGACCGACGTATAGTCCGTCCACTCACCACACCGGAGCGAACCTGAGGTGCAACGAGAATTCGATGTGATCGTGGTCGGGGCGGGTCCCGCCGGGGAGGTGATCGCGGCGAGGCTGTCCGAGCGCGGCGACAGACGGGTCGCGATCGTCGAGCGAGAGCTCGTCGGCGGGGAGTGCTCGTTCTATGCCTGCATGCCCTCCAAGGCACTGCTGCGCCCAGCCGAGGTGCTGCACGAGGTCGGACGGATCCCGGGCGCCGCGCAGGCGGTGACCGCCGAGCTCGATGCGCAGGCGGTGCTCGCGCGCCGTGACGAGGTGATCCACAGCCTCGATGACGATCACGCCGTGCCGTGGCTCGAGGAACGGGGGATCGAGCTGGTCCGCGGCCAGGCCCGCCTCGACGGCGAACGGCGCGTCCGCGTCGGTGACGAGATCCTCCTGGCCCGAGAAGCTGTCGTGCTTGCGGTCGGCAGCGGCGCACTGATGCCGCCGATTCCGGGCCTGGCCGAAGCCGGCGCATGGTCTAATCGCGAGATCACCACCGCGCACGAGGTTCCCGCCGAGCTGGTCGTCCTCGGCGGCGGCGTCGTCGGGGTCGAGATGGCCCAGGCGTGGGCATCGCTGGGGTCCCGGGTGAGAGTGATCGAGGCGCTGGAGCGGCTCCTCCCGCGGGAGGAGCCGTTCGCGGGAGCGCAGGTGCGGGAGGCGCTGGAGGATCTCGGTGTCGAGGTGCACACCGGCGTGCGGGCAAGCGGGGTGAGCCGCGTCGACGGCCGGGTGACCGTCGAGCTTGAGAATGCCGAGCGGTACAGCGGCGACCGGCTGCTGGTGGCGATCGGTCGCGAGCCCCTGACCAAGAACCTCGGCCTCGCGAGCGTCGGACTGACCGGCGGCGGCTACATCGAGGTCGACGACCAGCTGCGCGTGCCGGGCGCTGCGTGGCTGTACGCGATCGGCGACGTCAACGGCCGCTCGCTGCTGACCCACGCCGGCAAGTACCAGGCGCGGATCGCCGCCGACACCATCCTGGGCGAGGACGCCGCGGCGAGCAGCGACGGGCCGCAGTCGCCGCAGGTGATCTTCACCGACCCGCAGGTCGCGTCCGTCGGCCTGACGCTGGCGGCCGCGCGGGAGGCGGGGATCCACGCCGAGGCGATCGACCTCCCCACGAGTTCCACCGCCGGGTCGAGCTTCTACGGGCGCGGTGGCGCCGGCACGACCAGATTCGTGGTCGATCTCGATCGTGAGCTGCTGGTGGGAGCCACGTTCGTCGGCCCCGAGATCGCCGACTTCCTCCAAGCGGCGACGATCGCCGTCGTGGCCGAAGTACCGCTGGCGACGCTCGCCCACGCCATCGCGCCCTTCCCCACCCGCAGCGAGCTGTGGCTGAAGTTCATCGAGGCCTACGAGCAGCAGGGCAAGAC
>JBPCPO010000032.1:0-30354 GCA_050999075.1 Solirubrobacteraceae bacterium
GGAATCGCGGGCCCGGCGATCGCCGCCTGCGTGAAGAGCGCGGGAGGCAACGTCGCCTTTGCCTCGACCGAATGCTTCGTGTGAACGGCCTCCGGGGCCATGGACCTGAACAGTCAGGAAACGATCAAGCGTCTCGCCGACGAGCACGGGGCCCAGCACCTGCTGGTGATCCTGGGCGCGCCGGACCCCGAGAGCGCTGAGATCGCCGCCGAGACAGTCGTGCTCGGCGATCCGACTTACGCAGGCGCCCTCGCGGAGACCCAGTTGGGTCTCGCCGTTTATCACGCCCTGGAGGACGAGTTCAAGAAGGAGGTCGACCCCGAGGTCTGGGAGGACCAGATCGGGGTGATGGCCGACGTCCTGGACGCAGAGGGCCTCGCCGCCGCGGTCCGGGGAATGCGGGAGAGCAAAGTCGAGTAGCTCTGGCCTCGATCCATCTCGCGCGACTGGATCAGTCGCGCGCCGTGCTCGTGCTGACCCGAGAGTTCGACCTCGACGAGCCGTTCCTTGGTGGGATCTGGTGGATGTCGAAGGCTCCGAGATCCGGGAGCTCTAGTCCGCGCCGAGCCGGCGCTCACCCTCGAGGGTGAGCGCCGGCCGTCGGATTGGAGAGGCCGATCAGAAGGGCATACCCCCCGACAGGAAGGGGAAGCCGCCCGAGAATCCCGGAATGCCGCCCGACAGGAAGGGGATACCCGAGAATCCGGGCATACCCGCCGCCAGTCCTGGAATGGCGCCAAAGCCGCCCACCAGACCGCCGAGGTTTCCCGGAATCGGGGTCGAAACTCCGGACTGTCCCTGTCCGGCTGCCGGCAGGACCTCGCTCAGGATCTCGTTGATCAGCTTCGTGATGCCCGAGATCAGCGAGACGGAATCGACCGGCAGGATCGATGAGCCGGTGCTCGAGCCTGGGGGGGTCGAGTTGCTCGAAGCGCACGGCAGGATGCCCTGCACCAGACTCTCGATGCCGGTGAGCTGCCCGGGCAATCCGCTGAGGACGCCCTGGAACTCCGAGCCCACGCCACCTGGAACCATGGCCAGCGCGCTCTGGGCCTGCGACAGACCGATGCCGATCGCCTGGGTGGCGAGCGTCAGCGCCTGCTCCACCGCACCGCTTGCCGCGCAGACGATCGAGCCCGCGTCCAGGCTGGCTGCCAGGTGCGACGCCTGGGTCGTCTCCTGAGCCGGCAGCTGGGCCAGAATCTCGCTCACGGGGCCCTGGGCGGCGGCCGGGAGCAGGGGCAGAATCTTCGCGAGCACCGACGCGGCGATCTGCTCACCGAGCGTCGAGCCGGCGATCGTCCCCGCGATTCCCGCTTGGGCGAAGGAGGGCTCGAGGGCGAGCACTCCACTGAGCTGGCCGGTGTCCCGAGCGAATTGACGCTCGACACTCGAAAGCGCCCGAGCCGCCTGGACTCGGCCGCGGGCACGACGAGCATGGCGGGCCAGCGACTGCGCCTCCTTCAGCGCCGCGGACCCCTGAACGCGGAGCACCTTCAGGTCTCGGGAATTCCCGGCCACGACGCCTGCGAGCGCCCGGTCGGCGCGGTGGACGTGAACCATCACGCCGTGGACCGACGCGCCTGGATGGTGGGTGCGGGCCTGGGCGGCCGGCGCGGCAGCCATGGCTGCGCATGCCGCCAAGGCGCCGATCGCGCCTGAACGCGGAATGGACATCGACTTCATCTCGTACCTCCTGGCAACTGGGCCGCCTCTGGGAGGCCCCTGGTTTTGCGTCCCCGCCTCACGACGAGTTTGCCTGGCAAGGCATGTGGCCTCAGATGCGTTAACGCGCCCGAGCCCGGACTTCTCAGGTGCTTCTTCTCCGGGAAAGGATTTTCCCCCTCGAGTCTCGATCAGCCTCCACCCGCGTTCGCGCCGAGGCGGTTCAGCCAGGCGCGTATCGACTGGCCCGCGGGTGTGACCTGCCCCTCTTCGTAACCCGTCGTCGCCACCGCGAGGGTCACGCCGTCCACGGTCGACCATCCATACTCGATACCGGTGCCGGACGCGGCGTAGCGAGCGATCGCCTGTCCCTGCGCGAGGATGCTGCCGGGGGGCGCCAGGTCGGTGATCTCCTCCGCGACGTATTGCACCCTGCCCGCGTCCGGACCGTCCAACAGCTCCCAGTACACCAGCGGCTGGCCGGAATACCAACCCGGGATGACCGCGAGGACCTTGACCCTGCAGGGCGCCAGGATCGGCGCTCCGACCGGCATCTGCGCATCCACCCCCTGGTCGGTGCGCTCCCAGACCGTGACGTACCGCAATGGGTCGATGTACCCCGCGCTCGTCACCCGCGCCGCGACCAGCTCCAGCCGCAGCTCGTGCTTGACCTCAGCGATTGCTGGTGCGTGCGCGTTGACATCACCCACGGGAGCGCTCGGCGGGAGCGCCACGGCCTGCTGGCCCACGAGCGGCTCGATCGCTTGTGGGCGCACATGGAGGACCCCGCTCGGCGAGGCGTGAGGCGTCGCGCTCGCTGGCGCGTGAGGCGTTGGGCGCGCCGTCGAGCTGCCGCCGACGCTGGATGCTCCACATCCGCCGAGGATCAGCGCGACGACCAGCGGCGCGACGCGCCCTACCTTGAGGAGACGCGTGAGGGTCAGACGCCGCTCGGGCGCCTCCGTCACCGCAGAGGTGATCCCCCGCGAGCACTCACCATTCACATCAGCACCCCGCGGCTTCCTCAAGCTATGCGCAATCAAGGGGCTTTCCGGCTCGTGGTGGAGGTGTTGAGCAGCGCGAGCTTCGCCGTCCGCGACAGACGCTTGATACGTGCCTCCTCACGACGCGCCGCCGTGCGGTTGGGCATCGGCATCGCAATCTCGAGCTCGATGGGCAGCCGGCTGGCGGTGTAGCGGCTGGCGGTGCCGGCACGGTGGCGTTGGAGCCTGCGGTCGAGGTCGATCGTCCAACCCGTGTAGAGCGAGCCGTCGCGGCAGCGCAGCAGATAGACGCAGGCCTGTGGCATCGGAATTCAGCTTTGCCCTCATGACGGCCAATGGACGGCGGGAGCCGGCCATTGGTGCGAAGTTCAGGGAGGCTACAGGCGAGGGCGAGGGCGAGGGCGGGTCACGCGATTCACCGACCCGGTCGGCCAGAGTCCCCCACCAGGCCCGATCGGGGCGGCGTCAGGTGCAGAGCAACCGCTTGGCCATGAGCTTGGCGCGGTGAGCAGCGTGTTGGTCGGCTTCGATGCTGGCTTGTACGATCGCCCCGTCGACGAGAAGCATCAGCTGCGACGCGACTTCGGTCGGATCTTCAGGTTGGCCGGCTTTCCGCAGGAGCTCGATCAGGTAGGCGCGCACGGCGTCCTTGTGGCGCTTGGCCCGATGGCCTATGGCCGGATGCTGTTCGCCGAGCTCCGCGGTCGCGTTCGCCATTGCGCATCCGCGGAAGTCCTCTCTGGCAAACCATTCCGCGAGCGCGTCGAAGACGGCCAGCGGCCGATCGGCGGGCAACGCAGAACGCTGCTCGACCGAATCTCGCAGCCATTTTCGCCAGCGCTCGTCCCGCCGCCTCAGATAGGCCTCGACGATCGCATCCTTCGACGGATAGAGCCGGTACATGCGTCGCAGCGACACGCGGGCTTCGTCGCGTAGCGCATCCATCCCAACCGCTTGGATCCCGCGACGGTAGAAGAGCCGGTCGGCCGCGGTGAGCACCTCGTCGGAACCCTCGTCGGGGGGGACCCCAGCTGGTGTGAGAACCATCGTTCTTCTATGCTAGCCACAAACACGGCGAGAACGCTGGTTCTCACTCCCGGTCAGGAGGCCACGATGACACAGAACCGTCCACCGCTACCGCCATTCACGCTCCAGGAGGCCCAGCAGAAGGTGCAGGCGGCTCAGGATGCCTGGAACACCCGAGACCCCGAGCGGGTCGCCAGCGCCTACACGGAGGACTCCCGGTGGCGAAACCGCGAGGAGTTCTTCGAAGGCCGCGAGGCGATCGTCGAGTTCCTACGCCGGAAGTGGGAGCGAGAGCTCGACTACCGCCTTCGCAAGGAGCTCTGGTCGTTCACCGAGAACCGCATCTCGGTGCGCTTCGAGTATGAATCTCGCGATCCCCACGGCCAGTGGTGGCGAAGCCACGGCAACGAGCACTGGGAGTTCGACGAGAGCGGACTGATGCGCCAGCGAGACGCAAGCATCAACGACTACCCGATCGCGCACCATGAACGTCGAATCGGCATGTACGGCACCTAGATGCTAATTGTGGCGGGCGGAACTGCAGGTCGCCGCGGACATGCACAACACCCCAATCCGTGACTCACCGGTCGACGACGAGCTCGCCCTGGAGGAGGTGGTGATCGGGGTTCCGCCAGCTCGCCATCTCGTTGGTGAACACGTGGAATGCCCGCTCGACGGGCGCCTGCACGAGGACTGACGTCCGGACGGATGCGTCGGTTGCCGGCATGGTCATGAGATCTCCTTTGACGAGCGCTCGGCGGCGTCCTTGAACTCCAGCAGAGCGCGGTTCCAGCACCGGTCGAGATAGGCGCGCAGCGCGCCGAGCCCATCCGGATCCACTCGATAGACGCGACGGGTCCCCAACGGTGTGGCCACGACGAGTCCCGCCTCCTTGAGCACCCTGAGGTGCTGCGAGACCGCGGGGCGGCTGACCGGCAGCTCCTGCGCCAGCTCGCCGACCGCGCACGGACGCTCGGCGAGACGCTCGAAGATCGCCCGCCGCGTTGGGTCCCCCAAGGCCGCGAGCCCGTCGATTCTGATCTGGTTAGCCATCGCTTACGGTAAGTATACACTTACCGATGCCCGATGTCAACGCGGACGATCGAAACTCCCGAACCGGTGACGAAATCGACGCTGGAGGCCTCCAGCGCTCGAGTGCCATCATCGATCCATGTCATCGGAGCGATCCGTGCGTGAGTTCACCCGTCAGGCGGCTTCGTTCGAGGTGCCCGGTTCGCCCTTTGCCGATGCCGGGGTGCTCGACTGGATCGCCGGACACATCGCGGTGCGCTCCGGCGATCGGATCCTCGACGTCGCCGGCGGCACCGGCCAGCTCGGGCGGCACCTCGGGCGTGGCGCCCGGCTCTGCGTCGTGGCTGACATCACGCCCGCAATGCTCGAGCAAGGTGCCCACGCGGTCCGGGCCGAGAACCGCAACGATGTCGTGTTCATCCACGCCGACGCCACGGCCCTGCCGTTTCCCGAGGCGCAGTTCGAGGTCGTGGTGAGCCGCTTTGCCCTGCATCATCTGAGCGATATCGGCGCTGCGCTGCGCGAGATGCAGCGCGTGTGCACCCCCGGCGGGTCGGTCACGGTCACCGACATGGTGACCGAGCCGGGATCGGTGGGCGAGCGGATGGACCAGCTCGAGCGCCTTCGTGACCCCAGCCACGTCGCCTGTCCCCGCCCGGCAGGCCTGCGTGAGCTCATGACCAGCGCGGGCCTGCGACAGGTCGGCGAAGCGGTCCGGGACGAGCGCCTCCCCGCCGATTCATGGCTCGCCCGCGCTGCACCCGATCAGGGAGCGCGCGATGCCATTCTCGAGGCGCTGCGCGCCGAGACCGCCGGCGGCGCGCCCACCGGCCTGCGCGCCGCCGGAGCGAGCGGGAAGCTCACGATCACCCACCGCTACCTCCTGCTTCACGCCTCACGAGCCTGACCGCACGGTCAGCTCCGGGCGTTTCTCAACCGCGAGAGCGGGTAATTGGAGGGATATGCGGGTTGTGGTGACCGGAGCCACCGGCACGAGTTCCTGACCGGGGTGGGCCGGCGGCCATGATTCTGCTCTAGCCTCATCTCGGTCCTATGCAAACTGAGCCCACGGGAAAGAGCCCGAGCATGTCGAGTCCCGGCGATGGTGCCCGCTATCAAGAGCTGGCGCCGCTCGGATCCGGTGGCATGGCGACCGTCACGTTGGCGCAGGACACGATGCTGGGGCGGCGGGTCGCGCTCAAGCGCATGCACGCCACCGAGGATCCGCGCGGACTGAAGCGACTTCGACGCGAGGCGCTCATGGGCGCATCGCTCAACCACCCCAACCTCGTCGCCGTCTACGACGTGCACATCGAGGATGACGCTCAGCTGGTCATCGTCATGCAGTACGTCGAGGGGCAGACCCTGCGCGACGTGATCCTCAGCCGCGGTGCGCTGCCGGCGCCGGAGGCGCTGCGCATCCTCGAAGGGGTGGCCGCGGGGCTCGACGCGATCCACGCCCGCGGCATCGTTCATCGCGACGTCAAGCCGGCGAACATCCTGCTCGGCTCCGGTGGCGAGGTCAAGCTCGCCGATCTGGGCATCGCCGCGGCCGCGGATCGCAGCCAGATCACGACCGCTGGTGCCGTGGTCGGCACGTTCAGCTACATGGCCCCCGAGCAGTTGGACGGTCGTCCCTCGCAGCCGGCGGTTGACATCTATGCCCTCGCGGCGGTGGGGTTCGAGATGCTGTGTGGCCGCAAGGCCCGTCCGGAACCGAACCCGCTGGCCCTTGCCCACGCGATCGCCACCCGTCCCCCGCCCGACCTGCGCGACGAGTGGCCGCAGGCCTCAGCGGCGCTGGGGGCCGTCCTGCAACGCGGCATGGCCTCCGATGCTTCGCAGCGTCCGGCCACTGCCGGCGAGCTGGTCAAGCGCTTACGTGCTGCCCTGCAACCAAGGACGACGGAGCCAGTGGCCCGCCAGCCCATCGCGGCCCAGCCCATCGCGGCCCAGGCCATCGCGCTCCAGCCGGTCGCGCGCCAGCCGGTGGCCCGCCAGCGCGGGGATCGGTCTGACGCCGCGGCGGCCAACGCCTCCGTCCGCCCCCCGACCGCTCCGCGCTGGACGCCACAGGCGCGGTCCGTCCTCGCCGCGGTCCTGGCGCTGGTCCTGGTCGCAGGCATCGCCGTCGCGCTCACCTCGGGTGGCTCGTCCGGCGGCTCCCACCCCACCGCCCAGGCGGCGCGCGGCGCTCAGCGAACCTCCGCCGGAGCGCGGAGTGGCTCCCCCCACGGCGCCTCGACGGGCTCCAGCCCGACCTCCGCCGCGGGCCCCCATGCCGGCACCGCCGCCCCCGCCCCTGCCGGCGCCAAGACGGGGGTCTCGGGCCCTGGGGCCACGGCTCCGGGCGCCTCCACTGCGAGCGCTAACTCCCCCTCCGGCGCGGTGCAGACCTTCTACGCCGACGCGGCCCGCCACGACTACACGGCGGCCTGGGGGTTGGCCGACGCGAACATGCGCAGCCAGCTGGCGGGATTCGGGAGCTTCTCGGCCCAGCAGAGCGCCGTGCGCTCGATCACCTTCCACGAGGCTCAAACCCTCCCGGGCGCGAGCGCGACCGCAGCCACGGTGGCGGTCAGAACCACCTCGGTGCTGGTCAACAAGACTCAGCAGTGTACCGGGACCGCCCGGACCGCACGGATCGACGCAACCTGGATGCTGGATCGCATCTCGATCAACTGCACGCCGCCCTGAGCACCGCCCCGATCGGCTGAGCCTGCTGGCTTCCCTCACGGCCGAAGATGATCGACGACCACATCACCCGCGGTGGACATGCGGGCGGCGATGATGGAGCGGTGGCAGGCCTCGGGGTCACGCTCGACGCACAGCAGCGCCGACGCGCCGTCGTCCGCCAGCTCGGTCACTATCGGCCCGAGCTCGACCTGGTCGAGGATCTCACGCGTGTAGCGAGCGCGGTAGGCGGGCGCGAGCGCGGTTCGCGACCGCTTTCCGACCCCCAACCGCGCGTCCTCGGCGTACTGGAGCTGACGCAGCTCGGTGGTGGGCGCGAGCTCTCGATGGTGACGGTAGGCCACCTGCGCGCCGGCCAGCGCCTGCTGCAGCCTGACCGCATTGGCCCACGCGTACTCGCGGCCCCGGACGCCGCGGCGCTGCCGGACGTCGAGCAGCAGGCGCACATCAGCGTGCGCCAGCGCGGTCAGGAAGCGGTCGAGGTCCCAGCCGTAGACCCCGATGGTGATCAGGCGCTTCACGTCCGACGCTCGCGGCGCTTCACGTCCGACGCTCGCGGCGCTTCACCACTGACGCTCGGGACGCTTCATGACCGAGCGCCTCAGGGGGCGCCAAGACGCGTGAGGCAGCGGGCGCCGCAGCGGGCACCGAGCCCGGCTGCCGCCTCGATCGAGGCCCCGGTCGCCAAACCGAACGTGAATCCGGCCGCGAACGAGTCACCGCACCCGTAGGCGTCGCGCGGCTCGCCTGGAGGATCCGCCGCCGGCCAGCTTCCGCGCGACCTGCCCCACCAGCGTCCACCGTTCTCCCCCTCGGTCGCCACCAGCAGTCCCGCCCGATGTCCGATCCGGTCAGCCCATTCGCTCTCGTCCTGGTCGTGCGCGCTGAACACCAGCGCGTCGATCGCCTGATCTCCGGCCCCCAGGGCACCCCGGGCCCGCGGCGAGGCCACCACCACCCGCGCCTCGCACGCTCGCTGCAGGGCGAGCGAGTCGCCCGCGGTGACGTAGGCGCCGTCGGCATCGCGCAACCGCTCCCACTCGAGCTCGTCGGCGCCGAGCGGCTCCAAACGCTCACCCAGGGTGATGATCGTCCGCTCCCCGCCGGCCTGCAACAGCGTCACCGCCCGGCGCGTGGGTAGCTCACGCCAAGCCACGTGCACCCGCACCCCCCGTTCGGTCAGCGCGGCCACGGCGGCCTCTCCGTGCCCATCGCGTCCGAGCGCGCAGAAGAAGTCGACCTGCGCCCCGAGCTCGGCCAGGACGACCGCCACCACTCCGCCGCCACCCGCCGCACGCACGAACGGCTCCTGCGCGTGGAGCACCTCGCCCGGGGTGGGAAAGCGCACCAAGGGCACGAAGTCCACCCACTCGACATGCCCGACGACCCCCACCCGTGTCACCGAAAGCCCCGCTCCTCCACGCCGACATGATGACCGATCCGCGGCGCGATTACGCGACCAGCCGCACGATCGCCACGACGCCGACCACGACGATCAGCCCCCGTAGGGCGCCGGGCGGGAGGCGACGCCCCTGAGCCGCCCCGAAGATCGCGCCGAGGATCGACCCGGCCGCGATCAGCAGAGCGGGCAGCCACGCGACGTGCGCCACGCAGATGAATATGACGCCGGAGACGAAGTTGACCAGTCCCGCGAGTACAACCTTGAGCGCGTTGATCCGCTGCAGGTCGTCGTCCACCGTCAGGCCGAGGATGGCGAGCAGCAGGATCCCCTGAGCAGCACCGAAATAGCCTCCGTACACGCCGCTGGTGAAGACGCCGAGGATCGTCAGCGGCCCCGCCCGCTCCCGCCGGGTCGCTCCGCGAACGCCCAGCACTCGAGACAGCCGCGGCGCCAGCACGATCAGCGCCACCGCGACGGCGATGAACGCCGGCACGATCGCCTTGAACGCCGAGGCGGGCAGCACCAGGAGCAGGACGGCGCCGATCACCCCGCCGAGCAGCGACGCGACGACGAGCGGCACCGCCCGCCGGCGCTGACCGCTCAGCTCGCGGCGATAGCCGATGGCCCCCGCCGCCGAGCCGGGCACGAGCCCGACCGTATTCGAGACGTTGGCCACGACCGGGGCGTAGCCCAGCCCCAGCAGGACGGGGAAGGTGACGAGGGTCCCACTGCCCACGACGGTGTTGATCGTGCCGGCCACCGCGCCCGCCGCAAAGATCGCCACTGCGTGCAGCGGGCTCATAGGAAGGGGCGTCTCACGCGCACGACGCTATCCAGCCGATCGCCTCGGCGGACGTGAGGTCCGCCAGCCAGGAGGCAATAGTGTGGCACCATGAGGGTACAAGGGCGGTTGCACGGTAGGTGGACCGGATCCATCGGGGTGATGGCAGTGTCGGCGATCGTCTGGTGGCAACGTCCAGCCGTGCGGAGCCGTCGAGCGCCTCGCCAGCCGGAGCCCGCCATGCTCTTGCTGCTTGGGACCGGCCTGGCGCTGCGGACGGCGTTGATGGCTTCCTACCGGCCGGGATTCCTGGGCCATCCCGATGCGCGGACCTACATCATCGCTGCGCACGGGCCACTGTTCTGGAATCCCTATCGGCCTGCGGGCTACCCGCTGATGCTGCGCGGGCTCAGGCGTCTCGATGGGCGGCTGTCGTTCACGATCGGCGTCCAACACGCCCTCGGGCTCGCGACAGCACTTGTGGCGCAGGCGATCACCGCACGGTTCGTGCGTCGCGGACGCGCCGCGCTGCTTCCGCTGGCGGTGGTCCTGGGCGGGGGTACGCAGCTCTTCCTGGAGCACTCGGTGCTGTCGGAGGCGCCATACACGTTCCTGCTGAGCATCGCGCTGTGGTGCTCAGCCCACAGCATCGACAACCAGAGGCCCCTGCCGTGGCTGGCCGGCGCCGGTGGAGCCCTCGGCGTGTCCTCCACGCTGCGGAGTTCTGGCGTGCTCGGCATTCCATGGACGGCAGCGTGGGCGGCAACCCGCCCGGCCCGTCGGACCCAAGACCGCGTGGCCAGCGTTGCGGTCATCCTGCTCGGAGCTGCCGTGCCCCTGGCGGCATACCTGGTCCCGCAGCGCGTGAGGACCGGATGCTGGGGGCTTACGCGCACGAGCGGATTCACCCTTTACGCCCGGATGGCTCCGATCGCCGACTGCCGTCGCTCTGCACCACCGGCCGGGACCGCGGCGCTGTGTGAGTCGCGCCCCCCCGCAGGACGGCCGACGCCGACCTGGTACATGTTCGCCTGGCCTGAGGCACCCGCATTGCGCCTGTACGGGGCACCACCGTATCCGCTCGGTCCCGCGGAGCACGCGGCTTACCGTTGGGCCGGGGAGGAGCCCCTGCGCCGGTTCGCCCGCTCGGTGCTCGTGCATCAGCCCGCGGACTACCTGCGCTCAATTCTGGTTGGTGTGGCCAACTTCGTGGTGCCCCACACGGGGCGGCCCAGCGTGATCGAATGGGATCACGTCAGGCTGATCGAAGAGCTTCGCAACGCGGGCTGGGAGCGCGAGTCGATCGTCCACATCACCAACTTCTACAAGACGGGTCCCGGGTATACGCGCCGCAACCTGCGTGCCCTCGCTGCCTACGGGCGCGTGGCGAAGCTGGAGGGCTGGCCGACCGGCGCCCTGGCCGCACTTGCCCTGGCTGGATGGTGGCTCAGCGACGGGGCCGACCGCGACGCCGCCGCGCTGTTGGCCGGCACGGCCGCTTGGGGAGCGGTGAGCACCGTCGCGCTGCTGTTCTACGACGCTCGCTACGCGACACCCCTGTACGGGCCGCTGGCCGCCGCCGCGGCCCTGGGGGCGGACCGCCTGTGGACGCGCTGGCAGCGTGAGGCCTGAGGCCGGCGAGCTGGGGCTCGGGTACCGGGATGTACGCTCCCAGCCTTGAGCACACATCTGCCCACGTTCGACCTCCAGAGCCACTCCCTGCATTCCGACGGTGCGCTGGCACCTCGTGACGTCGTCACCGCGGCTGCGCAGGCCGGGGTGCAACTGCTCGCGTTGACCGACCACGACAACGTCGAGGGGATCCCGGAGGCCAGCCGCGCGGCGGCGGAGCTTAAGCTGCGCCTCGTGGCCGCGGTCGAGATCTCGGCCATCGACCCGGGCCGGCAGGACCTGCATGTGCTCGGATACCTGATCGACGACCGCGACCCGGTCCTGCGCGAGCGGTTGCGGGGATACCGGGAGAGTCGCGGGCTACGCGCCGACGCGATCGCGCACGCGCTCGGAGAGCTCGGCTTCGAGCTCGACGAGTCCTCGTTGCGCGAGCGCCGGGCCAGCGGAGCCTCGATCGGCCGTCCCCACCTCGCCAAGGCGGTGGTCACCCATCCCGCCAACGCGCAGCGCCTGCAGGCTGAGCAGTGCCTCGAGCTTTCGGCCTTCTTGGTCGCATACCTGATCGAAGGCGCTCCGGCGTTTCGTCCGCGCGACGCGCCGTCGGTGCCCGACGCGATCGACGCGATCCACGACGCCGGCGGCGTCGCCGTCTGGGCGCACCCGTTCTGGGACGTCGAGGACCCCGCCGCGGTGCTGGCGACGATCGACCGCTTCTGCTCGCACGGCCTCGACGGAGTCGAGTGCTTCTACGCCACCCACGACCGGGAGCAGACCGAGCTGCTGGCCGACCGCTGCGCCGAGCTGGAGCTCCTGAGCACCGGCTCGACTGACTTCCACGGGCCCGACCATCGGCAGTTCTCGCGCTTCCGCGGGTTCAGCACCCACGGTCGCGAGCCCAGGCTCGGACCGATCGCCGGCTGACCCACCCGCGCAGCGCCGGCTGACCCATCAGCGCGCTCTCCCGCCCGTGGCCCCGCAGGGCCACGGGCGGGTCCGTCACATCCGGTAGGCGCTTGGACGCCGGGTTCGACCGAATTGCCAGCCGGGGATCGTCCCGCTCAGCGGCTCCGCGGCGTGTGTGCGGCGACGATCGTCCGCGTCAGGCCCTGCTCCACCATGACGCGCTGGCCGGGCTTGACGGCGGCGAGAGTGGACTTCTGACGGTCATCACGCACGCGCGCGTTGGCCGGGATCGTCAGCGTGACCGTCTTGTAGGTCGCCTTCCTGGTGCCCTCGACGATCGTCAGCTGCTGCCCATTGACCGACTGCACGGTGCCTCGGTCCAGCGTGACGGTGACAAACCCGGCCTTGGTGTGGACGACCAGGTCTCCGTGCACCGCACGGTGCAGCAGCGCCCGGTGATGGCGCACGTGTGCAGCCGAGGCGGTGGCGGCGGCGCTCGGGCTGGGGGCGGCACCGGCGCTCGCGATGGCGCTGGCGCCCACTCCGGCCGCCAGGCAGCTCGTGCCCACGAGCAGCAACCTGAGGTGATTTCGTAGGAATGTCATGGTGAGACCTCGCTCTTGGTTGATTGCGGGTTGAGTCACAGCGTCCCCGTAACCCGCCAGCAGCCGGTCAGGCGAACATCAGGGGCGTGTAAATCTGTCAGGAGACCCGTAAATCTGCTTGCCCACCTCCCCCGGCCCTGCGTCCACGCTCCTACGATGTCGGCATGGCCGCGCTGATCATGATCGTCGAGGACGAACCCCACATCGGGGCCCTGGTGCGCACCTACTTGCAGCGCGAGGGCTTCCAGACCCTGTGGGTGCGCTGCGGCGAAGACGCCCTGTCCGAGCTTCGACGTCATCCGATCAAGCTCGTCGTGCTCGATATCGGCCTGCCCGGCATCGACGGGTTCGAGGTGTGCCGCCGGATCAACCGGGAGCTGCCGGTGATCATGCTGACCGCGCGCGAGGACGAAGCCGACCGGGTCGCCGGACTTGAGCTGGGCGCGGACGACTACGTCCCCAAGCCGTTCTCCCCGCGCGAGTTGACCGCGCGGGTGAAGGCGGTCCTGCGCCGGGCCGGCCCGGGTCCGGCCGACGACGTCACCGTGCTGGGCCCGATCACCCTCGCCCGCGCCGCGCGAGAGGTGCGGGTGGACGGACGCGAGGTGCAGCTCACCCAGCGCGAGTTCGACCTGCTCGAGTACCTGCTGCGCCACGAGGGGCACGTGGTCACCCGTGAGCAGCTGCTCGAGTCGGTGTGGGGCTTCATCGCTCCCGGCCAGACGCGCACGGTCGAGGTGCACGTTGCCCAGCTGCGCAAGAAGCTCGGACATCCGGACTTGATTCGCACCGTGCGTGGACTGGGCTACAAGGCCATGGCCGCCGGATGACGGTTGCGGGCGCACCCGGTCCGCTGCGGTCGGCGAGCGCCGCCCGGCGGTGACCCTGCAACGGCGCGTGCTCGGCTACCTCGCGCTGGCGGCGATCGCCTCCTGCGCGCTCACGGTCGGGGTCGGCGTCGTGCTGGTGCGCCGGCAGCTGTCCACCCAACGGGCGGGAGCGCTCGCGCGGGAGGCGGACGTGCTGGCGGTGGGGATCGGCCCCGGTGCGCTTGGACCAGGCGATCACGTGTACGGATTCGTGCGGGGACACGCTCGCCGCCTGGGCGCCGCGCGCGCGCAGCAGGTGATCAGCGCGGTGCCGCCCGGCGAGGGCGCGGGGACCATCGACGTGGGCGGACGCGGTTTTCTCTACGCCGCCCGCGACACTGCGGCCGGCCGGATCGTGATCGCGCGTCCCGCCGGCCTGGCCTTCGCCGAATGGCGACCGTTCCTCGGCAGCCTCGTGCTGGCCGGGCTCGGCGGCGCGCTGCTGGCCGCGATGCTCTCCATGGTTCTCGCCCGCCGCCTGACCCGTCCCCTCGCCGTGCTCTCGAGCGCGACCGCGCGGATCGCCTCGGGGGAGGCGGGCGTCCAGGTGCCGGTTCACGGCGAGGATGAGCTGGCGCAACTGGGGACTTCCTTCAACGATATGTCCTCCGAGCTGTCCCGAGCCCGGGAAGCCCAGCGGAGCTTCCTGGAGTCGGTCAGCCACGAGCTGAAGACGCCCCTGACCTCGATCCGAGGCTACGCCGAGGCGGTGAACGAAGGGGCGGTGACCCCTGCGCAGGGAGGTCGCGTGATCGCCATCGAGGCCGATCGATTGGAGCGTCTGGTCCAGGATCTGCTCGACCTGGCGCGCCTGCAGCGCGCCGACTTCTCGGTCGCCCACGAGTCGCTCGACCTGGCGGCGATCGCCCGGCAGGCGGTGCAGCGCCACCTGCCGCGGGCCCGCGAGCTGTCGGTGGGACTCTCCACCTCAGCCTCCGACGACGCGCCGCCGTCGTCTGCGCACAGCGCCCTCGCCTCATCCCGCGACGGCGCCCCCGCAAATCCGCCGGTGCTCGGCGATCCGGGCCGCCTGCTGCAGGTAACGTCGAACCTGGTCGAGAACGCACTGCGGCTGACGCCGAGCGGAGGTGCCGTAGTGGTGAGCACCGGCGCCGCGACCATCACCGTCCGCGACACGGGGCCCGGTCTCGCCGCGGAGGACATTCCCCGCGCCTTCGAACGCTTCTACCTGCACGATCGCTATCGCAGCGAGCGGCCGGTGGGCTCCGGCCTGGGCCTGGCCATCGTCGAGCAGCTCGTCCTGGCGATGGGCGGGGCAGTCCGCGCATCCCGCGCGGCCGGGGGCGGAGCTCAGTTCACCATTGAGCTGCCGCCTGCGCACGCGCCGGCGTGACGGCGGGCAGCGGGTTGCTGCGCTGGGACAGATGCGTCCCGACCTTGCGCTTGACTCGCTGCAGCGCGTTGTCGACGGTCTTGCAGTCGCACCCGAGCCGGCGGCCGGCCTCCTCGTAGGAATGGCCGTCGAGGTACAGCGCCAGCGCCCTCGATTCGAGCTCTGACAGCGCGGTCGAGATGCACGCCACCAGCGCCCGCAGCTCCTCGGAGGAGATCACCTGGTTGACCGGGTCGTGAACCGTCGATCCGGGGAGCATCTCCTCGAGCGTGGACTCGGTCTCGTCGCTGCCCCCCGAGGGGGTGCTCGAGAACGACACGTACTGGTTCAGCGGCGTGTGCTTGTTGCGGGTGGCCGTCTTCACCGCCGTGATGATCTGGCGGGTGATGCAGAGCTCGGCGAAGTTGCGAAAGCTCGACTCACGGTCGGTGCGGTAATCGCGCACCGCCTTGTAGAGGCCGACGAGGCCCTCCTGGATGAGATCGTCGGAGTCCCCACCGGCGAGGAAGTACGAAGACGCCTTCAGTCGCACGAAGCTGTAGTAGCGCCGGACGATGCGGTCCCACGCGTCCGCGTGCCCCTGCTTGGCCAGCGCGATGAGAAAGCCATCCTCGACCTGAGATTGACCCTGAGGACTGGCAGAGAGTCGGGCCACGATTGGTCCCTTCTTGGATCCGTCGAGGCGACGGATCCTTCGGAATTTCGTGGCGCGTTACCTCCCCTGGCGCCGCACCTATTGCTGAATCGGAGCCCGGCCTCCCAGTCGGACGTCCTCATCAGCCTGAGCCTTAGGCTCGAGTTGATGGTTAATTTCGCCGCGAGCGTTACACAGCGGCACGCCGCTGTCAAGTCTGGTCGAGATCGACCGCTGAATCCTGGTCGAGGTCGACCACCGAGCCGGCGCTCGGTCGCCCTCCGGCCCCCGCCGCCGCGTACAGGAGCACCGCCGCCGCGGCGCTCACGCTGAGCGACTCGATCCGGCCGCGGAGCGGGATCGCCACCAGCGCGTCGCAGGCGCCGGCCACCCGAGGCCGCAGCCCGCGGCCCTCCGAGCCCAGGACGAGCACCGCACCACCGGTGTAATCGACCGTGTCATGGGCGACGGCGGCACTGGAATCGGCTCCGTAGCACCACAGGCCCGCCGCCTTGGCCTCGCCGAGGAAGTCCGCCAGGTTGCGCACGCGGGCGATGGGCAGGTGCTCGACGGCGCCGGCCGACGCCTTGCACACCGCCGGCGTTACCTCGGCCGCGCGACGCTCGGGCAGCACCACCCCGGTGGCCCCGGCACACTCCGCGCTGCGGCAGATCGCGCCCAGGTTCTGGGGGTCCTGCACCTCGTCGAGCGCGACGAGCAGAGGACCGGCGGCGTGCAGCAGACCCTCGACGGCCGCATAGGAGAACGGCGAGAGCTCGGCGCAGATGCCCTGATGGGCGCCCGATCCGCATCGGCGCTCGATCTCCTCCGAGCGGCACAGCTCGCAGGGAGGCGCGAGACGGTGGGTTGACAGCCACGGCTCGCGCGCCGCGTTCTTGGTCGCCCAGACGCGAACCACGCGCCGCGGTCCGCGGATCGCCTCGCGAACGGGATTGCGGCCGTAGACGATCATCTCTGCCCCAGCCGCCGGCATCGGGTCACGGTCATGCCGGCAGCAGCTCCGGCCCATCGGGGCCGTCGCGAATCTCCCAACCCTGCGCGCGCAACTGCTCGCGCAGCCGGTCCGCCTGCTCGTAGTCGCGATCCGCGCGGGCCCGCTCGCGCGCCGCCACCAACTGCTGGACCTCTGGTGCCGGCGCCGAGGCAGACGGGGAGTCGACCAGGTTCTCGAGCCCGAGCACGCCGAGCATCTCCCGCAAATCGCGCTCGCCCGCCCCGTGCTCGCCCCGATTTGCCTCCCGGACCCATTCGAACACCTGTGCGAGGGCGTCGGGAGTGTTGAAGTCATGCGCGAGGGCGGAGAAGAAGCGCTCCCGCAACGGTGCCGACCACGCGGGGGAGGTTCCCGCCGTGAGCCGGCGGGCGGCCTCGCGGATCCGCGCCACCCTCGCCGCCGCCTCGCTCAGGCGCTCGTCGTCGAACTCAACCGGCTTGTGGTAGTGCCCGGCGCAGAAGTACATGATCAGCGCGTCGCGCCCGTAGCTCGACAGCGCCTCGTGGAGCAGGAAGATGTTGCCGATCGATTTGGCCATCTTCTCACGCTCCAGGCGCACCATGCCGTTGTGCATCCACAGCCGCGTCAGCGGCGCGCCGTGGGCGGCGCGGGTCTGCGCGGCCTCGTTCTCGTGGTGGGGAAAGATCAGGTCAGAGCCGCCACCGTGGATCTCGAAGTCGAGCCCGAGCACGGCCTGCGCCATCGCCGAGCACTCGATGTGCCAGCCCGGCCGGCCACGCCCCCAGGGCGCTTCCCACGCCGTGTCCTCATCCGCCTTCTGGGCCTTCCAGAGCGCGAAGTCGAGCGGGTCCTGCTTGCGCTGCGCGCCCACCCCCCCGTCGCCTTCGCCCTGATTCATCGCGTCGGTGTGCTGGTGGGAGATCTCGCCGTACTCGGGATAGGAGCGGACCGAGAAGTAGACGTCACCCTCCACCGCATAGGCGTGACCCCGTACCACCAGCCGCTCGATCAGCTCGACGATCGAGGCCATGCAGCGACTGGCGAGCGGCTCGGCGTCCGGCCGGCCCAGGCCCAGGCCGTCGGTGTCGGCGATGTAGGCCTCGCCCATCTCGCGCGCCAGCTGCTCACTGCCGATACCCCGACCCTGGGCCGCGGCGTAGATCTTGTCGTTGACATCGGTGATGTTCGCGACCAGCGTCACGTCATACCCCTCATGGACCAGGAACCGCTTCAGCAGCGAGAACACGACGAAGGGGCGTGCGTTTCCGATGTGAACCCGGCCGTAGACGGTCGGCCCGCAGGCGTAGATCCCGATCCGGCCCGGTTCCCGCGGCTCCACCTGGCGCAATTCGCCGGTGCGGGTGTCGTGCAGCATGATCGCGCGCAAGATCGCGCAACCCTAGCCGGAAGCCTGGGCCCGCCCCTCTGCCGCTCCCAGCAGGCTCTGACCGGTTTCGGCGTCGAACAGGTGAAGGTGCTCGGAGTTGAACCACAGCTCGGTCTCCGCGCCCTGCTTGACCCGGCTGGCCGCGTCGAGCCTGGCCACCACCTGACTGCCCTCTCGTGATTGCGGAAGATCTGCGGCTCCGGCGTCGTGGGCCAGCTCCTCGAGCTCTTTCGAGGAGACCTGTTCGGAAGCGACGTCGAAGTAGGCGTAGTACTCCGAGCCCATCGACTCGAGCACGTCGATCTTCGTCTTGAAGCTCACGCCGCGCTGTGGATCACCGACCACCTGGGCGTCCTCGAAGTCCTCGGGACGCAGGCCCGCAATCACGGCGCGACGGCCGCCTCCCGCACCGGCCGCGAGGCCTTTGCGCAGCCTGGTGGGCACCTGTAGGTTTCCGATCGGCAGGGCCACGGTGCCGTCGTCGAGCTCGCCGGGAAGGAAGTTCATCGACGGGGAGCCGATGAATCCGGCCACGAACAGATTCTTCGGCTGTGAGTACAGCTCGCTCGGCGGTCCCACCTGCTGCAGGGTCCCGGCCCGCATGACCGCGATCCGATCACCGAGGGTCATCGCCTCGGTCTGATCGTGGGTGACGTAGATCGTCGTCGTCTTCAGCCGGTGCTGAATCCGGGAGATCTCGGTCCGCATCTGTACGCGCAGCTTCGCGTCGAGGTTCGAGAGCGGCTCGTCCATGAGGAAGACGCTGGGATCGCGCACGATCGCCCGTCCCATCGCCACGCGCTGGCGCTGACCTCCGGAGAGGTTGGCGGGCTTGCGATCGAGGTGCGCTTCGAGGTCGAGGATCTGCGCGGCCTCGGTGACCTTGGTGTTGATCTCCTCGGCGGGCGTCTTGGCCAGCTTGAGGGCAAAGCCCATGTTCTGGCGCACCGTCATGTGCGGATAGAGGGCGTAGTTCTGGAACACCATCGCGATATCGCGATCCTTGGGGGCGAGGTCGTTGACCACCTTGCCGGCGATCTTGAGCTCGCCCTCGGAGATGTCCTCGAGCCCCGCCACCATCCGCAGCGCCGTCGACTTGCCGCACCCCGACGGGCCGACGAGGATCATCAGCTCGCCGTCGGCCACCTCGAGGCTCAGATGCTTCACGGCCTCGTAGCCATCCGGATATCGCTTGGTCACGTCGTGTAGCTCGATCTCTGCCATTGCCACGCTCCTTGTCTGACTAGCTAGCCCTTGACCGCGCCCGCGGTGAGCCCGGCGACGATCCGGCGCTGGAACAGCACCACCAGCGCCATCACCGGCACGGTGACGACGACCGCGGCGGCCGCGATGTCCCCGATCGGGACGGTGAACTGGGACACGCCCGGGAACAGGGCGATGGCCGCGGGCACGGTTTGCGCGTTCGCGGTCGAGGTCAGCGAGATCGCGAAGATGAAGTCGTTCCAGCAGATGATGAACACGATGATGAACGTGGTGGCGATCCCGGGCATCGCCAGCGGGGCTATCACCTTCCGGAACGCCTGCGCCGGGGTGGCTCCATCGACCTGGGCGGCCTGCTCGAGCTCCCACGGTATCTCCCGGAAGAACGCCGACAGCGTGTAGATCGAGAGCGGCAATGCGAAGGTCATGTACGGGAGGATCAGCCCTGGCCAGGAGTCGTATAGGCCGATCTGGCGCCACAGGTTGTACAGCGGGCCCACGAGCGAGACCTGCGGGAACATCGCCACCGCCAGCGAGACCGCGAGGATGATCCGCTTGCCGGGGAAGTCCAGGCGGGCGATCGCGTAGGCGGCGGCGCAGGCCAGCGCCACCGCCAGCGCGGTCGAGATCAGCGCGATCCCGATCGAGTTGCGCAGCGCGTCGGTGAACACGCCGGCGTTGAAGATGTCGGAGTAGTTCGACAGCGTCCAGTGATGCGGGATGAAGCTCCCGTCGGTGACCGACGCAGGGGTCTTCAGCGACAGCATCACGATCCACAGGACGGGCACGAGCGAGACGACCACGATTACCAGCAGCGCCGCCGACCACCCGCTGCGTTGCTTGACCCGGTGGCTCATTTGGCCCCTCCCGGAGCCGCGCCCGCACCGAAGCCCTTGATGAACACGAAGGCGATCAGCGCCACGAGCAGGAACAACAGCACCGACACCGCTGAGCCGAGCCCGAGGTTCAGCCGGTTCAGCAGCGTCGAGTAGTTGAGCATCGAGATCGACTCGGTGCCCTGAGCGCCCTGGTTGAAGATGTAGATCGTGTCAAAGATCCTGAACGCGTCGAGGGTGCGGAACAGCAGCGCGACCAGAATCGCCGGCTTCATCAGCGGAACGGTGATCCGCGTGAACCGCTGCCATGTGGTCGCACCGTCGACCTTCGCCGCCTCGTGCAGCTCGTCGGGAACCAGCGCCAGGCCCGCGAGCAGCAACAGCGCCATGAACGGGGTGTTCTTCCACACCTCCGTGATGATGATCGCCACGTAGGTCCCGAACTGGTGGCTGAGCGGGTCGCCGGTCAGTCCGAGCAGCTTGGGGATCCAGCCGCTGTTCAAGGCGAACGCGTACTGCCACGAGTACGCCGCGACCACGGCGACGATCCCGTAGGGGACCAGCGCGATCGCGCGCAACGCCCCCCGCGCGAACACGGTCCGATGCATCGCCAGCGCCAGCAGCATCCCGAGCACGAACTGGATCGCCACCGTGATGACCGTGATGATCACCGTATGCAGTACGTCCTGCCACCACGCCGGCGCCGACAGCACATGGCCGTAGTTGGCCAGCCCGATGAACTTGGTCGCGCCCGGGAAACGCAGGTCCGAGCGCTGCAATGAGAGGATGACGGCGTCGATGATCGGGTACGCCGTGACCGCGATCATCACGATCGCCGCCGGACCGACGAGCAGCGCCGCCAGGCGCCGCTCGCCCCGCGCGCGCTCGGTCAGATGCTGGGCAGGCGCCCGGGCGGCCGCGACCGGCTGCTCGCTGGGGGTGACGGCGCTCATATCAGCGCCCCCGAGGAGAGCGCCTTCTTGATCTCCCCACGGAGCGTGCTCACCACCGTCCCCGGCCGAATCGACGACGTGGGCGAGAGCGCCTTCTGGATGGCCAGCGAGACGTCGGCGTAGGCCGCCGTCTTGGGCCGGATGCCGTAGTGCTCGATCTGGGTCTTGAGCAGCGCGTGGAACGGATACTGCTTGGCGATCGACGGCTGGTCGTAGATGCTCGCGGTCACCGGCGCGAGGCCGCCCTTGATCGCGTCGCGGACCTGGTTCGTGGCCTGGGTCAGGCAGGCGATGGCCTGGAAGGCCAGCTGCGGGTGCTTGGAATAGGACGAGACCGCGAGGTTGTAGCCGCCGATCGAAACGCGCGGAGCGCTGCCGGGGGTGACGGTCGGGAACAGGGCATAGCCCATCTTGCCCTGGATGCCGGCCTTCGCCGCGGCCGGCCACACGAAGGGATAGTTGATCTCGAACGCGGCCTTGCCGGCCTCGAACCCCGTCCGGGCCTGGTCCTCCTGATCGGTGTTCAGCGACGGATCGGCGGCCACCGAGGTAGCGAGACGCTGCATGATCGAGGCTGCGGTCTTGGCCGATGGGCCGAGCACGACCTGGTTGTTGCCGGTCACGATCTGACCGCCGGCGGAATCGACCAGCGAGTTGAACCACACCACCAGGCCTTCGTACTGAGAGCCCTGTTCCTCGATGTAGTGGGGCTTGCCCTGCTTCGCGAGCGCGATCGCGTCGGTGATCATCTGGTCCCACGTCCTGGGTGGATTGGGAACGAGATCCTTGCGGTACCACAGCAGCTGCGTATTGGAGTTGATCGGCGCGGCGAAGAGCTGGCCCTGCCAGGTGGCGGTGGCGATCGGGCCCGCGAGCAGGCCGTTCGTGACCTGGGCCTTCAGCGGGCCGCTCCACGGGCGGATCCACTTGGCGGTGGCGAACTCGGCGGTCCAGTCGACGTCCATGGCGAGAATGTCGATCGAGGAGTCCTTGGCCGCGAGGCGGCGCACGAGCGAGACGCGCTGCTGGTCGGAGGCGGTCGAGAGCAGGTTGATGTTGATCCTGTATTTGCCGCCGGAGGCCGCGCTGCAGTTCTTGGCAGCGGTGGCGAACGATCCCGACGGTTCCGGGAACACGTACCAGCTGAGCGTCGGCGGCCCCTTGCTCGAGGCACCGCAGCCGGCCAGCAGGGCGGCGAGCATGCCCGCGATCAACGCTATCGCGGCCCTCCGCACCCGGTCTGTCTCCCGCCGGGAAACCCCCTCGATGCTCGTGACGTTGGTCACAATGTGGGTACCTTACCGCGATCAGCTCTGCCCAAACCGCGATCTGACTTTTATCGCCCGCGGCCTACCCTTCGCGCCCGTCCCGCTCGACGCTCGCCACAGCCAGCGCCGCGACGCCCTCCTCGCGGCCCACGAAGCCCATCCCCTCCCCCCGCGTGGCCTTGACGCTGATGTGCTCGACCGCCATCCCCAGCGCCTGCGCCAGCGCCGCTCGGATTCGCTCGCGCGCGGGGGCGAGGTGCGGGCGCTCGATCATGACCGTCGCGTCGACGTGGCGCACCGCGAATCCCTGCTCGGCGAGCATGGCGACGGTGACCCGAAGCAGCTCGAGTGAGCTCGCATCGCGGTAGCGCTCGTCGGTGTCGGGAAAGTGCTCGCCGATGTCGCCGAGCACCGCGGCCCCGAGCAGAGCGTCGATGATCGCGTGGGTGAGCGCGTCGGCGTCGGAGTGGCCGCTCAGCCCGCGCTGGTGCGGGATCTCGACGCCGCCGAGGATCAGGCGGCGACCGGAGGCGAAGCGGTGGCAGTCATACCCGATCCCGGTCGTAACGCTCATCGCCACCCAATCCCGGTCGTGAGCGTCATAGACCGCGCTCCGCGAGCAGCAGCTCCGCGACGCGCAGATCGGTCGGCGAGGTGATCTTGATGTTCGCGGGATCGGCCGCGACCACCCCCACGACGCCCCCGGCGCGCTCGATCAGCCAAGCATCGTCGGTGGCGCGGGCCAGCAACGCATCGGATGCATCCGACAGCGCCCGCTCGAGCGCCTCGCGGCGGAACACCTGCGGCGTCTGAACCGCCCACAGGCGCGCCCTGGCCAGCGTGCGGACCACCGTGCGCCCGTCCTCGCCGACCTCCTTGATCGTGTCCGACACCGGTGTCGCGGCGACGACGCCATCTGCCCCCGACCGCTCCAGCTCGGCCAGCGCGCGCTCGAACAGCGCCGTCGTGACCAGCGGACGGGCGGCATCGTGGACGATCACCGGGTCGCCGTCCGGGGCGGCGGCGAGCGCGGCGCGGACCGACTGCGACCGTGTCGCCCCACCGCGGACTGCGGTGAACGCCCCTGCGGGCGGCGCCAGCGCCACCGCATGCGCCGGCAGGGCAACCACGATCGTCTCGACGCCGGCCACCGCGCGCAGCGCCGCAACGCTCCACTCGAGCATCGGCTTGCCGCCAAGCGTGACCAGCGCCTTGGGTCCGTCAGACCCAAGGCGCTCGCCACGGCCTGCGGCCACGACCAGCGCGACCGCCATATCCGTCTGGGACCGTGGCCTACTTCGCGATCACGACCACCTTGCCGTTTCCGTTGCCGTTGCCGTCGGCATGGCCGTTGCCGTCGGCATGGCCGTTGCCCTCGCCGTCGCCGTCGCCGAGACCGTTTTCGCCAGCGGAGCCGTCGCCGCCGGTTTGACCAGTCACCTCGACGTGACCGGTCACTACGACCTTCCCGTTCCCGTTCCCGTTCCCGCGGCTGTGCGAGGAATCGGACAGCAGCGCGTACAGATGCGCCTCGACCTCGTCCGCGTCCATCTCGAGCGCGTACATCAGCTCAGAAGCGAGGATCTTCTTCGCGCGCGTGTACATCTGCTTCTCGCCGGTCGAGAGGCCCTTCTCGATCTCGCGGATGGCCAGGTTGCGCACCACCTCGGCGAGCTCGTAGATGTCGCCGGTCTTGATCTTGTCGCGGTTGTGCTTGAACCGACGGTTCCAGTTCTTGGGCATTTCGGAGCACTCGTCCTGCAGCACCGCCAGCACCTTCTTGACCGTCGCCTCGTCGATCACGCGACGCAGCCCGGCCAGGGCGGCGTTCTCGGTCGGGACCATCACCGTCATGTCGTTGTGCAGGATCTTGATCGTGACGTACTCACGCCGCTCGCCGAGCACGTCCTTGAGCTCCTTGCGGATCACCTGGCCCGCTCCGTGATGGGGATAGACGACGTTGTCCCCCACCTCGAAATTGATCTGCGGGACCGGTTCGACGGCTTCGAGATCCTCCAGCGGCTCTTCCATTAGCTCTGTGATGATGTCCTCCTCTTTCCGGGCCGGCGGGCGACGGACCCCGCACATGTTTGGGCACTACGTCTGCTATGTCTGTAAATAGCGGTCCACCAGGTTCATCTCCTGGTGGCGGCGAAGGCCCTCGCGGATGTCCTTCGCCCGAACCTCACCGACGCCGTCTACGGTCTCCAGCTCGCCGTCCGTGGCGGCGAGCAGTTCCTCGAGCCCCCCGAACTCGTCGATGATCCGCGCCACCACGAGCTTGGGCAGTCGGGGTATGCGCCCGAGGATGCGGATACCGCGGGGCGACACGGGGTAGTCAAGCGTGTTCAGCTTGCGGTCGTGGCCGAGCAGCTCGGCGAGCCGACCGAAGTCGAGCAGGTCCTGGTGGGGCAGGCGCACGAGCTGCTCGAACGCCGTGGCAAAGCCGTCGTCGACATCCTCGACCAAGTAGTCATGGACGAGTGCGGCCTTGTCGGCGGAGACCCCGACCATGGTCTCATCGAGCTGCATCTCGATCAGACGGCCCTCGGTCCCGAGCTCGACGATGTAGCGCTCGATCTCGACCGCCATCCGGG
This sequence comes from Solirubrobacteraceae bacterium, assembly GCA_050999075.1. Taxonomy (GTDB): domain Bacteria; phylum Actinomycetota; class Thermoleophilia; order Solirubrobacterales; family Solirubrobacteraceae; genus Palsa-465. The sequence goes on from JBPCPO010000032.1 coordinate 24,840, forward strand.
TCACCAGCTCGACGCGCTGCAGCACCGTGAGCACGTCGTTGAGCGTCGCTCCGCCCTCGAACTCGAGCGCGGTCAACCGGGTCGAAACCTGGTCGAGCCGGCTGCGGTACTTGTCGAGGGTGGCCAGCGCCTGGTTGGCCTTGGCCAGCACCACGGGAATGTCCTCGAGGATGTACTTGACGCCGTCGACGTAGAGCGATACGACCTGGCGGCGCTCGGAGACCGCCACCACCAGGGCATCCGTCTGCTTTGACACCCGCTCCGCGGTGCGGTGACGGGTACCGGTCTCGAACGTGAAGATGGTCGGATCGGGCGTCAGCTGGACGTTGACCTGAGCGATCTTGGTCGCGTTCGAGCTCAAAACGATCGCACCGTCCATCTTGGCCAGCTCGTAGAGCAGCGCCGGCGAGTAGTCCAGCTCGAGCTTGATCCCGCCCGAGAACAGAAACGCGAGCTCCTCCACGTCCCCGATCACGATCAATCCCCCCGTCCGCGCGTGGAGGATGTTGTCGATACCCTCCCGCAGCGCCGTCCCCGGCGCGACCATCTCCAGCGCCCGCACCATCCGCGACTCCTGTCGCGACTCGAGCTCCTCTTTGAGCTCTTCCCCGGAACGCGACGGCATCAGGGTCGATTTTAGCCGTTCTTGAGAAACGGGCCTGCCGTGCCCGAGGACCGGCTTCGATCCAGCGCGCTGCTCAGCGCCGCGTTCAGCGTCTTGTGGGTGTCCGGCTCGATCACCGGCGCCAGGCCGAACTTCGCCGCCTCCGCCAGCCGCCGGTCGCCGTGCGCGACGGTGCGCAGTTCGCCGGTCAGGCCAAGCTCGCCGAAACAGGCCAACGGTCGGTCGCTCGCTCCCGTCAGCGTCACCCGTCTCGCGGCGCTGGCCACGGCAAGGGCGACCGCGAGGTCGGCCCCCGGCTCGTCGACCCGGACTCCACCGACGACGTTGACGAACACGTCGGCGCCCCCCAGGCCAATTCGGGCGTGGGCGCCGAGCACGGCCAGCACCAGCGCCACCCGGTTGCGCTCGAGCCCCGCGACCACCCGCCGCGGCGGCACGATCTCCGAGCGCGACACGAGCGCCTGCACCTCGACCAGCAGCGGGCGCGAGCCCTCCATCGCACACAGGACAACGCTGCCGGCCGCCCGCGTCGCTTCGCCCACGAATCGCGCCGAGGCATCGAGCACCTCAACCAGACCATGGTCGCGCATCTCGAACACGCCGGCCTCGTCGGTGGAGCCGAACCGGTTCTTGATCGCGCGAACCGTTCGGTAGGTACGCTCGCGCTCGCCCTCGAACTGCAGCACGCAGTCGACGAGATGCTCGAGCACCCGCGGGCCCGCCAGCGCACCGTCCTTGGTCACGTGGCCGACGAGCAGCGCCGCGATCCCCAACGTCTTGGCCAGGGCCATGATCTGGCCCGCGACCTCCCGCACCTGGCCGACCGAACCCGCTGCGCTCGAGAGCTCGGCGCAGTGGAGCGCCTGCACGGAGTCGATCACGCAGACCTCGGGACGCTCGCGCTCGAGCGTCGCGAGCACGACCTGCAGGTCGGTCTCCGCGATCACCGGGATCCGCATGGCGCCTGCGCCGGTCAGCCGCTGCGCCCGCAGCCGAATCTGGGCGGCTGACTCCTCGGCGGAGACGTACAGCGTGCGCCGCCCCGCCTCCACGAGGTTCGCGAGCGCCATCGTCGTCAGCGTCGACTTGCCGATTCCCGGTGCTCCACCGATGAGGACGAGCGATCCGGGGACGATTCCGCCCCCCAGCACGTTGTCGAGCTCGCCGATCCCCGTGCTCAGGCGATCGTGCTCGCGGGCCAGCACGTCGCCGAGGGCGACCGGGATCACGGCAGTCGAGGGGGGAGCGCCGATCCGATCCGGACCGGCTGGCCGCCGGCGATTCTCCTCGACCAGCGTGTTCCACTCCTCGCATCCCGGACAGCGCCCGGCCCACCGGGCGCTCTGATGACCGCAGGCCGAGCAGACGTGGATCGACGCGGGTCTCGGCATCGGGCACGAGGCTACGGCCTCGTGCCGACATCTTCGCGTCGAGCCGCCCGAGCTCGCCTGCTCAGAGCGTCTTGCACCCCACGTCGGAGGTCATCTATCGATGAGTTCGACCGCCTCGAGCGCTAGGTCAGCCCGAAGATCAGCTCGCCCCCGTCGCACCAGCAACCGCGGCCGTGCTCGTTGAGGACCTGCGAGCCGAGGAACCCGAGCGGCGGTTGACTGGCGGCGCGGGTCAGCGCCGCCGCGAGCATCCGGTGGGCGAGCACGACCCACCGTGCAGGCCGCGTACAGGCTCCGGGCATCGAGCGGCAGGCGGTAGCCAGTTGCATCAGCCCCGCCGCTGTGATCACGCCGACGGAGACGTCGAGCGGTGCACCGGCGGGCGCGTCGTAGTCCCAGCGGGGGATGCCCCCGGACGGCAGGTGCGAAGCGACGTAGCCCGCCGTGCGCAGCGCCACACCGAGCAGGCGGCGGTCGTGCAGGTCGCTGGCGATCTGGGCGAAGCCGTACACGGCCCAGCCCTGGCCCCGCGACCACGTGCTCGTGTTCGACAACCCCTGATGGGTGGAGACGAACAGCACGCGGCCGCTCGCGCGATCGAAGTTGACCGACTGGGCCGTGGACCCGTCGGGGCGCACCAACAGCGACGCCACCACGTGGGCGTGACGCGCGGCCAGGCGCGCGTAAGCGGGATTGCCGGTGGCCCGGCTGGCCCAGGTCAGGATCGCGATGTTCATCATGCTGTCGATGATCGTGTCGGCCTGGCGGCTGGTCCCGTCGGTGGGAATCGTCCCCGCCCGGCGGTTGCCGGCCGCGAGCGCGACCAGCTCGCCGGCGGCGGCGAGCACGCTGCGCTTCAGCCGGGCGCACAGCGCCTCCGGACGCCGGGAGGAGCGACACAGCGCGCGCCACGCGGCCAGCGAGGACTCCCCGTACATGAAGCCGACGTCGTGCGTGTCGGAGTGCTCCTGCCCGAAGTGCCCGATCGTCGCGGCCAGGGCCCAGCCGGCGAACATCCCGCCGCCCGGCGCGATCGCCGCGGCCTGCCACAGGGCGCCGGGCCAGAACCCGCTGGTCCAGTAGGTCGAGGCGTAGTGGAGGCGATCGCTGCTTCCGGCCCCGAGCGGAAACTGGCGTGGGGGTATGCGCGCGTGAAGCTCGGCCACGCGATGGAGCAGCAGCGAGCCGGGGGCAGAGCCGGAGCTGATGATCAGCGCCGCGAGTTGGGCCCGTCCTCGCGCGACACGAACGGTCATCGCCGTGGCAGAGCTCGACACCGGCGAAAGCGGCAACGACCGGCCGTCGATCGCGAGCCGGTCGCCAGAGACCTCCACGTGGCGCCAGCCGCCCCCGAGCCAGCCGGCCGGCCGGTGCAGGTAGAACGATCTGCCTCCTGCGCTCAGGATCGGCGATCCCGCCGCCGCGCGGCTCAGGACGAGCGCAGCGCCGGCCGATCCGAGCCCGACGTCAAGCGTCGTGTCCGGCGCCAGGCGCACGTCGAAGGACACGAGCGGCTCACCGTGGGGAAGGCGGCCAACGACCGTCGTCGCCGCAACCCGCCAGCGCGAGTGCGACCGCGACCGCGACCGCGGCGGTCGCACTCCTGCGCGAAGCTCTACTGCCTCTGCTATGCAGGCTCAGGCGGTGCGTCCGGGGAGCCGGGCGCTCGGTCTGGCTCCTCTTGGCCATCCGCGGGGCCAGCCTCGGCACCCACGCCGACCGGGGTCGGCTTGGGGGACGGGAGGATCACCGACAACTTGACGTCGCCCTCGTCCGGACCGTCCGCCGGCGCCGGCTCGACCACCACCGTGGAGCCCGGCGGCACCTGCGAGCGCAGGACGAAGTCCGCGAGCGGATCCTCGATGTAGCGCTGAATCGCCCGGCGCAGCGGCCGGGCACCCATCGCGGGGTCCCAGCCCTTGTCCACGAGCAGGTCCTTGGCGGCCTCGCTGAGATCCAGCTGCAGCTCCCGTTCGGCCATCGATTCGCGGATCCGCCGCAGCAGCAGGTCAACGATCTCCTTGATCTGCTCCTTGCTCAGCTTGTGGAACACGATCACCTCGTCGATCCGGTTCAGGAACTCGGGCCGGAAGACCTTCTTCAGCTCCCCCATGATCCGGTTCTTCATATCGTCGTAGGTGATCCCGGTCTCGTCGTCGGAGACGGCGAAGCCCAGCGGCGTGTTACGGGCGATCTCCGAGGCGCCGATGTTCGAGGTCATGATCACGATGCAGTGGCGGAAGTCCACCGTCCGCCCCTGAGCGTCGGTCAGGCGGCCATCCTCGAGGATCTGCAACAGGATGTTGAAGACGTCGGGGTGGGCCTTCTCGATCTCGTCGAGCAGCAGCACGCTGTAGGGCTTGCGGCGGACGGCCTCGGTCAGCTGACCGCCCTCGTCGTAGCCGATGTACCCCGGAGGCGAGCCGACGAGGCGCGACACGGCGTGCTTCTCCATGTACTCGGACATGTCGATCCGAATCATCGTCTCCTCGTCGCCGAACAGGAACTCGGCCAACGTACGGGCCAGCTCCGTCTTGCCGACCCCGGATGGGCCCAGGAAGATGAACGAGCCGGTCGGGCGCTTGGGGTCCTTGAGCCCGGCGCGCGAGCGGCGGATCGCCTTCGAGACGACCTCGATCGCCGGATGCTGTCCGATCACCCGCTTGTGGAGCTCCTCCTCCATCCGCATCAGCTTGGCCGTCTCGGCCTCGGTCAGCTTGAACACCGGGATCCCGGTCCACATCGAGACGATGTCGGCGATCTCCTCCTCGCCGATCGATGGGCGCTCGGTCGATTCGCCCGCCTCCCACTGCTCGGCGAGCTCACGCTTCTTCTGCGTCAGCCGGCGCTCCTGGTCGCGCAGGTTCGCCGCCTTCTCGAACTCCTGGGCCTCGATCGCCTCCTCCTTGGCGCGCCGGGTCTCCTCGATCTCGTCCTCGAGCTCGCGGTACACCGGGGGGGAGGTCATCGACTTGATCCGCATCCGGGACGCGGCTTCGTCGATGAGGTCGATCGCCTTGTCGGGCAGGAAGCGGTCGGAGATGTAGCGGTCAGCCAGATCGGCGGCCGCCTCCAGCGCCTCATCGGTGATGTTGACCTTGTGGTGCTGCTCGTAGCGATCACGCAGCCCCTTGAGGATCTGCACCGTCTCGTCGGTCGAGGGCTGATCGACGACGATCTTCTGGAAGCGGCGTTCGAGCGCCGAGTCGCGCTCGAGGTACTTGCGGTACTCCTCGAGCGTGGTCGCGCCGATCGTCTGCAGCTCCCCGCGGGCGAGCGCGGGCTTGAGGATCGAGGCGGCGTCGATCGCGCCCTCGGCGGCCCCGGCCCCGACCAGGTTGTGCAGCTCGTCGATGAACAGGATGATGTCGCCGCGCTGGGTGATCTCCTTCATCACCTTCTTCAGGCGCTCCTCGAACTCTCCGCGGTACTTCGAGCCGGCCACCAGCGCCGCCAGGTCGAGGGTGTAGATCTGCTTGCCCTTCAGCAGCTCGGGGAC
>JBPCPO010000035.1:0-17420 GCA_050999075.1 Solirubrobacteraceae bacterium
CCCGTGGCGGGGCAGGAACTTCTGGAGCGCATGCACGAACCTGCCTCCGCCGGGGCGGCCCCCGATGCTGCGCAGGTCGCCCTGGCGCAACTCCCGTGCGAGCGCGCTTCTCACGAGCGTGTAGTGACCGAGGAGATCCTCGTCCGCCGCGTACGCGGCGATCGCGCCGAGCCCGTCGTCGAGGTGGTGCTTGAACAGGCGCAGCCATCGCGCCGCTTCGGCTCTGATCAGCTCCGGGTACTGGCGCGTGACGTCGAGGAAACGGCCGTCCCGGAAAGTCAGGATCTACAGCGGGAAGCCCGAGCTGGCAAAGTCTGTGAACGCGTAGGCGAACAAGTCGTCGGCCGAGAGGAACGCGAGCCGCCCGTCGCGTCTCAGATCCCTGATCCTCGCTCCCGGATCCCCGAAGTTGCGCTCCGTCTTGACATACGTCACCGTGGCGCGATCGAGGCGAAAGACCTGCTCGACCGTGCAGCAGTGCGCACCGCCGGTGAACAGGTCGAGCACGACGTCGGGGCGTCCGTTGGACTCGAGGTCGAGCACGTGGACCGAGGGCGCGCTCCCGCTGCCTGCGCCGGGGGCGCAGGAGAACTTCGTGTTGCAGTAGGAGGATGAGACGGGCTCGTCGTAGAGGACCCTGCGGGCGCGCCTGATCTGGAGCCGCTCACGCGAGTAGCCGGGAAACCGGCCGGTGAAGGAGAACCTCGCGGACACGTCGCCGGCGTGCGCGGTCTGGGTCCTGGCCGACGCGGCGGCGGGCGCGGCGAGCACCGCAGCACACGCCGCCAGCACCGCGGTAGCGCCAGCCAGCACCGAAGCGTTCCACAACCGAGCCAACGAGCGGCGCAGACCCTCCATCGCCTCCAGAAGGTTATCGTAATCCGCGAGCATGGCCGCCCGTTCCGATATCCGCAACATCGCCATCGTGGCCCACGTCGACCACGGCAAGACGACCCTGGTCGACACCATGCTGCGCCAGTCAGGTGCCTTCGGCGCCCACCAGGCACTCGTCGACCGGGTCCTCGACTCGATGGACCTCGAGCGCGAGAAGGGGATCACGATCCTGGCCAAGAACACCGCGGTGCGCTACGGCGGCGTGAAGCTGAACATCGTCGATACTCCGGGCCACGCCGACTTCGGCGGCGAGGTGGAGCGCGGGCTGACGATGGTCGACGCGGTGATGCTCCTGGTCGACGCGAGCGAGGGCCCGCTGCCCCAGACCCGCTTCGTGCTGCGCAAGGCGCTCGAGGCGCGCCTGCCGGTGATCCTCGTGATCAACAAGGTCGACCGGCCCGACGCCCGGATCGACGATGTCGTCGACGAGGTCTACGAGCTGTTCCTCGACCTCGACGCCGACGAGTCCCAGATCGAGTTCCCGATCGTCTACACCAACGCCCGGGCGGGTTGGGCGTCGCTGCAGCCAGGGGTGCAGGGCACCAACCTCGGTCCGCTGCTCGAGCTGCTCGTGGAGCGCGTACCCGCCCCGGAGTACGACCCCTCGCACCCGCTCCAGGCCCACGTGACGAACCTCGACGCCTCACCCTACGTCGGACGCATAGCCATCTGCCGCGTGCGCAACGGCGTCATCCGCCGGGGAGAGACGGTCGCGTGGTGCCGGGCCGACGGCCAGATCGAGCGGGTCAAGGTGACCGAGCTCTACATCACCGAGGCGCTCGACCGAGTCGACGCGCTGGAGGCCGGGGCGGGAGAGATCATTTCGGTCGCGGGGATCCCCGAGATCACGATCGGAGAGACACTCGCCGATGCGCAGGACCCCCGGCCGCTGCCGGTCATCACGGTGGACGAGCCCTCGCTGTCGGTGACGATCGGGATCAACAGCTCCCCGCTCGCCGGCCAGGACGGCGACCGCGTCACGGCCAGCCAGCTCACCGCGCGCCTGACCCGCGAGCTGGTGGGCAACGTCTCGCTGCGGATCTCCGAGACCGAGCGCCCGGACATCTGGGAGGTGCAGGGTCGTGGCGAGCTCGCGCTCGCGGTGCTGGTCGAGCTGATGCGCCGCGAGGGCTTCGAGCTGACCGTGGGCAAGCCGCAGGTCGTCACCCGGGAGATTGACGGCAAGCTCCACGAGCCGGTGGAGCGGATGAGCGTCGATGCGCCGGAGGCCTACGTCGGCGTGATCACCCAGCTGCTCGCGCTGCGCAAGGGGCGCCTGGAGCAGATGGTCAACCACGGCACCGGCTGGGTGCGGATGGAGTACCGGGTGCCGGCGCGCGGCCTGATCGGATTTAGGACCGAGTTCCTCACCGAGACCCGTGGTACCGGGATCGTCCACCACGTGTTCGACGGCTGGGAGCCCTGGCACGGCGAGCTGCGCACGCGTCCGACGGGCTCGCTGGTCGCCGACCGCCGCGGCGCGGTGGCCGCGTTCGCGCTGTTCAACCTGCAGGAGCGGGGAACCCTGTTCGTCGAGCCGGGAGAGGAGGTCTACGAGGGCATGGTGGTGGGCGAGAACGCCCGCGGGGAGGATCTCGACGTCAACGCCTGCAAGGAGAAGCACCTCACCAACATCCGCTCCTCGACCGCCGACGAGCTCGTGCGCCTGGTCCCCAAGCGCGAGCTGTCCCTCGACCAGGCGCTCGAGTTCCTGCGTGAGGACGAATGCGTCGAGGTCACCCCGCACGCGGTCCGACTGCGCAAGGTCCGCCTCGACCGAACCTCCCGACAGAAGCTGGCGCGCGCGAAGAGCCGGTGAGGGTCGATGAGGGCGATGAGGGCGATGTGGGGCTATTTGCAGGATCTCTTGCACGACCAGGAATAGCCGGCGCGTCCGCGACGGGTCCTGTTAGGGTCGCGGCGCGGGTTCCGGGCAGGGTCGGGAACCCGCGTGTCGTAGAGCCGCCGCCCCGTCCCGCATGTCATCCCCGAGCCGATACCCAGCGCTTTGGCGCACCCTCGCCGCGAGCGTCGCGGTCGCGGCCGTGCTGCTGGCCAGCAACCTGACCGCGCGCAGCGCGGGTGACCTTCAGAGCCAGATTTCCGCCGGTCAGTCGGCGGCGGCATCACTGCGCAGCGCGATCGCGGCCGACACCGCGCGCATTCGCTCCACGACCAACGGCCTCCAGGATGCGCGCCGGCGGCTGGCCACGATCCAGGCCAAGCTCAGCTCCAGTGAACGTCAGCTCACCGCCGCCCAGACCGAGCTCCTGAACGCGCGCAACCACCTGGTCGAGCTCGAGAACCGCTTCGAGCGATCCTCCAAGGCGCTGGCGGCGAACCTCCTGGCCAACTACGAGGGCAGCCAGCCCGACATGATGACGGTGATCCTGGAGTCCCACGGCTTCAACGATCTGCTCGAGAAGATGAGCTTCATGGCCCGGATCGCCCATCAGGACGCTCACGTCGTCGGCGACACCCGCACCGCGCGGGCCGCGGTCTCACGCCAGACCACGATGCTGACGTCGCTGGAGCAACGCGACCGGAGCCTGACCAACCAGATCCTGGCGCAGCGCAACCAGGCCGCGGCGCTGCAGGTGGCCCTGCTCGGCCGCCAGACCGCGCAGACCAGCGGACGCGCCAGCACGAGCGCCAAGCTGCAGGGCCTCAACACCCATCTGAAGTCACTCGAGGCCCGCGCCGCGGCACAGGCCGCGGCTGCTGCGGCCGCCGCCGCAGCGGTGGCGGCCCAGGCCCCCCAGGTCTCGCCCGGCGGCGGACCGGTGGGAACCGCGTCCCTGGGAGGCCTCGCCATCGACACCGGCGGCATGGTGCAGGCGCCACCCGGGGCTCCGGCCGCGATCGGCCAGGTGATCGCCGCCGGTAACGCCATCGCCACGCTTCCGTACATCTGGGGCGGCGGGCACGGCTCCTTCCAGGCCAACGGATATGACTGCTCGGGTTCGATCAGCTACGCGCTGGCGGCCGCCGGCCTGCTGAGCTCGCCCCTGGATTCGACCGGGTTCGAGAGCTGGGGCGACCCGGGTCCAGGGCGTTGGATCACCGTCTACGCCAACGCGGACCACGCGTTCATGTTCGTCGCCGGGTGGCGCTTTGACACGGTGGCACTGGCCGAAGGCGGAACCCGCTGGTCCTCGAACCTCTCCGGCGAGGACACGTCCGGCTTCGTCGCCCGCCACCCGCCGGGGCTGTAGAGCGGGCGTCGGCGGCAGTTGGGTCGCCGGAGTCTCGGCGTCGCCCGATGCCCCGACGACCTCAGGCGTGAGCCTTCGCGTTTGGTTGAGGGCGGCCCCGTGGCCGCCCCCGCTCGTCCTCGACCCTCTCCGGAGAGAAAGTTTCGGCTTGCCCGCCCGGATCAGCCGCCTTCCTGGCCTGGCATAGCCGCCCGCAAACCGCCGACGCCGCCGCTTACATGACCGCCTGCCTCAACCTGATCCTCTAGCGGCGACTTTGCGCCCCTTGGAACGGGTGCGTCGCCCTGATCCTCCTCGGGGCCTCCCGGCATGCCTGCACGCAGACCGCCGACGCCGCCGCTTACATGACCGCCTGACTCGAGCTGATCCTCGAGTGGGGTCGTCCGTACGTCCTGCTCCTCGGAACCCATGATCCTCCCTGGTTAGCCTTCAGCTTGCCTTGGGCCTACAGTACCGCTCTCAACGCAGCCAGGGGAGCCCGTTTGTCCACCAACAGCTTCGACGCCAGGGGAACGTTCACCGTCGGCGAACGGGCCTATGAGATCTTCCGCCTGGACGCGCTGCCGGCGCGCTTCGACGTCGCTCGCCTACCCTTCTCGCTGAAGATCCTGCTCGAGAACCTGCTCCGCAACGAGAACGGCGAGTCGATCCGCGCCGCGGACATCGAGGCCCTCGCGACCTGGAACGCGAGTGAGGAGCCCAGCCAGGAGATCGCCTTCACTCCCGCGCGAGTGGTGATGCAGGATTTCACCGGCGTACCCGCGGTGGTCGATCTCGCCGCGATGCGCGACGCGATCGACGCGATGGGCGGAGATCCCGGCCGGATCAATCCCCTCGTCCCCTCCGAGCTGGTGATCGACCATTCGGTGCAGGTCGACGTGTCGGGCACGCGGCTCGCGTTCAAGCGCAACGCTGAGCTCGAGTTCGAGCGCAACCAGGAGCGTTATGCCTTTCTGCGCTGGGGACAGGGCGCGTTTCACAACTTCGCCGTCGTCCCGCCCGACACCGGGATCGTGCACCAGGTCAACCTCGAGTACCTCGCGCGCGTGGTGTTCGTCGACAACCGGGATGGCGTGGATGGCGGCGGCGGCCCCCCGCTGGCCTACCCCGACACGCTGATCGGCACCGACTCCCACACCACGATGATCAACGGCCTGGGGGTGCTCGGCTGGGGCGTCGGCGGGATCGAGGCCGAGGCGGCGATGCTGGGGCAGCCGATGTCGATGCTGATCCCGCAGGTGATCGGCCTCCGGCTGACGGGCGAGCTGCCGGAGGGGGCGACGGCCACCGACCTCGTTCTGACCGTCACCGAGATGCTCCGCCGCCACGGCGTCGTGGGCAAGTTCGTGGAGTTCCATGGCCCGGGCCTGGCCAGCCTTCCCCTCGCCGACCGCGCGACCATCGGCAACATGTCCCCCGAGTTCGGGTCCACGTGTGCGATCTTCCCCATCGACGCCGAGACGCTGCGCTACCTCGAGTTCTCCGGCCGCAACCGGGAGCTGATCGACCTCGTTGAGGCCTACGCCAAGGCGCAGGGCCTGTGGCACGACGAGGACTCCGTGTCGCCCACGTTCTCCGAGAGCCTCGAGCTCGACCTCACCACCGTAGTCCCCAGCATCGCCGGACCCAAGCGCCCGCAGGATCGCGTCTCGCTGACCGAGTCGAAGGCGGCCTTCCGGATGGCGCTCGAAGGATTCCTTCCCGGCGACAGCGACCAGGACGACGCCGTGGCGGCGAGCTTTCCCGCCAGCGATCCCGTCTCGACCCATGTTCGCAACGGCGAGGGCGAGGAGCCGTCGGGCGGCACCGGGGGAACCCAGGTCTCGCACCGGCGCCGGACGCCGACGCCCGTCACGTTGGCCGACGGGACCGAGACCGAGCTCGACCACGGCCACGTCGTGATCGCCGCGATCACCAGCTGCACGAACACCTCGAACCCGTCCGTGATGCTCGGCGCCGGGATCCTCGCCCGCAACGCCGTGCAGCACGGCCTGCAAGTCAAGCCGTGGGTCAAGACCTCGCTCGCCCCGGGCTCCAAGGTCGTGACCGAGTACCTGGACCGCGCCGGACTGACCGAGTACCTGGAGGCGCTCGGATTCCATCTCGTCGGCTACGGCTGCACGACGTGCATCGGCAACAGCGGCCCCCTCTCCGAGGAGATCTCCGAGGTGGTGGGTGAGCGTGACCTCGCCGTCGTGTCGGTCCTGTCGGGCAACCGCAACTTCGAAGGCCGGATCAACCCCGACGTGAAGATGAATTACCTGGCCTCGCCGCCGCTTTGCGTCGCCTACGCACTCGCCGGAACAATGGACATCGACCTCTACAATGAGCCGCTGGGCGAAGACGAGCGGGGCCGTTCCGTGTTCCTCAAGGACCTCTGGCCGAGTGCCGCCGAGGTCGCCGGCACGGTCGAGGAGGCCGTTCAATCGGACATGTTCCGCAAGAGCTACGCCGAGGTGTTCGACGGGGACGAGCGCTGGCGCTCGCTCCCGGTCCCGACCGGAGAGCGCTTCGCCTGGGCCGCGGACTCCACCTACGTCCGCCGACCCCCGTTCTTCGAGACCCTGCCCCTCCGGCCCGAGCCGATCACCGACATCGAGCACGCGCGCGTGCTCGCTGTGCTCGGTGACAGCATCACCACCGATCACATCTCTCCGGCGGGGTCGATCAAGCGCGACGGACCCGCGGGCCGGTACCTGATCGAGCACGGGGTGGCCCCGAGGGACTTCAACTCCTACGGCTCGCGGCGGGGCAACCACGAGGTGATGATTCGCGGCACGTTCGCCAACATCCGCCTGCGCAACCACCTCGCGCCGGACACCGAGGGCGGGGTGACCCTGTACCTCGGCGGGGGCTCGGAGACCCCCGAGCAGATGTCGATCTACGACGCCGCCATGCGCTACCAGGAGGCGGGGATCCCGCTCGTGGTGCTCGCGGGGAAGGAGTACGGCTCGGGCTCCTCGCGTGACTGGGCCGCCAAAGGCGCGCGCCTGCTCGGCGTACGGGCGGTGATCGCCGAGAGCTTCGAGCGGATCCATCGCTCCAATCTGATCGGGATGGGCGTCCTGGCGCTCCAGTTATCGCACGGCGACTCGGTGCAGTCACTCGGACTGACCGGACACGAGACGTTCTCCATCGGCGGACTCGCCGGCGTCGACACGATCCCGCGCGAGGTGATGGTCAGCACCGGAGAGCGGGAGTTCCCGGTCACGGTCCGGATCGACACTCCCCAGGAGCAGCGCTACTTCCGCCACGGGGGGATCCTGCAGTGCGTGCTGCGAGGACTGCTCAGACGGGTGAGCTGAAGCAGCGCGACGCGCCGGATGCTGCCCACGTCCGCGGCCGCGTGTCCGACGAAAGCCCCCGTTTATCAGGCTGGTGGCCTGATAACGGCTAGCCTTCGAGCCATGCCGACACCCGAGCTTCTCCACGCCCTGATCACCGCGGCGGGGCCCTCCGGCCACGAGTCGGGGCCCGCGCGGGCCTGGCGCGAGGGCTGCGCCGCCTTCGCCCCGGAGGTCGGCGCCGATCACCTCGGATCCTCCTTCGCCCGCGTGGCCGGAACCGCGGGCGGCCCGACTCTGGCCATTGTGGGGCACATCGACGAGATCGGCCTGCACGTCTCGCACATCGACGACGAGGGCTACCTGCACTTCGGGACAGTCGGGGGGTGGGACCCTGTCGTGCTGATCGGCCAGCGCGTGCGCGTGGACGCCCGCACCGGCGCTGTCCCCGGAGTGATCGGCCGCAAGCCGGTCCACCTGATCGAGGAGGATGACCGCAAGAAGGTGCCCGAGATCAAGGCGCTCTACATCGACATCGGCGCCAGGGACGGCGAGGAGGCACGCTCGCGGGTGCGGATCGGGGACGTGGCGGTGATCGACGGCGCGCCGGTCGAGCTTCCCAATCGTCGCCTCGTATCGCGCGCGCTCGACAACCGGGTCGGGTGCTATGTCGCCGCTCAGGCCGCCGCGCTGGTGGCGGGCGAGGGCGGGGCGCCGGGAGACGTCATCGCGCTCGCCGTCGTCCAGGAGGAGACAACGTTCGCAGGCTCGCAGACGAGCGCCTTCGCGCACAAGCCCGATCTCGCCATCGCCGTCGATCTGACCTTCGCCACCGATCAGCCCGGGATCGAGCTTGGGCCGATCACCAAGCACACGATGGGCTCGGGGCCGGTGATCGCCCGCGGCACGACGCTTCACCCCCGGGTCTTCGAGCTGCTGCACGAGACGGCCGAGCAGGAGCAGATCCCGTTCACCGTCGAGTCGCTCGGGAAGGGAACCGGCACCGACGCGGACGCCATCCACGTCAGCCGCAGCGGGGTTCCGAGCGGCCTGGTCTCGGTCCCGTGCCGCTACATGCACTCGCCGGTCGAAATGGTCTCGCTTGACGACGTCGACGCGGCGGCCAGGCTGATCGCCGCGTTCGCGCAGCGCCTGCACGCGGGCCTCTCGTTCGAGCGCTGAGCTTCGCTGCTCCTGTTCGACATCGACGGCACTCTGCTCGGGGGCGCGACGCGCGCCCACCGCGACGCGCTGCACGGAGCGCTGCTCGAGGTCCACGGCGTCGACGCGGACGCGGTGCGCTGGCCGGTCTCGGCCGCCGGGCGGACCGACGGCGAAATCGCGCGCAAGATCCTGCTGGCGGCGGGCGTCGGCGTGGACCGGATCGACGACCGAGTCGGCGCCGTGCGCGAGGCCTGCTGCCGCCTCTACGCGCAGCTCAGCACGGCCGATCTGTCCCATACGGTGCTCCCCGGCGTGCGCGAGCTGCTGGACTGGCTCTCCCGTCGCGAGCCGGTGGCGCTCGGGCTCGTGACGGGCAACTTCGAGCCCGTCGCGCGCCTGAAGCTCGGCCGGGCTGGGATCGGGCGCCATTTTCCTCTCGGTCAGGGAGCGTTCGGGTCTGACTCCGAGGCGCGCGCGGCGCTGCCGGCGGTGGCGCGCGCCCGCGCCGGGACGCACGGCGTACCGTATCCACGCGACAAGACGCTGGTGATCGGCGACACCCCCCGTGATATCGCCTGTGCGCGGGCGGATCGCGTGCGGTGCGTGGCGGTCGCGACCGGACCGCATCCTCCGGAGGAGTTGCGCGAAGCGGACGCGGTGGTGCGGGATGCCTGGGAGCTGCGCCCGACCCTCGAACCCATGCTGGCGGACGACGCCTGAAGCCTCACCGCCTTGCCCGCGGAGCGTGGCATGACACCTACAATCCTGTTGTCGTGGCCGTCGAGGCTTCCCTTCCCCCCATCTCGGTTCATCGCTTCTCACTCGAGGAGTACCACCAGCTGGTCGCGTCCGGGGGCTTGCGCGAGGACTCGCACGTCGAGCTGATCGAGGGGGTGATCGCAGACATGAGCCCGAAGACGCCAGCCCACGAGAAGGCGATCAGGTGGCTGGCTCAGTGGTTGCTCCTCGGGGTGGATTTGGAGGATTTCGAGGTGGGGGTGCGGAATCCCCTTACGCTCGAGACCTCCGAGCCCGAGCCTGATCTGATGGTCCTCCGCCGCGACGCGCCCCACCCTCATCACCCTGGTACGGCGGCGCTCGTGATCGAAGTGGCCGTGTCCTCGCAGATCCGCGACCTACGCATCAAGCCGCCGCTGTACGCGCGCGCCGAGGTGACCGAGTACTGGGTCGTCGACCTCGACGGCCATCGCGTCGTCGTTCACCGGCAGCCCCGCGCGGGGCTCTACGCCGAGGTCTCCGAGGTTCCGGCCGACGCCCAGATCACCGCGCAGACGCTGAGCCTGCCCGTGCTCAGCGTGGCCGAGCTGCTCGCCGGCGCCGGCGCTCGCCGTTGAGATCCGGTCCAGCCTCACCCGCCAGCGGCCGCCCCGCAACTCCGCACGGCTAGGCGTCCCTCAGCTCCGCGGGCCGGCCGCCCCTCAGCTTCGCACGAGCTTCTTGTAGGTGATCCGCTTGGGCCGGTCGGCCTCCGCGCCGTACTTCTCGCGCCGGAAGCTCTCGTAGGCCTCGAAGTTGCCCTCGAACCAGCGCACCTGCGAGTCGCCCTCGAAGGCGAGGATGTGGGTCGCGATCCGGTCCAGGAACCAACGGTCATGGGAGACCACGACGGCGCACCCCGCGAAGGACAGCAGCGCCTCCTCGAGCGCGCGCAGCGTGTCGACGTCGAGGTCGTTGGTCGGCTCATCGAGCAGCAGCAGGTTGCCGCCGCTGCGCAGGAGCTTCGCGAGGTGCAGGCGATTGCGCTCCCCGCCGGAGAGCTTGCCCACCTTCTGCTGCTGATCGGTGCCCTTGAAGTTGAACCCGGCGACGTAGGCCCGGCTGGCCACCATGCGATGGCCGAGGGCGATCTGGTCCGCGCCCCCGGAGATCTCCTCCCAGACCGTCTTGGCCGGATCGAGTGCCTCGCGTGACTGGTCCACGTAGGCGAGCTGGACGGTTTCGCCGATCCGCAGGGTCCCGCCGTCGGGCTTCTCCTCGCCCGTGATCATCCGAATCAGCGTCGTCTTGCCGGCGCCGTTGGGGCCGATCACCCCGACGATCCCCGCCGGCGGAAGGGTGAACGACAGATCCTCGATCAGGACCCGGTCGCCGTAGGCCTTGCGCAGCCCCTCCGCCTGCACCACCACCCCGCCCAGCCGCGGACCGGCGGGAATGTGGATCTGAACCTGGTCGAGCTGTGCGCCGGCGGCGGAGTCCGCGGCCAGCAGCGCCTCGTAGGCGTTCAGCCGCGCCTTGGGCTTGCCGCGGCGCGCGCTGGCGTTCAGCCGAACCCACTCGAGCTCGGACTCGATCGTCCGCCGGCGCGCAGTGTCCTGCCGGGCTTCGGCCTGCAGCCGCGTTCGCTTCTGCTCCAGCCAACCCGAGTAGTTGCCCTGGTACGGGATCCCGCGGCCGCGATCGAGCTCGAGGATCCACCCCGCGACGTTGTCGAGAAAGTAGCGGTCGTGGGTGACGGCGACGACGGTGCCCGCGTAGTCACGCAGATGGCGCTCGAACCAGGCCACCGACTCGGCGTCGAGGTGGTTGGTGGGCTCATCCAGGAGGAGCAGGTCGGGCTGGCGCAACAGCAGGCGGCAGAGCGCGACGCGGCGTCGCTCCCCACCTGACAGCGTCGTGACCTCCGCCTCCGGAGGCGGGCAGCGCAAGGCGTCCATGGCGATCTCGAGCGTCGTGTCGAGGTTCCAGGCGTCGGCGGCGTCGATCTGCTCCTGGACGCGCGCGAACTCATCTGCGGTCTCCTCCGAGTAGTTCATCGACAGCTCGTTGAAGCGATCGAGCAGCGCCCGGGTCTCCGCCACCCCCTCCTCGACGTTGCCCCGGACGGTCTTGGTCGGGTCGAGCTGGGGCTCCTGCTCGAGCAGCCCAACGCTCGCCCGCGGGGCGAGCTGGGCCTGGCCGTCGAACTCGGTGTCGGTACCGGCCATGATTCGCAGCAGCGTTGACTTACCGGCTCCGTTGTAGCCCAGAACGCCGATCTTCGCCCCGGGGTAGAACGACAGCGAGACGTCGGTGAGCACCTCACGGTCAGGCGGGAAGCGGCGTGAGAGCCGGTGGGTGGTGAAGATGTACTGGGAGGACATGGGGCAAAGGACGGCAGGGTGCAGCGGCCGGAAGCGGAGCAACGGTGCCCAGCCGCGGGGCTGAGTGCCAGCAGAGCACTCCAGTACAACATACCTCGTGCTCCACGCGCTGGCTGTCCTCTTTGCCCTGATCGCCATCGGTGCCATGGTGAGCGCGATCGCGGGGATGCTCAGCGGCCGGGTCAGCGCCCGTAGGGGCGCGCTGATCCGGGCGGCGGCCGTGCTGTGCTTCGTCGTGGCTGTGGTTCTGAATGTCGTGTCACGTTGATTTGCCGGTCCTCGCGACCGCTGATCGCTGACCGGAAATATTCACGACAGATGCTTCAGGCCAACGGAAGACTGGGTGAGGGCCCGCCGCGGCTCAGCTCTCCGGCTGCCAGGCGCTCACCACCCAGTGACCCAGGCTCAGCTGGGCGACGGTCGCCAACGCGACGTGCCACGCGGCTCGGAGCCCCTGGTAGGCCGTCGTGTTGGTCGCGCTGGTGCGCTCTCGGGTCACCACGACATAGCGATCCTGGCGTCCGAGCATCGCCGTGACCGCCTGCACCGTGCCACTGTTGGCGATCCCACCGCGCTGAAGCTCGTAGTCCTGGGCAGTCTGAGCCGCCGCGAGCGAGACCACCGAACGTGCCTGGCCGACGCTGCGCTCCGCAAGCGCACGCATCTGCGCCGAAACGGTCGGCGCGGTCCAGTTGATGTAGGCGTCGGCGAACGCGCGAACTGCCTGCACCGCGGAGGGGGCGCCGCCGACCGCGGTCTGGCCCGGTGGGGGCGGCGAGGGATACTCGTGCGTCGCCTGGGCCTGGGCGAGCCGGCTGGACTGGGCCTGGGTCGGCGTGGCGCGGCGGTGGGTGGAGGCGGGCGCAGCGGTTCCCGTGGTCGCGGAGCGGGACTCGGCCCCCGCCCCGCAGGCGGCGAGGACTGCGCACGCAGCCGCGCATCCGAGCACGGAGCGCAGAGCGGCCCCCGAGTTTCGATGGGTGAACGTTGCGGCCCGCCGCCTCACAGGCCCCACCGCAGAGCGCCGAGTCACAGCCCCACCGGGTGTCGCGCGACGAAGCCGGCCGAGTCTCGAACCAGCGGGTGCCAGCCGATCCCGGCGCTGCCGTCGGCCGCTCCGGCCGCATCGTGCGTATCCCAGCGCAAGCCGGCCACGTACATGAACACATGGTCCGGGTTGGCGTACAGAGTCACCCACTGCCCAGGAGCCGGCGCTCCGAAGGACTCGAGCCCGCTGGAGGACTCGCCGTCGGTGACCGGCAGCAGCCGCGCTCCGTAGAGCAGGTGCTCGACGCTGCTCGAGCAGTCATACGCAGGCGCGATCTCCGACAGCGGCAGGGCATGCCCCGCCCCGTAGCGGTACGGCTTTCCGATGATCTCGTTTCCCGCCGCGATGATCTCCTTGACCGCCAGCGGGGCCTGGCTGGGAGCGGCGGCCAGGCCGTTGCCGAGCAGTTGGGCGCGCGGCCCGGGGGTCAATGGGACACCGGTCACCACACCCGGCGCGCACGCTCCGGGATCCCCCGCGGCCGCCGGGGGCGCGATCAGGGGCACGCCGGCCTGGTCGGCACCCTGGCCGAGCAGGTTCCCCGCGCCCGCCTGCGGAGGGCGCCCAACCCTTATCGGCCCTGACCACAGGCCGTTCTCGTAGGGGATCCCGAGCCGGCCGGCGAACTGCCACCACAGGTCGATCACCCGGGGCAGACCCGCCACCGGACCACCGCCGAGCCCGAAGTCGCGCTTGTAGGCGATCGCTGAGCGATCGCTCCAGCTGACGCGCAGCGGCGTCATGTAGGACAGGCCGCCCATCGCTGCGGCGGTCTGCCAGGTCAGCCCGCCGAGCTCGGCGTAGGTGTCCGGATGTTGGAGCAGGTTGTCACCCCGCGACCCGGTCACGCCCGAGCTCGGGTCGCCGGGACCGCCGTATTCCGATGCCCCCACCAGCTGTCCACTCCCCGGTGGCCCGAGGACGATGGCTCCCGCCGGGCCCCCGACACCCGGTCCCGAGCAATCGCCCGACGGCGTGGACACGCTGATGAGAAGGGCGACGAAGGCAGCTCCGATCCCCGCCGCCGCGATCCCGGCGATCGCGCACGTCACCGTGATCGCGCCCCGGCCCCGGCGCGGTGATGGCGTCCCGGGCATGTTCGGCAGCGTAGGCGAGAATAGCCATACTGAAGCTAATTGAGGCTATGTTGTTGCAATCGAATTTCCGCCCGAGCCGACACGCTGATCGGTCTCCCCGCTACCGTAAGTGGGTCATGCCGCGCATCCTCGACGTTGAACAGGCGATGCTCCTGCTTGAGCTGGAGGCCCCGTTCGATCAACGCGCGGTGCTGCTGGCCCGGCGCCGGATGGCCAAGCGCTGGCACCCCGACATCGCCCCGCCTGGGCGCCAGCACGAGCATCAGCAACACCTGCAGGCGATCAACGAGGCTGCGGATCAGCTCGCGCAGCTCGCCGACACCTCGCGAGGTGGACGCGTCACCCGCGGCGCGGTCAAGGTCTCGGCTCAGGCCACCCGCAGGGCCAGGGCCGACGCCGGACGGCGTGCCTACGAAGCCGAGCAGCGCGAGCGGGCCGGGGCCCAGGAGCGAGCCAAGCACGATCCGTTCGGCTCCCGAGTCCCCGACCACTCCGTGGTACACCGTTACGCCCGCTGCCTGTCCTATCCGGAGTGGGGGGTTGGGACCGTCACCGGGATCTACTTCTCGGGCGAGGACGACGACGTGCAGCAATGGGCTCGGATGACGTTCTCGATCGGGGTGCGCACGGTTCCCGCCGGATCGCTGCAATTCGTGGACTTCGGGACCCCCGATCCGTCGGCGGACCGCGTGCAGCGGTTCATGACGGCCGCGCAGCACGCGCTCGCAGACGGCAATCCGGCGCTGGCGGCCCAGCGCCTGGTCTACGCCCGCGACGCGCAACCGGGCAACCCGATGGTGCTGCGACTCCTGACCGCCTCCTTCTGGCAGGCGGGAAACCTGCCCGCGGCAGCGCGTACGGTGCGGGACTGGGCGCGGGTCGACCTCGACCGCCCAACCCCCGAGCGCTTCGCCTCGCGGATCTATGAGGACATGGGCGCGCTGGACCTGGCCGCCGACGCGGCCGTCCGAGCCGCAGAGCGCTCGCCCGGCGACGCCTCCGTTTGGGAGCGGCTGGGCCGGCTGCGGCTGCGCCTGATGGATCGCGGCGGCGCGATCTCGGCCCTCGAGCGCGCCCGGCTGACCGGTCCCTCCGTCGACGGGCTGCTCGACCTCGCGCTCGCCTACCACCTCGCTGGTGACGTCGGGGCCGAAGTCTCCTGCGCCCACGCTGCGACCCGGCTGAGCCCCGACTCAGCCGCCGCCTGGTCGACCTACGCCCATGCGCTGGCCCGCACCGACCGCCGCCGCGAATGCGTCGCGGCGTGCGGCGAAGCGCTGGCCATCGCCGAGGATCCCGAGGTCTCCCAGCTGCGCGACCGGATCGACGCGATCAGTCCGCGTGAGCTCTCCGAGCGCAGTGCCGCATAGCCATGCGCCGTCTCAATCTCACTCGCCCCGACTTCAGCTATGACCAGGACGATCCGGACGGGTTCCGCTCGGGAATGCTGCGCTTCGGCAAGCAACTCGGGGCGCGGCACACGGGCACGAGCGTCTATGAGCTGCCACCGGGCCAAGCAATCTGTCCCTACCACTACGAGTACGGCGAGGAGGAGTGGCTGCTCGTGATCTGCGGACACCCCACGCTCCGCCATCCCGAGGGTTCAGATCGGCTGGACCCGTGGGACATCGTCTGCTTCCCGGCCGGCCCTGGCGGCGCGCACGGGGTGCGCAACGAGACCGAGGAGACCGTGCGTGTGCTGATGTACTCGACCGTCAGCCCCACGGCGGTCTCGGTGTACCCGGATTCGGACAAGCTCGGGGTGTGGGTGGGCAACCCCGACGACGACCTGCTGATGCCCCGTTCGAGCGCGGTCTCGTACTACGAGGGAGAAGTTTGATCTCGTCAGCCGGCGCTCGATTCGGGGCTCTGCCTCGGCTAGGGCAAAATCTCGACGTACCCGTCCGTTCCATGCACGCGGATCTGCTGCCCGTCCTGGATCAGCCGGGTAGCGTGCTCCACCCCCACGACGGCCGGCAACCCGTACTCCCGCGCGATCACCGCGCCATGGGTCATCAGGCCCCCGACCTCCGTCACCAGGCCTTTGATCGCGACGAACAGGGGCGTCCAGCTGGGGTCGGTGTAGGTGGTGACCAGGATGTCGCCCGCTTCGAGATCGGCCTGCGCCATGTCCAGGGTTACGCGGGCGCGCCCCTCGATGGTCCCGCCGGAGACCGGTAAGCCGACCAGCGCGCCGGCCGGGAGATCGTCGCGTCGGTACGTCCCGGCGATGACCTCGCCATCGGACGTGAGGACCCGGGGGGGCGTGAGCGCTTGGGAGGACCTGAACGCGTCCTTGCGCCGGCTGATGAGCTGGTCATCCACCTGATGCGTGCGCGCGACCTCGTGGAGCTCCTGGAACGTGAGGTAGAAGATGTCTTCCGTCTCACCAAGCACGTGGGCCTGCACGAGGCGCTCGGCTTCTCCCAGCAGGGCTTGCTTGTAGACGAAGTAGCGGCTGACGATGCCGTACTTCGGGTACTCCCGGTACCCGATGAACGTCCGGACGCGGTCGATCATTCGCTTGGCCTGTTCGGCTTTGCCCTCTCCGTCCGGCAACGCCCGCAAGCGCCCCAGCAGCTCCTGTTCCTTGCCCCACGCCTCCTGGCGCCCCTGCTCGAAGCGGCGCTCGCCGGCGCCCGGCTCGAAGTTCTTGATGTTGGCGAGGATCATGGGCACGAGCGTGGTGGGTCGTTCGCTCCATCGTGGCCTCGTGATGTCGATCTCGCCGACGCAGCGCATGCCGTACTGGTCGAGGTAGGCCCGGATGGCCTCTCGCGCGTCCCGCCCGCCCGCGAGCTTGGCCAGCCCGTCCAGGAAGCCCTCGTCCTCGACGTGTTGCAGAAGAGCCACCACCTCCGGATGCGGGCGGATCACGTCCGCGACGGCCAGGAGCGCCAGCCCCATCTCCGAGGTGACGTTGTGGGGGACGGACAGCGTGAGCGTGTCGGCCGCGTTCTTCTCGCCCAGCCACTCCTCCAGATGCTCGTTGAGCCACCACGTCGCTTCCATCGCCGTCATGAACACCTGATGGCTCGCCGGATCGCCGAGGACTCGCTTGTGCTCCTTGAAGGCCTCCAGCAGAAAGTCGAACAGCGCTGGCCCGGACTTCGTCTGGATGTCGCGCTTCAGGGCGGCGATCGAGACCCGGTTGCGCTCGATCAGCTCGGTGACGATCGCCGGATCGGTCTCGATTGGGGCTGGCGCCCCGGCAGCCCGCGCCCCGGCAGCCCGCGCCCCGGCAGCCGGCGCCCCGGCAGCCGGCGCCCCGCCCGGACCCTCGTCCGGGAGCGACGGGATGAAGTCGCCGCGTTCGAGGATGGTCTGGAGCGCGTCCCCGATCAGCGGGTCGCCTCTCTCCATGACCTCTAGGAGACCCGCGCGCGTCGTCGGCGAAGCCAGTCGTTGGGTGACGTCGACGAACAGCCTGCCACCGGCCTCGTGCATCGGCGCCATGGCCGTCAGCTGCCACACGGAGACCCCCAGGGGCCTCATCGCCTCGGTCATCATCTGCCCATGACCGACTGAGACGTACACGTGGTTCTCTCGGTCGGCGGCCTCGGGGATCGGGAACAGCGTCGTGATCGGCCGGCTCTGGACGATCCAGAAGTCGCCCT
>JBPCPO010000054.1:0-26179 GCA_050999075.1 Solirubrobacteraceae bacterium
GGTCAGGGATCGTCCGGTCCGAAGGACGGCTCGTTCTGAACGTGGGGCCTGGGGCGGGCGTCGATCTCGGCTGTATCGGCGGCGTCACGGGCGAAGCCATCGAGATCAGCAGCGCTGGCGGCGCGCGCGTGACGGTGTTCATCACCGTGGTGACGGCGGCTGTAGCAACCGTGGAGATGAGAGGCTCCGAGGGTGATCGTAGGTGAGTTGGGTGTCGTGATCGGCCTGGGTTTCGGCGCCTGAGCAGGGCTCTGTTCGCTGTTTGCGTGCTGGTGGGCGGGGGTTGGGCGACGCGCACAGGTTCGGACCGTAGGTTCGCGGTTTCTGAGTCCTGCGAACTGGAGGTCGTCGCCCATGCGCGTCAGGAGCGCATTCTCTGGTCTGCTTGACCTGCCCGGGGTCTGGGTCCGCTCGGTCGTGGTTGACCCTGGTCGCGTGGTGGTCACGGTGGCGCTGCGTCGTCGTCGTCTTGTGTGCCAGAAGTGCGAGTTCTCGACGCGCAACCGCGAGAGCCGTCAGCACCATGACTCGGTCTGGCGGCATCTCGATCTCGGGGTCTGGCGGCTGGAGGTCCGCGCAAGCCTGAGGCGTGTTCGCTGCCCCGAGCACGGCGCGCTGGTCGAGGGCGTCCCGTTCGCCCGCGACGGCGCCAGGTTCACGCGCGACGTCGAGGATCTCGTGGCGTGGCTGGCGACCAAGACCGACAAGACCGCGATCTGCCGGCTCGTGCGGATCGACTGGCAGACGGTCGGGCGGATCGTTCAGCGCGTCGCCGACGAGCTGCTGGACGGCGATCGTCTCAGCGGCCTGTTTGAGATCTCGATCGACGAGGTCGCGCGGCGCAAGGGCCACCGCTACCTGACGCTGGTCGGCGATCACCGCCGCCGCTGCGTGGTGTGGGGCGCCGAGGGCAAGGGCCAGGCCGCCGCCGACGAGTTCTTCGCCGAGCTCGACCCGCCGCCCGAGGCGATAGCGCCCGAGCACGCCAAGCAGCCGCGGCAACAGCCAGAGCCCGCGATCATGGTCCCGTTCGGCCCCTGCCCGACCGTCGCGGCTGGCGACGGCATCCCCGGCGCGTGGCTCGAGCCCGATCGCGAGATCCAGCCCGCGATCTTCGCGCGCGCCTCCAGACTGCACGCCGTCTCGATGGACATGACCGGCGGCTACGCCAAGTCGGTCCGCGAGCACGCCCCGCAGGCCGTCATCTGTATCGATAACTACCATGTCGTTCAGCTCGCGACCAAGGCGCTTGACGAGGTCCGCCGCGAGCACTGGAACGAGCTCCGACGCGCTGGTGAGGCCGACGCCGCCAAGCAGTTCAAGCACGACCGTTGGGCGCTGCTGCGCAACCCCGAGGATCTCACCGACCAGCAAGCCGCCACGCTCGCCGCGATCCGCTCAGGCGGCGGGAAGACCGCGCGCGCCTGGGCGATGAAGGAGATGGTCCGGGCGATCTTCGCCACCGGCCTGACCGTCGAGGCCGTCAGCAAGCTGATCGACCGGCTCCTGGCACGCCTCTCCCGCTGCCGCCTCAAACCGTTCATCCGCCTCGGCCGCACGATCCGCAAGCACCGCGAGGGCATACTCGCCGCTCGGCGACTGAAACTCAGCAACGCTCCCGCGGAGGCGCTGAACAACAAGGTCAAGCTGATCGTCCGCCGGGCATACGGGTTTCACTCCGCCGCGGCAGCGCTCGCTCTCATCCACCTCACCTGCGGACCCGTCACGCTGACACTTCCACACGAACAAGCGTTCGCGTGACTTCACCTACGATCATGCCAGGAGAGCCGAAATTTCCGGCGTCGGTTGAGAACGACGTCGCACTGGGGCCAGTGCAAGTCGTCGTTCCGATCGGTCTCAGCGAGCTTCTCCCAGCCGAGGCCGCATGACCCCCAGTGACGACTCCGAGCGAGGCCTGGTCGAGAAGCCAACACTCGCGCTGCTCGGGCAACTCGGTTACGCCAGGGTTAACGGCTACTCGGAGCTGTTAGGTCCAGACCACACATACGCCGGCGGCCTTGGCCGCGACGACCAGACGCAGATCGCGCTCTTCGTCCGAAGCTCGCCGGGCTGAACCCTGATCTGCCAGCGCCGGCACTCGATGCCGCGATCGACCAGCTGACCGTCGATCGCTCCGTAATGGGTCCCACGTGGGCCAATGCGGCCGTGTGGAAGCTGATTCGCGACGGAGCCACGGTGACGTTCACGGATGACGACGGCGTCCGGACAACCGCGACGGCGCAGTTCATCGATTGGCAGACGCCCGGGAACAACGACTTCCTGGCGGTCGACCAGTTCTGGGTCGTCGGGGCGTTGCACTCGCGTCGGTGTGACATCGTCTGCCTCGTCAACGGGATCCCGCTGGTGTTGCTAGAGCTGAAGGCGTCGCACAAGTCGGTCGAGCAGACGTACTTGAGCAATCTGTGCGACTACCGCGACACGATCCCGCAGTTGTTCACGCCGAACGTACTGGTACTGCTCTCGAACGGGTCAGAGACCAAGGTCGGGGCGACATTTGCGCCGTGGGAGCGGTTCGGTGAGCGGAAGCGCCTCGACGATGAGTCCGAGCCGGGGATCGTCTCGCTGGAGACGGCGATCCGCGGCGTGTGTGAGCCGGCGCGGCTGCTCGATCTGGTTGAGAACTTCGTCGCGTTCCTTGAGCGGCCGGGCGGACTGACGAAGGCGCACGCCCAGAATCACCAGGTCCTCGGGGTCAACGCGGCGATCCGAGCCTTGAAGGATGAGCGCACGCGCGATGGCCGGCTCGGCGTGTTCTGGCACACGCAGGGCTCGGGGAAGAGCCTGTAGATGCTGTTCTTCACGCAGAAGGTGCTGCGGCGCGAGCCAGGCAACTGGACGTTCGTGATGTTGACCGACCGCACCGAGCTGGACGACCAGCTATGCGGCGAGTCCAAGGATGCTGGCGTGGTCGGGGGTCATGTCCAGGCGACCTCCTCAGCACACCTGCGGCGGCTGTTGACCGAGGACCACCGATACGTGTTCACGTTGATCCACAAGTTCCGGCGCGAGCAGGGCGAGGACATCCCGGTCTGCTCGGAGCGCGACGACGTGATCGTGATCACCGACGAGGCCAACCGCAGCCAGTACTCGACGCTTGCGCTGAACATGCGCCGCGCGCTGCCGAACGCCGGCTTCCTCGGCTTCACGGGGACACCGCTGATCACGACCGAGATCGAGCGTACGCGTGAGGTGTTCGGCAACTACGTGTCGACCTACAACTTCCGTGACTCGATCGAGGACGGCGCGACGGTCCCGCTCCACTACGAGAACGGGGTCACTGCTTTTCTGACGAACATGAAGACCGAAAAACCGCGACCACCGAAAAACCGCTTGATTTACAGGACCTTTGCGTCACGCGCCCGAGAGGATTCGAACCTCTGACCTTCGGTTCCGTAGACCGACGCTCTATCCAGCTGAGCTACGGGCGCTTGCGCGTCGATTCTAGCCCCGCCGCGGGCCGCCGCGGGCGAACAAGCGCTCGGGACCGCGCGCACGCGTGAGGAGCGGAGCGGGAGGGATTCGAACCCCCGGGCCGCGCTAACGGCCGGCTGCTTTCAAGGCAGCTGCAATCAACCTGGCTCTGCCACCGCTCCGAAGCTGCGTTCTCCGTCCGAGCATGATTGCAGTGGGACGTTGGCGAGTGCGTGGTGGGCGCTCTACACTGCTCCGAGCAATCGGGAGAGGTGGCCGAGTGGCTGAAGGCACTCGCCTGCTAAGCGAGTATGGGGGTCAAACTCCATCGCGGGTTCGAATCCCGCCCTCTCCGTAGGCAACGGGCAACCGGAAGCCTCGAGGCCCACCGGCGCCGTCGCTATCGAAGCTTCTTCGGCGCGGTGCCGAAGACGTGATCCCAGAACGGGGCGCTGACGCCGTAGCCGCGCTCGTGGTCCTGGAAGTGGTGACGCATGTGGAGCTCCCGCAACCGCTTGCCGAGCGCCGACTTGGGGCGGTGATGGTGAACGTGGTAATGGAGCATGTCGTAGAAGAGATACCCGGCGAGGAAGCCGGCCCCGAAGGGCAGGAACGTCGGGCTCCCGAGGACCGCGACGAAGACCCACACGAACAACACCGCGAGCGGAATGCTCACCGACGGAGGCATCACCAGCCGCATCGGGTCATTCGGGTGGTCGTGATGGACGCCGTGGATGATCCAGTGAAGCCGCGCTCCGATGCCGTGCTCGGGCTCGAAGTGGAACACGATCCGGTGCAGCCAGTACTCGGTCAACGTCCAGAACAGATAGCCGCCCACGAGCCAGGCCGGCGTTGCCCAGCCGGCGCCGTGGACGAAGCCCTCGACGAGCAGCACGACGATCGCCGGTCCGAACAGGATCGGCGGGACGCTCGGGTGCACTCGAGACAGCTTGTCGAGCAGGTCTGAGTCGAACATCCGCGGGGAAGCGCGCAAGCTCTCGCTGCGGCTCTGCCCGCCCAGTTCCTCTGCTTGTTGCGTCGCCATGTAACGAAGGATAGCTCGCAGCGGCGCTGGCTAAACCGGGGTTGCTCCTCTCCCACAGGGCGGTCGCGAAACGTGACGCATGGTTGCGTTTCACGACCTGCCCACGCTGTCACGACCAGCCCACGCGGTCACGACCAGCCCGGGTCACGACTGCGTATAGGCGATCGGCTCCGGTGGCTCGGAGTCGTCCGCCGGCATCGCGAGCACGATGTGGCTGACCGCGAGGGCAAGGTAGTCGTGCCGGCTGACGGGGGAGTTGCCGTCGAGCGCCGTGAGCTCGACGTCGGTGAGCGCGAGGAAGGCTCGCTCGGATGCGGTCAGATAGTCGGTCAGCCGGCTGCGGTAGCCGTCGCGAGGCAGGTGCAGGCTGCCGGTGATCCGGTAGCGGCCGGTCTCGACCACGATGCGCTCGTCTCGATGCTCCATCGCCGGCGACGATACCGGTCGGTGAAGGCGCCAATGGCATTCTTGGACAAATGGCCGATGCAGAGCCAACCCGTTGGTGGCACGTGCGGCGCGCCCAGAATCGCAAGCCGGCGACATACCGCTGTCCACTGTGCGGCGCTCACCTGCCGGCGCTCAGCGAGCACATGCTGATCCTGCCGGAAGGCGATTCCCGCCGCCGCCGCCACGCTCATACCGCATGCGTGCTGGCCGCGCGCAGAAGCGGACGGCTGCCGACGAGGGGAGAGTGGGAACGGTCTCAGCCCCGTCGGCCCCGGACGTGGAGACGGGCGCTGCAGCGCGTGACCGGCCGTTCCCGCCGCGATGCCAGCGGTAGGTGGTGACCGGTCGCGTCGTCCGCGACCGCCGACGACCGCCACGCCGCCGACGATCCCCAGTCACCGATCGCGAGAATGACCCGACGGCCGCGAGAACGACCCGGGGGGGAGGCTCGAGCCGCCCCCCCGGGGCACCATCTGCAAGAGCTCAGTGAGCGCTCACACCGGGGTGGGCTCCGAACGCCCGGCGCCGCTGCCGACCGGGCTTCCCAGGTCCGGGACTCCATTGGGGAAGCCGAGCGACGCGACGTCGGACGGGTACACCTCGTGTCCATGCTCGGCCGTGTCGCCGATCTCCATGTTCTCCTCGGACATCCGCAAGGGGACGAACAGTCCGACGAGCTTGAGCAGGATGAACGTTCCGATCCCGGAGAACCCGATCACCCACAGCCCCGCGAGGAACTGCCACTTGATCAGATGGGTGCCGCCGTGGATCAGACCCTGCGCCGAGACGCTGGCGGTCTTGCCGTTGCCGATGTACTCGATCATGCGCTGATCCGCGAACACTCCCGTCAGCAGTCCACCCGCGAGGCCGGCGAAGCCGTGCGTGTAGAGCACGCCGAGCGTGTCGTCCACGTTGCGGAACGGCCGCATGCGGCTCAGGTAGTTGAGCGCGAAGTACACGATCGTCGAGCCGATCACCCCGAGCGCGATCGCCCCCCACCCGTTCACGTATCCGGCCGCCGGGGTGATCACCACGAGGCCGGTGATCATTCCGTTGACGCCCGAGATCAGGCCGGGCTTACGCCCGGTCAGGTAGTCCCATCCGACCCAGATCAGGAAGGCCACCGCAGTGCACAGGTTCGTGTTGAGCACCGCGGCCGAGGCCGATGCGCCGGCGAAGTACGGGTCCCCGCCGTTGAACCCGTTCCACCCGAGCCACAGCAGCCCGGCCCCGACCGCGACCATGGCGACGTTGTTGGGGGCATCGATCTCGCGATCGCGCTGCAGCCGTGGTCCGATCACCGCCGCGGCGACGAATCCCGAGACGCCCGCGGACAGGTGGATCACGTAGCCACCGGAGAAGTCGACCGCGCCCTTGTGGGCAAAGAAGCCGCCGCCCCAGATCAGGAACGCGTTGATCGAGTAGATGAATGTCGACCACAGCGCGACGAACGGAATCCAGGCCTTGAAGTTCACCCGGCCGAGCACCGAGCCGAGCATCAGGATCGGGGTGATCGCCGCGAACACGAACTGGAAGTAGGCCAGCGTCGACATCGGGAACCTGAACGCTGGCCCAGCCCCGCTCAGCAACGGGATGTTGGCCCGTCCCTGTTCCTGTGAATGGCTGAGGATGTTGCCCGGTATCCCGATGAAGGTCGAGAAGAAGCCGGTGCCGGATCCGATCGGATGGCCGAAGGCCATCTTGAAGCCCCACAGGACCCACACGAGCAGGACGACCGAGAAGGCGGCGAAGGTGAGCATCATGCTGTTGATCGACCAGCGCTTCTGCATCACCCCGCCGTACAGCACGACCAGTCCGGGGACGCTCATCAGCCCCACGAGCGTCGCGGCGGTCAGCTGCCACGCGTTGTCTCCGGGGCTGAGCCAGCTTGGATATGCGCTAAACATCTCTCTCCTTGTCCGGAGGGTTGGCAGGCGCCCTCCGCGGTCGGCGGCAGGGCCATGGACGGCCCAGATCGAGCGTCTGCAAGTTTGTCTGCGGCGCCGTCTGGGACACATGGCCTTGGGTCCAGCGATCAGACCCACCCCACTGTCCATAGGGATAAACCGACCCTGCAGCAACGCGCCCGCCCACGCATCACGAGACCGATCGCCCGCCGCAAACCACGATGCGGACGTCCGACTCGGCCGCCGGCGGCGGGGAGCCGTGAGCTCAGCGCGAGGGCTTCAGAGCCGCGTGAGCTTGCCGTAGGGCACGACGAGCACGGCACTCCGCGCCGAGCTCAACTGAACCCGGGCCGCGCTGCTCAGCGCGATCCGCCCCTCGGGTACCGTGGCCTGGGATCCGACCACGATCAGGTCGACATCGCCCCCGTCGAGGTGCCGGATGGTGGCTCCGAGAGTCTGAGCAAGGTTCTGGGCGGTCTCCGACGCGGCCACGTCGGTCCCTGCCGGAGATATCGCGATCGACTCGATCACCGAGCGGACCTCGGTCCGCAGACCGGCCGGCGCGACGGCGATCGCGACTGATCCCCCCTCGAGCAGATACTGGGCGGACGTGCCGGGCTCGGCTCGACCGGGTGGTGTCCGGTAGTCCGAGCCGAACACGATCATCGACGCTTCCTCCTGCTGGGCCAGCTTCGCGAGCCCCGCTCCCGTGGAGGCGTTCACCACGACATGGCAGGGGAGATCGGGATCGTCGAGCCAGGCTGCCCCCAGCGCCAGGCGTCGTTCCGCGTCGTGCTGGGCGAGACCCTCGCGACGGGGGTCAAACTCCCGCGAATGTCGCACGTAGGCCAGCGCCAGCGTCGCACCGCCGCCCGCGAGCATCCTGCCGAGGGCCAGCGCGTCGTCGTCATTGGACGTCCCGTCGTAGGAGACGATGATGTCGGTGCTCATCTGGTGCGCAATCCTCGGGGAGCCTGGTCGCGACCACATTGGCCCGAGGGCCAAGGATCGGGCGCCGGAGGTTATCCACACGGCGCGGGTCGTGCGATCTGCGACGATCGTCGTCGTGGAGCGCTCCAGATGCGCTTAGCCGGGTCCGCCGGGATGCTGCTGATCTCCGGGCTGGCGCTGAGACTTCACCTCCATCATCATTTTCACGGGCCGACGGTCGACTACATCGGCCTGCTGGCGGCGGCCGCCGCCAGCTGGATGGGCGTGCCGGGTCCCGGCGAGCCGGTGTTGATCGCGGCGGGCGTGTTCGCCGCCAGGCACAAGCTCGACATCGGTTCGGTGGTGCTCGTCGCCTGGGCCGGTGCCACGGCCGGCGGGATAGCCGGATGGCTGCTGGGGGCCAAGGCGGGTCATGCCCTGCTGACCGCGTCCGGTCCCCTGCGCAGAGCCCGTCTGCGCGCTCTGGCGCGGGGCGAGCAGATATTTCAGCGCTACGTCGTGCTCGCGGTCTGGATTGCTCCGTCGTGGGTGGCTGGGATCCACCGCGTGCGCCCGGTCGTCTATCTGCCGCTCAACGCGGCCGGGGCGGCGTTGTGGGCGGCCGGCATCGGTCTGGGCGCGTACTGGATCGGCCCCACGGTGGTGGACCTGGTCGATGACCTCGGCACCGTTCTGGCCATCGTGGCCGGCTTGGCGGTGGTTACGGCGCTCGCCGCCGCGCTCCGACAGCGACGCCGGCACGCAGACGGAAGGAATACGTCCTCAGGCGCCTCGTGATTGGTGGGCGGTCTCTACAGCTGGGTGCTTGACCAGGCGATCGTCTGCAAGGGGGCGGTCGGTGAGCCGATGTTCAACTGGATCACCGCGTGGGGGAGGAGCGGAATCGCGCGCGGGTCCTGGTTCCAGCGTCGGCCGTTGAGGAACGCGGTGATTCGGCCGTGGACGGTGCCCACGCCGAGCTCGTTCAGCGGCTGATGCCATTCGTCGAAGAAGTTGCCCAGGGTGTAGACCCGCTTGATCGGCGACTCGATGTGGATCACGCCGTCGGACGTGTGGGTGTGCAGCCAGTAGATGCACTGGCCCCCGGAGGCAATCGGTCCCGCGGTCGTCTGCTCCCGGGCCGACCCGGGGATGCCGACCCCCGCCGGCAGCGTCCGCGGAACGTCATTTGCGTACACCGCCAGGTGAGCATGGATGTGGTAGGCCAGCTGCTCGATGGGACCGCAGTGGATGCCGTCGACGGTCCCCGTCTGGGTGGTGCTGGCGGGGGCGAGCTCGGCTCCCAGCTCCAGCGGGACGCCTTCGAACCCGATCATCGCGGCTTGACCGCCGGACGCTGCGCCAGGGGCGGTGGCCTTGCCAGGGACGGTGGCCTTGCCAGGGACGGACGTGGTTCTCGCGGTCGAGCTGCTCGTGGTCGTGGCGCCGCACCCGGCGAGCAGGAGCAGGCCCGTCAGCAGCAGCGCGAGCGGTAACACTCGAGCCTTCATCGGGCCAACCGTAGCGGGCGGCGAGCGCGACGCGATAGGCCGCAGGGCCGGTGTCCGGCTCCGGATGGGCGGTGGTAAGTTGTGGGGGCGATGGCCGACGAGACGAGTCCGCCGACGATGCCGATGACCACGGCGCTCGAGCTGCCGGGCGTGCGGATCCGGGAGAGCCTCGGCGTCTGCTACGGGCTCGTGGTCAGGAGCATGGGATTCACCGGCAGCATGACGGCGTCGTTCAAGGCGCTGCGCCGGGGCGAGATCTCCGAGTACACGCAACTGCTCGAGGACTCCCGACGCCACGCGATCGACCGGATGGTCGACAACGCCACGCTGCTCGGTGCTGACGCGGTGATCTCGGTCCGCTTCGACTCATCCGAGATCGGTCAGCAGTTCACGGAGATCGTGGCCTACGGGACCGCCGTGAAGGTCGATCCATTAGGGCTCGCTCGCGAGCCCTAACGAGCTCTAACGAGCCGTGCGGCTCAGCGACGCGGATCGGGAGTTGCTGTTCGAGAAGCTGGGGCGCCACGCCGCGGCCGGACGATTGGAAATCGAGGAGCTCGAGCGCCGGGTCGCGGCGATCGACGCGGCACAGACCCAGGCCCAGGCCAGCGCGGTGATGGCCGACCTGCCGCCGCTGGCGCTTCCTGCGCCCCGCCGGCGCTCGCGCCGCGGCCGCGGGCACGGCGACGCCGACGCACCCGCGCCCGAGTGGCAGCCGACGAACGAGCGCTTCCGTGACCCCCGCTCGGGCCGGGTGATGCGAGTCTGGGTGGATAGCGCCGGCGGCCGCCACTATGTCGCTGAGGGGTGACGGCCCCTGCGCGAGGTCCAACTGCCGATCAGTTGCGCCCGCCGCCGCCGAACAGCCGCAGCATGAACAGGAACACGTTGAAGATGTCCAGGAAGATCCCCGCCGCGATGGGGACGGCGCTGGCCATGTTCGCCCGGCGCAGGCGATTGAAGTCGAAGATCGTGAACGCGCCGAAGATGACCAGGCCGCCGACGGCGTAGATGATGTTGCCGTGCGGGATCGAGACGAAGATCCCGATGACGCCGAAGACGATCAGGGCCAGCAGCGCCCAGAACAGCGTCCTGGCCCAGGAGGACAGGTCACGGCGGGTCGCGTAGCCGTAGGCGCCCAGTCCGCCGACGAAGGCGGCCGTGGCGCCCGTCGCCTGCCAAAGCACGGCTGGCTGTGACTGGGCGTATACGGCCAGAATCGGCCCCACGGCCATCCCGAGCAGCAATCCGACCCCGAACAGCAGCCCGATGGCCAGCTGCTCATGGCCACGACTGGACGCGAAGTTCAGCCCGAAGATGCACGCGAAGGCACCGATGAAGAGGGCGATCCCCGTCCCCCCGGTGAGGTTGCGGCCGACGTAGGCCCCGAGCGCCGAGCAACCGACGGTCAGGGCGACGAGTCCCATCACCTGGCCGAACACGGCGCGGCTGCGGTCCCGCGTGACGGCGCGGCCGCCAACGGCGAGGTCGTGATACGTGGGCATGGCTGGCTGCTCCTGGGAGTCGATCGATGGCGTCAGATACCGGATGAAACCTGGGAATTAAGTTTAGACGATGCCTCGGTTGGTCCGGATGGCCTCACCGGAGAGGGCGCTGGCCTGCATCAGGATCCGGCTCAGCTCCGCGGGGGTGTCCCACATCGGGATGTGGCCGGCGTCCTCGAGCCTCACGCTGACGACGCCCGGTGGTAGGCGTGCCGGTCGCTCAACGAGCCGGTCGTGCTGCGGCCAGACAAGCGTCACCGGCACCTCGATGTCCTGCAGGCGCGTGAAATGTCCCGCCCGCATGGCGTCGTTGGCGGCCTTGAAGCCCGGGGCCATCGCGTAGGCGCGAACGAGGTGCGCCGCCGCCGCGGGCGGTACGCGCTCGGGATGGGCCACGGCACTGGAGAGCAGCAGGCGCCGCCCGCCTTCCCCTCCGGCCAAGCGGTCCACCAGCGGCAGCGCCGCCCGGGCCAGCGTGCGCGCGACGCCGCGCTTGGGCATCAGCGGCTGGCGCCA
Organism: Solirubrobacteraceae bacterium; assembly: GCA_050999075.1. GTDB lineage: Bacteria > Actinomycetota > Thermoleophilia > Solirubrobacterales > Solirubrobacteraceae > Palsa-465. The sequence goes on from JBPCPO010000054.1 coordinate 11,294, forward strand.
CAGCCCCGCGGGCGCGATCGCGCTCACCGACCGGGCGCGGCCGGTGAGCGCGAGCTCGAGCGCCACCCAGCCGCCCAGGGAGTTCCCCGAGACGTGCGGGTGCGCGAGACCCAGCTCGGCGAGGAGATCAGCGATCGCGTCGGCGAGAGCGCTCGGCGTGGGCGTCCGCTCCAGTGCCGGCGAATCACCGAAGCCGGGGAGGTCGACGGCGACCACGTCACGGTGGACGGCGAGCCGCTCGAGGATCGGGTCCCAGACGCGGCGGTCGGCGCCGAGGGGATGCAGCAGGACGAGTCCAGGGCCCTGCCCCAGCCTGTCGTGGGCCAGCGGCACGAGCGCGGAACTCAGCGTGGCACCGCGACGGCAAGCGCCGCGCTGAGCAGCGCCGACGCACCGGCGACGATGGACGTCACCATCACCGAGCCCTTGGGCAGCTGCTCGCGTCCCACGACGGTGGCGGCCAGATCGGTGAGATCGCCCGCGATACTGCCCGCCAACCAGGGGCGAAGCGGCGCACCGGACAGTGCCGCCGCGAGCGCGCCCCCGTGGAGCACGATCTCCCTCGCCCCCATTCCGCGTAGCGGGACCTGGGTCGGCGCGCTCCCGGCCTGCGGTCCGAGCCAGCGACGGGCCAGACGCTCCGGGGCGGCGAGCAGCGCCCCGCCGTAGGCGACGCGGAGGCACAGGGTGATGACGGTGGCCGTGCGAGCGGGCGACATGGTCCTCGGACACTACGCGGCTCAGGCGCTGACGGATCACCGCAGTGAACCGACCGCGGCCCGGCAACGTACGTTCACCATGAGCTTCCTCTCCACCGTGCGCATGTACGTGCGCCGCACACCGAAGGTCAAGCAGCCGACCGATATCTACCGCCACAGCGTGACGCTGCTCGACGGCGGCGAGCTCGATCTGGCCTCGCTCCGTGGTCATCCCACCCTGATCGTCAACACGGCCAGCAAGTGCGGCTACACGCCGCAGTACGAGGGGCTGCAGATGGTCTACCAGCGATACAAGGATCGCGGCCTGCGGGTGCTCGGGTCGCCGTCCGCCGACTTCCTCGATCAGGAGTACGACGAGGCCGCCGAGATCGGGTCGTTCTGCCAGAAGAACTACGGCGTCAGCTTCCCGCTGACCGAGCGCATGTCGGTTCGGGCGCGGCCCTCGCCCCTGTGGGAGGACCTGGCCCGCCAACCGGGCTCCGGCCCACCGGTATGGAACTTCACCAAGTACCTGGTCGGATCGGACGGGCACCTGGTCGCTCGCTGGCCGACGAAGGTGACGCCGGAGGACCCGAAGATAATCGCGGCCCTCGAGGCCGCGCTCCCGCGCTGAGGAGCTCAGTGGCATCGCGGATCGTGATCGGGCGGCGGGGAGACCGGTGACTCTGCCCGTACGGCGGGTAGGCCCCTGGTGACGAGTGTGCCGGCGCTGTCGGCGGCTGCGGTGGTCATTCTGATGGCGCTCGTGTGGGCGCTCAGCGTTCGCTTGAGCGATGCTTCGATCGTCGACCCCGTGTGGGGCCCGGCGTTCGTGCTGGTCGCGGTCGTGGCGACGCTCGCCGGCGACGGCGACCCGGGGCGCCGCTGGCTGCTGCTGGTCATGACCGCCGCGTGGGGCCTGCGCCTGGGGCTTCATCTCACCCGGCGCAAGCTCGGGCAGCGCGGGGAGGATCGGCGCTACGCGAAGATGCGCCAGAGGCGGGGAGACGGTTTTGCCCTGTGGAGCCTGGGGGCGATCTTCGGCCTCCAGGCCGTTCTCGTGCTGATCGTCTCGCTCCCGCTGCAGGTCGCCGCGGGGCGCCCGGCGGCGATCGGTGCGACGATCGTTCCGGGCCTGCTCGTGTTCGCGCTGGGGCTCGGCTTCGAGGCCATCGGCGACGAGCAGCTGCGGCGCTTCACCGCCGACCCGGCCCACCGCGGCCAGGTCATGGACCGAGGGCTGTGGCGCTACACCCGCCACCCGAACTACTTCGGCGACGCCTGCGTGTGGTGGGGCCTGTGGCTGGTGGCCGTCCCCGCTGGCGGAGTGTGGTGGACCGTGGTCGGTCCCCTGACCATGACCCTGCTCCTCGTCCGGGTGTCGGGGAAGGCGATGCTCGAGCGGGACATCGGCCAGCGGCGGCCCGGCTACGGGGAGTACATTCGGCGCACCTCCGGGTTCCTCCCGTTACCCCCCCGCCACGCGGGCGGGGGGTCGAGTGTCAGCCAGCCCCCGTCGACCGCCGAAGCGGGCGGTGAGACGTCAGAGCCATCTCGCAACGGCTCGGGGGTGCTGAGGTGATCGGCCCCGGCGCTCGCTGTGCGGTGGGCGAGCGACGCGTGCCCGTCTCGCCCTCGGTCGAGCTCTGCTACGAGCAGCTCGGCGACCGCGACGATCCGCTCGTGCTCCTGGTCATGGGCCTCGGGCTCGACCTCTGCTGGTGGCGCGAGGACTTCTTCGCGCAGCTCTCCGGCCGTGGACTGCGGGCGGTCCGGTTTGACAACCGCGACGTCGGACGCTCGACCCACTTCGGCGGTCGCGGCGTCTCGACGATCCAGCTCCTACGTCGCCGGGCGGATCCCGCCTACAGCTTGGCCGAGATGGCCGACGACGCGGCAGGGTTGATCGGGCACCTGGCGCCGGCGGGCGGGGCGCACGTGGTGGGCGTCTCGATGGGCGCGTTCGTGGCCCAGGAGCTCGCGATCCGCCACCCGGATCGCGTCGAGTCGCTGGTTTCGATCATGGGGCGCCCCGGCGACGGACGCTCCGGACGGGTGGCGCTGCGGATGCTGCCGGAGTTCCTGCGCCCGGCCCCGGTGGATCCAGACCGCGCGACCGAGCATCTCGTCCGGAGCTTCGGGCGGATCGGGTCCGTCGACCGGACCGGGCGCGACGACGAGGACGTCCGGATCGCGATGCGCCGCTCGATCGTCCGGGAGGAGGGCGACGGCAGCGGGGCGGGTCGTCAGCTCGCGGCGATCCTCTCCGAACGCGACCGAACCGCGGACCTGCGCGGCCTGCGGATGCCGGCCGTCGTCGTTCATGGCCTGCGTGATCGCGTGGTCCAGCCGTCCGGGGGCCGCGCGACCGCTGCCGCGATTCCCGGCGCCCAGCTGCTCGAGATCCCCGGTATGGGGCATGACCTACCGCGGTGGACCTGGCCGCACGTGCTCGACGCGATCAGCGCGACGGTGGCTCGAGCAGATACTGGCTGACGAGCCAGCGGTTGCCGCCGCGGTAGCCCCAGATCTCCTCGGTGCAGAGCAGGAACAGCCGCCAGCTCGCGAGCAGGCGGCGCGCCTCGCGCTCTGAGCGGCCGTCGGCGACGAGTATCCTGATCGCCTCGCCTTGGCGGGAGTCGAGCCGCACCAGCCAGGCCGCCAGCGTCCTGGCGTAATGAGTTCCGGGCACGATCCAGGCCTCGGTCAGGGTGAGGTCGTCCTGAAAGCGCGCGAGCAGGTCGTGACTCGGCATCACGCCCCCACTGAAGAACCGCTTCGCCGCCCAGGTGCCCTCGAACCGGTACGGGAGCGTCCGGTGGCTGAAGACGTGCACGAACGCCTTGCCGTCGGGTGCCAGCCAGCCGCTGACGCGGGCCAGCAACTCCCGCCAGTTGCGCATGTGCTCGAACATCTCGATCGACATCACGCGATCGAAACGGCCGTCGGGGGCGTAGTCGTTGACGTCGGCGGTGACGACGTCGAGGTTCTGCAGCCCGCGCTGGTCGCGCTGCGCCTCGATCCATACCCGCTGACGATTCGAGTTCGACACGCCCGTGATCTGTGCGTCCGGGTAGCGCTCGGCCAGCCACAGCGACAGCGAGCCCCAGCCGCAGCCCAGGTCGAGGATCGCCATCCCGTCGCTCACCTGCGCGCGCCGGCAGGTGAGGGTGAGCATTGCGTCCTCCGCCTGCGCGAGGGTTCGGGTGTCGGGCGCCCAAACGCAGGCGGAGTACTTTCGGCGCGGGCCGAGAATCAGCCCCAGGAACTCCGCCGGCAGCTCGTAGTGCTGCTCGTTGGCCTTCTCGGGCACCTCCGCGACCGGGCCGCGGGACATGTGGCGAACGAGCGCCTGCATCCGCTCCCCCTGGGCCTGCGCGCCGCCGCGGGACTCGCGCCGCTCCCGGTCCCAAGCCCCGAGCACCGAACCGGCGCGCAGCACCGGATCGGGAACCAGGCCGTGCTCGAGCGCGAGATCGAGCAGGCGGTAGCGGAGCGCATCCTTGGGCGACATACCTGCGATTCGCTTGAAGTCCAGTCCCGGATCAGCGACGCAGGGTCAGCGCCAGGAATTTCCGGTCGCTGTTCTCAGGTCGCGCGGGTCGGCCCGAGGTGCCGTTGGTCGCGCTGTCAGAGTTGTTTCAGAGAGGACTGCTTTGATGGGTTCGATTATGGTCGCGCGGCAAACCAACGAAGACGATTGGGGTTGGTCCCGGTGATCGAGGTGACGGACGTTACGAAGCGCTACGGCGCGAAGGTCGCTGTCGACAAGCTCACCTTCACGGTGGCGCCGGGAGTCGTGACGGGGTTCCTGGGGCCCAACGGCGCAGGCAAGTCCACGACCATGCGCCTGATCCTGGGCCTCGATGCGCCCGACTCAGGGCGCGCACTGGTCAACGACAAGCTCTACCGCGACCATGTGTCTCCGCTGCGCGAGGTCGGCGCTTTGCTCGAGGCGCGCTCGGTGCACACGGGGCGCTCGGCCTACAACCACCTGCTCGCGCTGGCCCAGACGCACGGGATCGGGCGCACCCGCGTGAACGAACTGGTCGACATGGTGGGCCTGCGGGATGTCGCGGGCAAGCGCGCCGGCGGCTTCTCGCTCGGAATGGGGCAGCGTCTGGGGATCGCCTCGGCTCTGCTCGGCGATCCGCATACGGTGATGCTCGACGAGCCGGTGAACGGCCTCGATCCCGAGGGCATCCAGTGGGTGCGCCACCTGCTCAAGCGGCTGGCCGCCGAGGGGCGGACCGTGTTCGTGTCCTCGCACCTGATGAGCGAGATGGCGCTCACGGCCACGCACCTGATCGTCATCGGTCGCGGTCGGCTGATCGCCGACATGGACGTCGAGGAGTTCCTGCGCGGCGCCTCCAATCAGTCGGTGCGGATCCGCTCGCCGCAGCTGGAGCGGCTGAGGGAGCTGATCGCCGCCCCCGAGGTGAGGATCGAGACGGTCGCGCCCTCGGTCGCCGAGGTCAACGGGCTGGACTCAGAGCAGGTCGGGAGGATCGCGGCCGAGAACGGCATCGTCCTGTACGAGCTTACGCCGCAGCGCGCATCGCTGGAGGAGGCGTTCATGGAGCTCACCCGCGACGAGCTGGAGTTTCATGTCGATGATGTCTCCGAGCCGGTGGGAGCGGCTCGGTGAGCGCCGTCAGCGATCCGGTGAGCACCGTCGCCCCGTCCGCAACCGATGTCGGAAGGGTCACCCAGCGTCGGGTCGCGCGCTCTGAATGGACCAAGCTCCGTTCGGTGCGCTCCACCCGGTGGTCATTGTTCGTGGCGATCCTGCTGATCATCGGGATCGGGATCCTGGTCTGCGTGGTGTTCGATTCGAGATGGCCTCACCTGGGCGCCGAGGAACGTAGTCACTTCCATCCTCTGCGCGTGAACCTGGCCGGGGTCGAGTTCGCCCAGCTGGCGATCGGCGTGCTGGGCGTCCTGGCGATCACCGCCGAGTACTCCACCGGCATGATCCGCGCGACCTTCTCCGCGGTCCCCAAGCGCCTGCCGGTGCTGTGGGCCAAGGCGCTCGTGTTCGGCGCGGTCGCGTTCGTGATCACCCTGCCCGCGGTGTTCATCGTGTTCTTCGCCGGACAGGCGATCCTCTCCGGGCAGCACATCAACATCGCGCTCTCGCACCCGGGAGCGCTGCGGGCGCTGGTCGGGGCGGCACTGTACATGACGGTGATGGGTCTCTTCGGCCTGGGTCTCGGAGCGATCTTTCGCAGCACCGCCGCGGGGATATCAGCCCTGGCCGGGATCGTCTTCGTCCTGCCGCCGATCATCGGCCTGCTGCCCACCAGCTTCGCCGACTCCGTCAGCCCGTACCTGCCGAGCAACGCCGGCGGCGCGGTCTGGACGATCAATCCCGATCCCCATACCCTCGCGCCGTGGGCCGGCTTCGGGGTCTTCTGCATCTACGCCGCGCTCGCGCTCGCGATCGCCGCGGTGCTGATGAAACGGCGCGACACGTAGCCGATCGTCCCCGGAGGCGGCCAGGCGGGCCGAGTAGATCGAATAGCCGTCGATGTGGCGGGTGACGGCGGTGGCCACAGCGGTCGCGGCGATCATCGGGATCAACAGCGAGAAGCCCTGGTGGGTGAGCTCGAGGACGAGCACCAGGGCGGTGAGCGGCGCCTGCATTCCCGCGCCGATCATCGCGGCGGCCCCGATCATCGCGTAGGCCCCGGGTGGTGTCCCTGGCCAGAGACGGGACCAAGCGAGACCGAGGGCCGCCCCGAGCACCGCCCCCGTGCTCAGCACGGGGGTGAACAGACCTCCCGAGGCGCCGCTGCCGAGGCACAGCGCCGTTACGAGCGGCTTGAGGATGGCGAGCGCGGCGAGCAGTCCGAGGGTGCCGATACCGAGAAAGGCGTCGTGGGCCATGTCCTTGCCGTTGCCGAACAGCTGCGGAAAGGCGATGCCGATCAGTCCCAGGATCGCGAACGCGACCAGCGGCGCTGGAAGCGCCTTGCGCCCCGTGGCGCGGTGATGGGAGACCCACGCGATGAGACGGATGTAGGCGACGGCGAGCAGCCCGACGATCGGGCCGACGAGGAGTGCCCACACCAGCAGCGTCGCGGTGAGGTGATAGGCGGGCACGTCCACGTAGGTGGCGTGGCTGGGGAGGTAGATCCAGGCGGTGAGGGTCGCAATCCCGCAGCACACCAGCGCCGGCAGCATGACCGGAAGCACGATCGTCCCGACGAGGATCTCGGCGGTGAACAGCGCTCCCCCCAGCGGCACGTTGTAGACGGCCGCGAGCCCGGCACCCCCGCCACACGCGACCAGCAGCCGGCGTTGCTCGGTGCTCAGCCCGGCCCAGCCCGCGAGCACAGAGGCGGACGCGCCGCCCATCAGCTTGGGCGCGTTCTCCCGCCCGATCGATGCGCCCATCCCGATCACGACCTCCGAGATCACCGAGGAGCCGAGACTTCGCCGGAACGACAACCGTCCGTCCCCGTTCCAGAGCGCGTCGTCGAACTCGGAGCGCTCCGTGCTCGTGAACCGCCGCAGCAGGTACCAGGCGAGGCCACCCACGACGCCGGCGATCACCAGCACGAGAACCCGATGCAGGCTCGAATCCCGCGTGACGGCGGCCTCGAAAGCTCCGCTGTGGTACCCGAACGCCAGATGCTCGATCCCGAACAGGATCGCCATCAGGAGCGCACCCAGCAATCCGGTCACCACGCCGGTGAGCACGATTGCGGCCCAGAACCCCGGGGTGAGCGGAGTCGCTCCGTCGCCGATCGCGTTGGGCTGCTCCATCGCCCCGCGTCCCGACGGGATCCTTCGCTTCATCAGCGGCCTCGGGACGCGCAGTCGTTCGCTAGGACGTCCTTGGCTCATCGTCGGGGGGTCGGCGCCGTCCGTGCGCTCCCGGCCTGCGGGCCGGGAGCGGGGTGACCGAGAAGAGCGTACGGGCGCTCTCCCCGGGAGTCACGGCTCGACGTTGACGTTAATCCTGGCCCACGCATTGTTGACGTAGCCCTTGGGATTCCACAGCTGGGCGGGATCCTCGGGCTGCGTGGCGGCCGAGCTGTCCCAGGCCCGCGCGGTTATCCGATGGGAGCCCGGACTCAGGACCACCTGAGCCTGCCAGCGCCGCCACGCCCAGGGCCCCAGGTCATCGAGCAGCTGCGCTTGCTGCCAGCGACCCCCACCGTCGGTTGACACGTCGACGCGAACGATGTGGCGATCATCTCCCGCGAACGCGTAACCCGACACCTCGACGGGGCCCGCCGCCACCGTCTCGCCGTCCGCAGGGGCCAGGATGTCGGAGTTGAGGGCCACGGCGCCCAACACCACCCCGGCGTCCGGCGGCGCCTCATCCGGGTCGGCGTCCGGCGGCAGCAGCCGGTAGTTCCGGTGAAAGAAGTTCTCCGACGGAGTCGCCTGCGGGGTGATCCGTTCGAGCCACTTGACGCTGCGCGCGCCGATGTAGCCCGGTACGACCACTCGCACCGGAGCTCCGTGAAGCTTCGGCAGCGGCTCGCCGTTCATCTCCCACGCGAGCAGCACCTCGCCGGCCATCGCCTTGTGAAGCGGGATCGAAGCCCCGAAGCGCTGGGGCGGCTTTGCCTTCTGTGAGGTGTCGGCGCCCTCGAACGCGACGTCGGTGGCGTCGCCGCGCAGGTTGGCAGCGCGCAGGACGTCGGCCAGGGCCGCGCCTGCCCAGCGGGCGTTGCCCGTCGCGCCGGGCCCCCACGGCGCCTCGCCGGGAATGTCCCGCACGGCCGCCAGTCCCTCCCGTCGATTGCCGGCGCACTGCATGGTCGCCACGACGATCCGCGCGTCGAACTGCTCGCGCAGCTCCTCCAACGAGAGCTCGAGCTCGTGGTCGACCGACCCGTCGACCCGCAGCCTCCACGCGGAATCGTCGAGCTCGGGAACCGGGCCGTGGTTGCGCACGTAGAAACTGTCCACCGCGGTCAGGTCGTTGCCCGTCAGCGCGCCCCGAGGCGGCTCGGCGTTGAACGGGTCGATCTCGTGTACGAGCATGTCCGCCCGCTTGCCTTCTGAGGCCATGTCCCCGTCAGTTACCCGAGCCTCCATCTGCGCTATCACCCAAACCTCGGTTGTCGCGTCGGTTTGGGGTCTTGAACAGCCCGCCCGCGGCGGTGTGTGGTTCGTGGGTTGAGGCTAAGCAGGGTCGTGGGTGCTCGATGCGGGCTCGGTGTCGCCGAAGCGGTCCGGACGTACGCGGTCCTCGGGTTCGAGGTGAACGAGGAGCGTCGTGCCGGGCAGCCGTTCGATGACCACGTCCTGAAGCTGGTGTGAGATCTCATGAGCCCGGTGCAGGCTGGTGCCGTCGGCGAACTGCAGGTGCAGATCGACTTGGTGATGGCTGCCGACGTGGCGAGCCCGGAGATCGTGAAAGCTGATCACCTCATTCCCGACGAACGACACGACCACCTCGTTGAGCGCGGCGAGCTCGTCTGCAGGTAGTGCCTCGTCGGCCAAGCGCCGGGTCGCTCCGAGCAGGATCCGCACCCCGGTGGTGCTGATCACGACGGCGACGAGGAGCCCGACGAGCGGGTCGATCCAAGTCGCGGCGGTGAGCTTGAAGAGGACCAGCGAGACGAGAACGCCGATCGACACGAGTGCGTCGGTGCGCAGGTCAGCGGCGCCCGCGTGCAGGGCGGCCGATCCGGTCACGCGGCCGGTCCTGGTGAGGTAGGTGGAGACGACGACGTTGATCGCCGCGGCAGCGCCGGCGACGCCAATGCCGAACCCGACCGAGCCGATGCTGCCGCCACTGATGAGACGACGGATCGCCTCGTACGCGATCACCACCGCGCCCAGTATCAGCAGCAGCGCTTGGGCTCCAGCGGCAAGATCCTCGAGCTTCTCGTGGCCGTACCGGTGGGTTGGGTCGGCCGGCTCGTCGGCCTTGCGCACCGATACCCAGGCGATCACCGATGCGACCAGATCCATCAGCGAATGGACCGCATCGCTGAGGATTCCGACCGACCCGGTCAGCACCCCGGCGAGAACCTTGATCGCGATCAAGGTGGTGTTGGAGAGGATCGCGACGCTGGCGGCGCGTGTCTTTCGGGGCAGTCGGCTGCTAATCGCGCCCATGACGACACGATAGATCCGCGGACGGGCGTCCACGACAGAGCCAATCGGTTTATACGCGCAGGAGCGTGCGTGAGATGCCGTTGGGGTCGTCGTCCTCGAGCCGGGCGGTGGCCAGCCACGAGCTCACGACGAAGCGGATCGCCAGCGATTCGCGCCGATGGCCCGAATCTGGCCGGTGACTCCCAACCGCTCCTCGGAACGGCCGTCGCAGGAATTTCGATGGACCTCGATTCCGAGCAGCGCGCGCGGAGACTCGCAAGGTCGTGGCCGCCTGGCCTGCCCGGTTCAGGAACTCCGCGAGCCTGGTCGGCAGCTGCGCGTCGATCAGGAACTGCACGCCGCGGACAGCGGTACCACGCGACGGCGTCCCCCCGCGCGGGCACCGAACTCCAACGCCGCGAGGATGTCCTCGCGCTCCAGGTCCGGATAGTCGGCGAGCACCTCGTCGATCGTCATGCCGGCCGAGAGCAGCTCGAGCAAATTCTCGACGGTGTAGCGCAGCCCGCTGATCGTCGGCTGCCCGTGGCAGACCGCGGGGTCCGACGAAATGCGCTCAAGCCGTGACATGCAGAGAACGATAGCTCTCGGGCGGGTCAGTCCCGCCGCGTTGCGTGACCGCGCTCTACCACGCCGATGTTGAGCAGGCTGGCTCCGGAAAGGAGGATCAGGTCCAAGGGAGACAAAAGAGCCCGCCAGGAATCATCCTCCCTGGTTGGGGAGGATCTGTACCGGGCCCAGTCCGGGAAATCGGTCCCGGACGAGCCCCGAGCATGCATAACTCGTCAGGAGCGCCTCCGAAGCTCAGCCCTGTCGAGCTGTGCATGCCTGGCATGCATAACTCGACACGGACTCGCGATGAGGCTCGCGGTGACGAGTTGTGCAGGTGAATCGCCCATCCGGACGAGCAGCCAACCGATCGCACCGATCAGGCCCCACCTTGCCGCTATGGCCGGTGATGGCGGCCCTCCGGGCATCCGGCCGAGCACACCTCCTGCGGCTCGCCGTCGCGCGCCGCCGTCGCAGTGGCCTTCTCGCTCAAGACCCCACAACTCCACCGACCAAGACTCCACGATGATGGACTACGCCATCCGCCACCGCCACGACCCAAACCGGGACATTGATCGCTGGCGAGTCCTGAGCCGTTGGTCGTGCTCTACGCCCCCGGCGTGGTCTCGGCACTGGACGCCGGCACGATCCCCCACTCGCGCGACGTCGGGACAGCCGGCGGTTTGACCCCGTCGCCGCGGGGCGGACACTGCGGTTCTCAGCGGCGGGTCAAGGTCTGTTCCGCGATCAGACGGGCACGACGTGGAACATCGCCGGCCGTGTCGGTCCATCACACGGGATGCAGCGTCTGCGCCACGATGAGCACTTCTGGTTCGCGCTCGCCGCGTTTTTGCCCCGCGCGGGCCTGCGGACGCCCGCGGCTGGGGTCGTGACGTCAGCTCGAGGCGTTGTAATCGTCGCCGGGGCTCACGTGTTCGCCGAGCAGACGCAAGCCGCTGACCGTGCGGATCAGGTTCTCGAGCATCCGGCGGCAGTCTGGACACCAGCGCACGTGGCGGCGTACCCGCCGAGCGGTGGCGGGGTCAAGCTCACCGTCAACGTAGTCCGACATGGCCTCGCGAAGCTCGCGGCAGCGTTGTCGATGTCGACTGAACGGACCAAACCTGCTTACCAAGCCTCTCCTCCAAGGTCGTCCGTCTGACTCTACGCTCGGACTGTGTTCATGGCCTTTGACCGACCAGGATCGCCTCAGGATTCACCGGGGGCGGGAGGTCGCCATGCGGCCGTTCGAGATGCCGTGGCGTTCTGCGCGCGGCAGCGCAATCTTCGTCGTACGGTCCGGATCGCGCTTGTCGTCGGGCTCCTGCTGACTCTGATCAACCAAGGCGCCGTGATCGCTTCGGGGCACGCGACAGCGGCGACCTGGCTCCGCTGCGTCCTGAACTTTGTGGTCCCGTTCCTAGTCTCCAACGCGGGACTGCTGAGCTCGCGACATTGACCTCGAAGGATCGGGTGGGTGGCCTCTGAATCGTGCTTGCTGCCTGCGGGTCAATCGCAGCGAGGACACGGCCACCAAGACGACCATGGCGCCCCGGATGGTTCCCGCCTGATGGCCAAGCGAAATCGCGAGAAGGAGGCCGGGCGCCAACGGCAGCTCGCTCAGGAGCGCGAGTCCCAGCGCAGTCGCTCGGCGCCGGTCAGGGATGGCCGACCACGATCTACCTCAACGCCAAGCACCAGATAACCAATGTGCACGTAGGTGCCTACCAGAGCGTGCAGTCGCTCGAGCGGGACATCAGTCAGTACACGTAGGCGAGCCCTGTTCGGGCGCCGAGCGTGACGCTCGCCGCGATCTCCAACGACCCGGCCAGCGGGGTCGGAGTGCTCGGCGCCGGGCTGATCATCGCGCCCGGCGCCTTCTTTGTCGCGACCCGTTCGTCGCCGCGCTGAACCGCGACTGGCACGTCGAGGCGCTGCTGGAGCGTGCCGGTCGCGGCGGTCCGCTCCTCGCCGGTGCGGCGTTTGCGGTCGCCTGGAGTCCGTGCGTGGGCCCGACGCTCGGCGCGATCCTCTCAGCCGCCGCGCTCTCGAGCTCCGCGCTGCACGGAGCCGTGCTGCTGGCGTTCTACTCGGCCGGTCTCGCGATCAACTCCGTGTGGACCCTGCGTTGACCCCGTGGGTGCTCGAATGGCGCGCCCCACGGGCAGCTGATGGCGCTCGGCGGCGTTGGGTAGGTGCGCCGCCGCTCTCACCCGCGGGGGACCGCCTTGACTTCGACACCTTACCCGCCTTTCATGGACGGGTGAACCAGCCCAGAAAGCGGCGGCGGCTCGCGTCCCCCCGAGTCGGGGACTCGGGCGACCTGCGGATCGTCTCTCGCGCGCCGCACGCGGACCTATCGGCAGGCGCTCGTGATCCGGGTGCCGGGCTGGTGGCTTTGGCTCAGGCTGGCGACGAGCGGGCGTTCGAGGAGCTGGTCGCGCTTTATCGCCCGCGAGTGTGGCGTGTTCTGCTTCGCATCACGCGCGATCGCGAGCTAGCGGACGATGCGCTGCAGGAGGCGCTGATCCGAGCGTGGCAGAACATCGATCGCTTTCAGGGGCGCTCCAGCTTCTTTACCTGGATGACGCGCATCGCCATCAACGAGGGACTGCGCGAGGTCAAGCGAAACCAGGCCGCGGCGGCGCTGGTCCTCGATGACGCGGTCGGCGAGCGGGTTCCCGGATGGGGTGACCGCCCCGATGAGCTGTTTGAGTCCCGCGAGTTCCTCTCGGCCGTCGACTCCGCGCTGGCGCGGCTGCCGATCGACTACCGCGTGGCGGTCGTGCTCCGAGACGTCGAGGGCCTCAGCACCGCCGATAGCGCTGGGGTGCTCGACATCGGCGAGCGCGCGCTCAAAAGCCGGCTGCACCGCGGCCGGATGGCGCTGCGCCGTGAGCTCGACACGTTCTTCACCCAGGATTGAGAATGCCGGTGCCGAGGCCCGTCGCGAGCCGTCAGGTGGTGGCGCGGCTGGCTGGGTTCGGGGTGCTGCTCGGCGCGCTGCCGCGCGCGTTCGCTTACGCCGCCTGGGAGGCAGCATCGGCAACTACTCATCCCCGCAGGCGCTGGTCGCGATCGCGGTGCTGGTCGGGATGGAAGCCGGCGGAGCCGGGCTGCTGTGGCACCCACCGCCATGCCCGGGGGCCCAAAGACACCAAGCCGTGCTCGCACCAATGAGAATCCTTTGCCCGCGCCAGCGTGTCCAACGAGACGATGAGCGCGACGTCCACCGCTGTCGACCGACCGCCAGAGATCACCGTCTACACGCTGCCGGGGTGCCCCCACTGCGTCAGGGCCAGATCGCTGCTCAAGCGGCGCGGACTCGCGTTCCGGGAGATCGACGGGACCCAGACGCCGGACTTCCGAGCGCGATTGGCGGATCTCACCGGCGGCTTCACCGTCCCCCAGATCGTGATCGACGGAACGCCGATCGGCGGCGCTGACCGCCTCGCACGGCTCGATCGGGCCGGGGTGCTGGCGGCGATCGCCGACCACGAGGCATTTCCGATCGCTCGCGAGCGGCGGCGGACCTCCCCCCGGCTGCTCGCGCGTTGGGCCGGCGCCCGGCTCCGAGGACGTCGTGACGTCTCGCCGGTCAAGCGCGTTCAGGTAAGGCCCGATCGCGCCGGTCGGGTGGTCGACGCCGTCAACCGCGACCCGCAGACCTAACCAGGAGAAACCTCATGATCAAGGCCTGCTTCCTGCTCCTGGCTGACACCGACACCCACGAGACGCGTTTGAGATCCAGATCATCGGCAGCGTGATCAAGCCGATCGCCGGCGAGTTCTCGCTCTCCCAGACCGACCAAACAGTCTGGTGTGGGGGGTGTGGTTCGTCGGCCTGATGCTCGGCGCGCTCGGGTTCGGCTATCTCGCTGACCGCGTAGGCCGGCGGCGACTGTTCGTCGCGAGCCTCGTGCTGCACGCCACCGCAGCGGTGCTGACGGCGTCGTCCTGGAGCTTTGCCTCGTTCCTGCTGTTTCGCTTCCTGCCGCGCTGAGCGTCGGCGGTGAGTACTCGGCGGTGTCCTCGGCGATCACGGAGTTCATGCCAGCCCGCCGGCGCGGCCAGACCAACCCGCTGGTGATGAACTTCTGGTCAATCGGCGGGATCGTCACGGGCTGGTCGGAATCCTGTTCATCTCCGGCGTGCTCGGCTCCCGGGGTTGGCGCTACGCGCTGCTGTTCGGCGCGCTGGCCGCCCTGTATGGGCTCTACGCGCGACGGCTGATCCCCGGATCACCACGCTGGCTGGCCTCCCAAGGCCGCCTAGCCGAGGCCAACACCGTGATCGAGACGATCACCCAGCCCCTCGGCGATGCCGAGCGCTGCGATGCCGAGCGCTATGACCAAGGCGAAGTGACCGCGGACGAGCCGGTGGCGGGGTGACGCCGGACTACCGGCGCGTGCTCGACATCTCAAGTCAAAGACTGGACTGGCTGATCGCGCGGGACGTCATCCCACGGCAGCTCGAGCAGCGTTGGGACGCGATTCGAAGCCTCCGCGATCACGGGTCGCACGCCACGTTCCAGGGCATTCAGATGCCTGGTCATG
>JBPCPO010000039.1:0-29773 GCA_050999075.1 Solirubrobacteraceae bacterium
CAGCCGGCCCGCCAGCTCAGGGTTGCGTCCCGGGGACCCAGCGCTCCTCTTCACCGCTCACCTCCTTCTTCCAGATCGGCGCCTCCGCCTTGACGCGGTCGATGACCTCGCGCGCGGCCGCGAAGGCCTCGCCGCGGTGCGGCGCGGAGACCGCCACCGCGACGCTCGACTCGGACAGCGGCACCGTCCCGACCCGGTGCTCGCAGCTCGCGGCGCAGGCGCCGTGGCGCTCGATCGCCTCCGCGACGATCGTCGCGATCCGCTCCTCGGCCATCTCGCGGTAGGCCTCGTACTCGAGCCGGTCGACCTCGCGGGTCACGCCCTGGAAGGTCACGACGGCGCCCGCGCGCGGGTCGCGCACCCGCTCAACCAGCGCGTCGAGCGACAGCGGCGCCTCCGTCACCTGGACGATCGGGGGCGCCGTGGCTCCTCCCGATACCGGCGGGATCAGCGCGAGCTCGTCGCCGGCGTCGAGCACCTGATCCTCCGGCGCGTACTCGCGGTTGACCGCCATCACGAGCGGCAGGCCCTGCGCCACGTCGCCGAGGCGGGCGATCGCGTCGGCCACGCGCGCGCCGTCGGGCAGGTCGAGCTCCACCTCGTTCGCGCCGGCACGCTCGCGAAGCATCGCGAACAGGCGCACCCTGACGGTCATTCGGTCACGGTGTGCCCGGCCTCCGACAGCGCCCCAACCGCGCGCTCGAGCCGGTCGGCCTTGACGAGCAGGTAGTCGGAGTCGTAGGTCGAGATCAAGAAGATCGGCACCGCGACCGCCGCGAGCGGAGCGGCGAGCGACGAGATCACGCCGGCGAGCGAGAAGTCGAGCTCGCCGATCACTCCCAGGCAGCGCCACCCGCCTTCGTGCATCACTCCGGCGGGAACGCTGTCCTCCGGGCACACGATCGAGACCTCGTCCCCGCTCCTCGTCACAGACGCGAAGGCGCCGGTGAACGCCCAGTCCGGGAAGTCGTCCGCGGGCGACATGCGGGCGATCGCGAAGGTGTCGCCAACCAGCGACAGTGTCAGCTTGCGCGGCTCGGTCACAGGAGGATCTTCGCTCGACTGTAGGGGACGGCTTCGGCCCGGGAGGTGTACCGGCCCAGCGGATAGGGTAGGAACCGACTCATGATCGGATTCATCGTCTTCGGGCTGATAGTCGGGCTCCTCGCACGCCTCGTGCTGCCGGGCCGCCAACCGATCGGCATCCTCAAGACGCTGCTCGTCGGCGTCATCGGCTCGGTGATCGGCGGGATCATCGCCAACCTGATCGGCTCGGGAGACATCTTCGAGCTGAACTTCTTCGGCGCCGTCGTCGCGATCCTGGCGGCCGTCGGCCTGCTGATCGCGGGGCAGAAGGCCGGGCTGCTCGAGGGCGACGAGCGCGACCAGCTCCAGCGGCGCCACTAGCGCGCCGCGCCCCGCGGGCCTGATCGCCCGCGGCTTGTAGGCTCGCCGCGCGTTCGCATAGGGTCGCCCGATCGAAGCGGCGGCTCCCAGGCCCGGCGACGAGCGACTCGACCCCGGCGCGGCAACGCCGTCGGCCCACTGATCGGCGGCGCGCTCGCCGAGACGCTCTCGTGGCGCTGGATCCTCTTCGTCAACCTGCCGGTGGCCGTGTTCGCGGCCCTGGTCGTCTGGACCAAGGTGCACCTGCCCGCGCCGGGCGTGGCCGAGCGCAGGATCGACTACCGCGGCGTCGCGACGCATCGGTCGCGCTCGTGGCGCTCCTGCTGGCGCTCGACCAGTCGAGCGAGTGGGGCTTCGGCGACGTGCGCGTCCTGATCCTGCTCGCGGTCTTCGCCGCAGGCATCACGGCGTTCGCCGCCTTCCAGCGCCGCACCGGCGCGTGGGCGCTCATCCCCCGCGACGTGATGGCAAACGGCGACTTCCGAGCCGCCTGCCTCGCGGTGCTGCTGATGTCGGCCACCTTCTTCGGCGCCGTCCTCTACCTCCCTCAGTACATGCAGAAGCTGCTCGACTACTCGCCGCTCCAGGCGGGCATCGGGCTGCTGCCGTTCATGGCGGTGTTCGGCCTGGTCTCGTTCGGCGCGGGACCGCTCTACTCGCGCGCCTCTACATGTTCCAGGTCGGGGGCGGGTCGATCGGCCTCGGCGCGGCCACGGCGGTGTTCACGACGGCGTCCGACGAGAAGCTCAGCTCCGACGTCTCCTCCCTGTCCACGCCGGTCACGGACCGCCAGCGCGACGCGATCGAGGGCATCCTCGCGGGGACCGAGTCGGCGCGCGAGACGCTGGCCGGCTTTTCCTCGAGCGTCTCCGCGCGGCTCACCGACCTCGTGGGCGATTCGTTCGCCGCCGGCTTCGACTGGGCGTTTCGCTTCGACTTCGCGCTGACCGTGGTGGGCTTCGCCGTCGCGGTCCTGTTCGTCGGCGGCCGGCTGCACCTCGGCCGCCGGCGCGCCGGCGAGGCGTCGCGCGAGGCCTCCGCAGCCTGACGGCGCGCCGCCGCGCCTATCCTTAGCCGGCGATGGCGACCCGCGAGGAGAAGCCCTCGATCGCACCGATCGTCGGTCCCGACGACCCGCGCCGCTTCACGGACTCGGGGATCGAGGTCGAGCCGCTCTACTCGGCCGACGACGTGTCGCCCGGGCTGGAGGAGCGCCTCGGCGAGCCGGGCGAGTACCCGTTCACGCGCGGGGTCCACTCCGACATGTATCGCTCGCGCCTGTGGACGATGCGCCAGTACGCCGGCTACGCGACCGCGAAGGAGACCAACGAGCGCTTTCGCTACCTGATCGAGCACGGGTCCACCGGTCTGTCGATGGCCTTCGACCTACCCACCCAGCTCGGGCGCGACTCCGACGACCCGATCTGCCTCGGCGAGGTCGGGCGCACCGGCGTCGCGATCGACACGATCGACGACATGCGCCGCGTCTTCGAGGCGATTCCGCTCGACGAGGTCTCGACCTCGATGACGATCAACGCGCCGGCGGCGGCGCTGCTGCTGCTCTACGAGCTCGTTGGCGAGGAGCAGGGCGTGGCGGCCGAGGAGCTCCGGGGCACGACCCAGAACGACGTGCTCAAGGAGTACATCGCGCGCGGGAACTTCATCTACCCGCCCGCGCCGGCGATGCGCCTGACCACCGACCTGTTTGCCTACTGTCGCGAGCGCGTACCGAAGTGGAACACGATCTCTATCTCCGGCTACCACATGCGCGAGAAGGGCTGCTCGGCGGTGCAGGAGGTGGGCTTCACGCTCGCCAACGCGATCGCCTACGTCCAGGCCGCTCTCGACGCGGGGCTGGAGGTCGACGAGTTTGGCCCGCGGCTGGCCTTCTTCTTCAACGGCCACAACCACGTCTTCCAGGAGGTGGCCAAGTTCCGCGCCGCTCGCCGGATGTGGGCCCAGATCATGTGCGAGCGCTTCGGCGCCACCGACGAGCGCTCCTGGCGCCTGCGCTTCCACACCCAGACCGGGGGCGTCACCCTCACCGCTCAGCAGCCCCAGAACAACATCGTCCGCGTCGCCCTGCAGGGCTTCGCCGCCGTCTGCGGTGGCACGCAGTCGCTGCACACCAACGGCTTCGACGAGGCGCTGGCGCTGCCGACCGAGCGGGCGGCCAAGATCGCGCTGCGCACCCAGCAGATCATCGGGCGGGAATCGGGCGCGGCGGATACGGTCGATCCGTTCGCCGGGTCCTACTTCGTCGAGGCGCTCACCGACGAGATCGAGCGCAGCGCTTACGAGCTGATCGCCAAGGTCGACGAGCTGGGGGGATCGGTGCAGGCGATCGACTTCATGAAGAACGAGATCGAGGAATCGGCGTTCGGCTACCACGAGCGCTACCGGATCGGCCAGGACATCGTCGTGGGCGTCAACCAGTTCGTCGAGGACACGCCCGAGGTGCAGGACATCCTGCGCGTGGACCCCGAGTCCGAGCACACGCAGCTGGAGCGCCTGCAGGCGTTCAAGGCCGCTCGCGATCAGGGCCTCGTGCAGCGGCGCCTGGATGAGGTCCGTGACTGCGCGCGCGGCAGCGAGAACCTGCTGCCGGTGATCCGCGAGGCGCTCCGGGACCGCTGTTCGATGGGCGAGGTCTGCGCCGCGATGCGCGACGTGTTCGGTCAGTACCGCCCCACGTTCTAGCGCCCGACGTTCTGACTGCCGCGCGCCGCGAGGGGTCGGTAGCGTGTGCGGCGTGCTCCTCACCGGCGTCGCCTTCTCGCAGGTCATTCTCGCCGTCCACATCCTTGCCGTGGTGGCCACGTTCGGCGTCACGTTCGCCTACCCGTTGATGGCGCTCGTCGCCCGCTCGGACCCGCGCACGGCGCCCGGAGTTCACCGCCTGCGAATGCTGATCGGCCAGCGCCTGATCAATCCGGGCCTGCTGGTCGTGCTGCTGGCCGGGATCTACCTGGCCTCGGACCTGCACCAGTGGAAGAAGTTCTACGTCCAGTGGGGCTTCGCCGCGGTCGTCGTGCTCGGGGCGCTCGAAGGTGGAGTCATGATCCGGGGCGAGAGGAAGCTCGCCCGGCTGGCCGACCGTGAGCTCGGGGGTTCGAGCCCCGGCGGGGTGACGTGGAGCGCGGAGTACAGCGCGCTGCGCAAGCGAACCGCGGCGGTTGGTGGCGTGATGAGCCTGCTCGTGGTGGTGACGGTCTACCTGATGACCGTCGGCGCGCCCTAGGGTCCTCGATGCGTGACAGTGCTCCGGAGACCTACGCGGAGAAGCTGGCCCAGCTCGAGCAGCTGCGCCGCGACGCAGTCAAGTCACGCCGGGGGCCAGCGGTCCGCAAGCAGCACGCGAAGGGCCGGTACACGGCCCGAGAGCGGGTGACCAAGCTGCTCGATCCCGGCTCCTTCCAGGAGCTCGACGCGTTCGTGCGCCACCGCACCCACGAGTTCGAGATGCAGAAGAGCCGCCCCCGGGGGGATGCGGTGATCACCGGCCATGGCACGATCGAGGGCCGGCGCGTGTGCGTGTACAGCCAGGACTTCACCGTCTTCGGTGGCTCGCTGGGTGAGGTCATGGCCGAGAAGATGTGCAAGATCATGGATCTCGCGGTCAAGATCGGATGTCCGGTGATCGGGATCAACGACTCCGGGGGAGCGCGGATCCAGGAGGGCGTCGTGTCGCTCGGCGCCTATGGCGACGTGTTCGTGCGCAACGTCAAGAGCAGCGGCGTGATCCCGCAGATCAGCCTGATCATGGGTCCGTGCGCCGGCGGAGCGGTCTACTCCCCGGCGATCACGGACTTCGTGTTCATGGTCAAGCGGACCTCCCACATGTTCATCACGGGACCCGACGTGGTCAAGACCGTCACCGGGGAGGCGCCGACGTTCGAGGACCTCGGCGGCGCGATGAGCCATTCGACCAAGTCCGGCGTGGCCCATTTCGCCTCCGAGGACGAGGACGCGTGCCTCGCCGACACGCGTTACCTGCTCTCGTTCCTGCCCCAGAACAACCTGGAGATCGCGCCGCGCGTTCAGGCCGGCGACGATCCCCAGCGCCAGGATCCCGAGCTCGACTCGGTCGTCCCGGAGCACCCCAACAAGCCCTACGACATGCGCGAGGTGATCCGCGCCGTCGTCGATGACCGCGAATACTTCGAGGTCCACGAGCACTACGCCAAGAACGTCGTCTGCGGCTTCGCGCGGCTGGACGGCTACGCGGTCGGGGTGGTGGGCAACCAGCCCGCCCAGCTCGCGGGCGTGCTCGACATCGACTCCTCGTGCAAGGCGGCGCGGTTCGTGCGCACCTGCGATGCATTCAACGTACCGATGATCACCTTCTGCGACGTGCCCGGCTTCCTCCCCGGGACCGAGCAGGAATGGGGCGGAATCATCCGCCACGGGGCGAAGCTGCTCTACGCCTACACGGAGGCGACGGTGCCGAAGATCACGATCATCACCCGCAAGGCCTACGGCGGCGCCTACGACGTGATGGCGTCAAAGCACATGCTCGCGGACTTCAACTTCGCCTGGCCCACCGCCGAGGTCGCGGTGATGGGGCCCGAGGGCGCGGTCAACATCATCTACCGCCGCAGCATCGCCTCCTCCCCGACCCCCGAGGCCCGGCGCCAGAAGCTGATCGACGATTACCGGGCCCACTTCGCCAATCCCTACGCCGCCGCCGAGCGCGGCTACATCGACGACGTGATCGTCCCCCACGAGACGCGGCCGAAGATCATCGCCGCGCTCGAGGCGCTGCAGAGCAAGCGTGAGTCCGGCCCGCGGCGCAAGCACGGCAACATCCCACTCTGAGTCCCCTCAGAGGACGATCGTCTGGGCTCCTACGCGGCCCTCGCGCCAGGCCTGCAGGGCCGCGGCGGCGATCGCGAGGTCCTGGATCGCCAGTCCGGTGGAGTCGAACAGCGTCACTGCGGCGGGATCCGATCGCCCGGCCGAGTCCCCGACGAGCACGGCACCGAGCTCGCGCACCTGCTCCCGCGTGACGAGTCCGGCCCTGACCGCCCCGGTCAGCTCGCCGGCGTGGGAGGCCTGCTCCCACTCGTCGCAGTAGAGCGCGCACGAGGCGACTGCGTCGAGCGTCGCCTCGGCCTTGCCGGGCCCGTCGGCGCCGAGCATGTTGAGGTGCAGGCCCGGGTGCAGGTCGCTCACGTCGATGACCGGATCGGCGCCGGGCGTGACGCAGCAGACCACGTCGCAGCCGATCGCCTCTTCCCGCGAGCCGGATTGCCAGCGCAGCTCGGCGGCGAGGGCTCGGGCGGCCTCGGGGCGGGGATCGTGACAGACGCCGGGTCCATACCCGGCCGCGACCAGGCAGCGGGCCGCCCAGGCACCGTGGAGGCCGCAGCCGATGACCCCGACCGAGCTGGCCTGCGCGGGCGCGAGCGCCTGTGTCGCGACGGCGGCGACGGCACCGGTTCGCAGGGCGGTCACCGAGCGTGCGTCGAGGAGCATCAGTGGCTCGCCGGTGGTGGCGTCCGAGACGCAGACGATGCCCATGACCACCGGCAGACCGCGCTGGGGATTGCCGGGAAACGACGTCACCCACTTGATCAGCGCCAGTCCATCGCCGCGGGCGGGCATGGCGCGGAAGTCACCGTAGGGGGGACTGTCGAGGTAGACCTTCGATGGCATCGCCCATTCACCGCGGTGAAACGCGATCAGCGCCGCCCGCACGCGATCGATGGCCGCCCGGGGGGAGACCGCGTCGAGCACGGCGTCGTGGGGCAGGACCGAAAGCTCGGGCACAGCGTCAGACGATACGCTCATCGCCGACCGTGAATCGCCGTCCCCAGCTCACGATTGTGGCCCCGGACGCTTCGCCGCAGGAGGCTGCGGCGCTCGTTGCGGCGCTGGAGCAGTTCATGCGCGAGACCGCGCCGGCATCGGCGATGCCCGCCCCACGGCAGAGCGCTTGGCAGCGCGCCGCCCTGTCCGAGGGGGTCGATCGGTGGGCGCGGACGCCCTCCTCAGAGCCGTGGACATAGGCGCACAAGCGAATTACGGTTATCCCGATAGCCTTTTGGTACATTGCTTGCTCGCGCTACCGAGGAGGATCTCATGGAGCCTGCATCGCTGCCGGGCAGCACGATCAAGAAATCATCGCAGCCGAACCCCTCGGGCTCCTCGGTGAACCGGGGATCCCCTGAGCGCTCGGGCTCGCTGGAGTACCCCGAGGTGATCGAGCATGTGCCCGGGACCGTGATTCCGATTCTCGAGCAGGAATTCGACGACTTCGACACCGAGTCGACGCGCTTCCTCCAGGGCGATCTCGCCGAGGACACGTTCATCAAGTTCCGCCTCAAGCAGGGCGTGTACGGCCAGCGCCAGCCCGATCGGCAGATGGTGCGCGTCAAGCTCCCGCTCGGGGGCGTGAACCCCGAGCAGCTCGATGCCTTCGCCACCGTGATCGAGCGCTACGTCCCGCTGGGCAAGGGCCACATCACCACCCGCCAGAATGTCCAGATGCACCACGTTCCCCTGGACGAGGCGGCGAAGTTGATCCGGGAGCTCGGCGATGCGGGTCTCTCCTCGCGCGAGGGGTGCGGCAACACGATGCGAAACGTGACCGGTGATCCGCGTGCGGGGGTGCTCCCCGGCGAGTTGTTCGACATCACCCCGTACGCCGGCGCGTATGTGCGCTACTTCGTGCGCCATCCGAGCACCCAGTCGATGCCGCGCAAGGTGAAGACCGCGTTTGCCCCCACTGATGATGACAATGCGATCACCCGGATCCACGACGTCGCCTTCCTGGCCCGGATGCGCGACGGCGTTCGCGGGGTCGAGATGCGCGTCGGCGGCGGCACGTCGATCATGCCTCGCACGGCGCCGACGCTGTACCCGTTCGTCGAGCTCGACAACGGCGACTACCTCAAGGTCACCGAAGCCTGCATGCGGATCTTCGATCGCCAGGACTGGCTGCGGGTCAACCGCGCCCGTGCGCGGATCAAGGTCCTCGTGGACAAGATCGGGATCGATGCCTTCCGTGAGCAGGTCGAGGAGGAGCTCCGAAGTGACTGGGTCGACCAGCGGGACTTCTCGCTGGACCGGATCCTGTGGCACGAGAACGAGGAGGGCGGCGCCCTGGCGAGGCCGGTGGCCCCCGCCAGTCCCAACGGGGACCGCCATGAGTTCGGCCGCTTCGTCCAGTCCAACGTCGCGCCCCAGCGCCAACCCGGATTCTCCACGGTGGAGGTGAAGGTGACCCGCGGCGACCTCACTCCCGTCCAGCTCCGCGGGCTGGCGCAGGTCATGCGCGAGTACACCGGCGGCTACGCGCGCACGACGGTGCATCAGAACCTGGTGCTGCGCTGGGTCCGGGAGGAGTCGGTCTACGACGTCTGGCGTCGGCTCGACGAGCTCGACCTCGCGCAGGCGGGCGCCGACGAGATCACCGACGTGGTCAGCTGTCCCGGCACCGACTCCTGCAAGCTCGGGATCACGAGCTCGATGGGCCTCAACCAGGCGATTCAGGAGCGGATCGTGCAGATGAAGCTCACCGACGAGCTCACGCGCCGGATTCACATCAAGATCAGCGGCTGCCCGAACGGATGCGGCCAGCACCACATCGCCGGCATCGGCTTCTACGGGGCATCGATCAAGGTCGGCGAGCACACCATTCCCGCCTACATCCCCCATCTCGACGGTGCCTACGAAGGCGGTGAGGTCCGCTACGGCAAGCGCCTGAAGGCCAGGCTTCCGGCCAAGCGCGTGCCCGAGGCGGTCGAGCGCTGGGTGAGGTTCTACGAGTCCCGTCGAGAGACGGGGGAGGCCTGGGGCGCATTCGTGCAGCGGGTGGGTACGGCCGAGTTCGAAGCTCACGTCAAGGACCTGACCCTCCCGATCGAGTTCAATCTCGAGAACATGAGCCAATTCGTGGACTGGAGTCGGTCGGGCCCGTTCGAGGTCATTCGCGGCGAAGGCGAGTGCGCGGTCTAGGACCGCCTCGCCGCCATGACCGTCATCTCGTCCGATCTGGAGGCCGCCTCCGCCCAGGAGGTGCTCACGTACGCCGTGGAGCGCTTCGAGCCCCGCCTCACGATGGCCTGCTCGTTCCAGAAGGAGGAGTCGGTCCTGCTCCACATGCTGACCGCGATCACGCCTGCGGCCCGGTTGTTCACCATCGACACCGGAGTTCTGTTCGCGCAGACGCTGGCCACCTGGAGGGAGTTCGAGCAGCGCTTCGGCGTGGCGATCGAGGTTCTCGACGCCCGCAGTCCCGGGGATCCGTGGACCGCGGCGCGCTGCTGCGGGGCGGCCAAGGTCGACGCGCTGGAGCGCGCCCTGTCCCGCGTCGATGCGTGGGTTACCGGCATCCGCCGGGGACAGGGCCCGACCCGCGCCGGCGCACCGAAGCTCGAGCGTGACGAGCGGCGGGGAATCTGGAAGGTCAATCCGCTTGCCGACTGGAGCGACAAGGACCTGTGGGGCTATATCAACCAGCACGACCTGCCCTACCATCCGCTTCACGACCACGGTTACGCCTCGATCGGTTGTGCGCCCTGCACCCGGCAGGGCGCCGGGCGCGATGGCCGCTGGGCGGGCCAGGAGAAGACCGAATGCGGAATCCACGAGTGAGCCACCAGAGCCGCGGAGGAACCCAGCCCCAATCCATCGACGAGCTCTCACACCTGGACGCGCTCGAGGCCGAAGCGATTCATGTGTTCAGGGAGGTGGCGGCGGAGCTCGAGCGCCCGGTGCTCCTGTTCAGCGGCGGGAAGGACTCGATCGTGCTGCTGCGGCTGGCCGAGAAGGCGTTCCGACCCGGACGCTTCCCGTTTCCGATCATGCACGTCGACACGGGGCACAACTTTCCCGAGGCGATCGAGCTGCGGGACCGCATGGTCTCAGCGCTCGGCGAGCGCCTCATCGTGGCCAGCGTGCAGGACTCGATCGACGCTGGTCGGGTGGTCGAGCAGACGGGCCCGCGGGCCTCGCGCAACCGCCTGCAGACCACGACGCTGCTGGACGCGATCGAGCAGCACGGGTTCGACGCGGCGTTCGGCGGTGCGCGCCGCGATGAGGAGCGCGCGCGGGCGAAGGAGCGCGTGTTCTCCTTCCGGGACGAGTTCGGGCAGTGGGACCCCAAGCAACAGCGGCCCGAGCTGTGGTCGCTCTACAACGGACGGATCCGCCGGGGCGAGCACGTCCGCGTGTTCCCGATCTCCAACTGGACCGAGCTCGACGTGTGGCAGTACATCGCCGCCGAAGGACTCGAGGTGCCGTCGATCTACTACTCCCACAACCGTGAGGTGTTCGAGCGCGACGGGATGCTGTACGCCTTCAGCCCCCACGTTGAGCTGGTCGGGGAGGAGGTCGTGTTCGAAGCCTCGGTGCGCTACCGAACGGTCGGTGACATGTCCTGCACCGGCGCCGTGCGCTCTCGGGCGAGCACGCTGCGCGAGGTGGTGAGTGAGATCGCGGCGACCCGGATCACCGAGCGGGGCGAGACCCGGGCGGATGATCGTGTGAGCGAGGCGGCGATGGAGGACCGCAAGCGCGAGGGGTACTTCTGATGGGCCCCGACGGGGCCAGCAACGGCCACGGGATCCGCACGGGCACCAGCGAGCTGCTGCGGATCGCCACCGCGGGCTCGGTCGACGACGGCAAGTCGACCCTGATCGGTCGCCTGCTCTACGACTCCAAGCAGATCCTCACCGACCAGCTCGAGCACGTCGTGCAGACCTCGCAGCGCCGTGGCGACGGACATCTGAACCTCGCGCTGCTGACCGACGGCCTGCGCGCCGAACGCGAGCAGGGGATCACCATCGACGTCGCCTACCGCTACTTCCAGACCCCGCGGCGGAAGTTCATCATCGCCGACACGCCCGGCCACGAGCAGTACACGCGCAACATGGTCACGGGGGCATCGACCGCCGATCTGTCGGTGATGCTGGTCGACGCGCGGATCGGGGTCAGCGAGCAGACCCGCCGCCACGCCTACATCGCCTCGCTGCTGCGGATCCCGCACCTGGTCGTGTGCGTGAACAAGATGGATCTCGTGGGCTACGAGGAGGCGGTGTTCGAGCGGATCTCCGACGAGCTGACCGAGTGGGCGGCGCGTCTGGAGATCGCCGACATCACCTTCATCCCGATCTCGGCCCTGCACGGTGACAATGTGGTGGCGCGCTCGGACGCGATGGAGTGGTACACAGGACCGGCGCTGCTGGACCACCTCGAGCACGTGGTCATCGCCTCCGATCGCAACCTGACTGATCTTCGCTTCCCCGTCCAGTGGGTGATCCGCCCGATGAACCCGATGAGCGACGATCATCACGACTACCGCGGCTACGCCGGCCAGGTCGCGAGCGGCGTGCCGCGGGTCGGGGACCAGGTGATGGTCCTCCCGAGTGGCCTGCGGACCCGGATCGCCGCCATCGACACGCTGACCGCCGGGCTGGAGGCAGCTTTCCCGCCGATGTCGGTGACGCTGCGGTTCACCGATCACCTCGACGTCTCCCGCGGCGACATGATCGTCGCCGCGGACGATCCCCCGACCCCCTCGAGCTCGCTGACGGCGGTCATCTGCTGGATGAGCGATCGCGCCCTGCGACCCGGAGCCCGCTACGCGATCAAGCACACGACCCGGACCGCGCGGGCGGTCGTGGAGGAGCTCGAGCACCGGGTGGACGTCAACACGCTCGCCCACGTGGACGCCGATCGGCTGGAGCTCAACGAGATCGGCCGCGTGCGTCTGCGGACCAGCACGCCGCTGATCGTCGATCCCTACGCGCGCAACCGGACCACCGGGAGCTTCATCCTGATCGACGAGGCCACCAACGACACCGTCGGGGCCGGGATGGTCGCGGCGCGAGCTAGCGGCGGCCAGCCCGGCCGGCACCGACCCGCGTAGGCCGCGCTGTGCCTGGGCGGACGCTTGCGGTCGGCAGGCGTCTCTTCAGGCCCCAGTCGCCTGGCCTGCACGGCCAGAGCTTTCACATCGGGCTGTGGCCCGGATCGCGATACCGCTGCTGGCCTACTTCGCGATCATGCTCACCCGGCAAGCGCTACATCCTGGGAGCTCCCCGACCCCTCAGGCCAACCCATCGACACCGTTCCCAGATCCGCGACACGATCTCCGATTGCATCGCTGACCTCATCACCGCGCTCAACGAGGCTCACTGACGTCTCGAGCGGTTCCCCTTCCCCGAAACCAGGAGGCACGACCCTCAGTTCAGGGTGCGCCCCCACCCACGATCAGTCGCTACGACGTTTTGACGAACGTTAGAATGGGCGTGTGGGTGATGATCACTGCGATCTCCTGTGTCTTGACCTCGAAAAGGCTGAGCGGCTGCGCCGCGGTCGTTTGGACCAAGACGTAGGGGGTCACGCTTGCGGCTCAGGCGAAGGCGCTTTCAGATCCCACTCGTCTGACGATTGCTGTGGCCCTGGTCGCGCGGTCTGGCACGCATCCGCCGCGACGGCAAGATGGTCCTGTACTCGCTCACATCATCTGGCCGGCGGTTGCTGACCGGCCTGTTGGACAGCGCCGGGACGGTTGCATGAGCACGACTGAACTGCCAGTATTTCAGTCAGTCGCCCGCGAGGACGAGACGCCGGTCCGCAGCGAAAGGTGGCTGCGCGCCGCCCGGCGCGCCAAGGCGCTGGCCTGGGCCAGCCTCGCCTGGATGAGCGTCGAGGGCATCGTCGGTATCGTCGCCGGCCTGCACGCCCACAGCATCGGGGTGGTCACGTGGGCCGCCAGTTCGTTTGTTGAGGCGCTCGCCGCACTGATCGTCGTCTGGCGCTTCACGGGCCGACGGACCCTGTCAGCCACCAGCGAAGCCCGAGCGCAACGCTGGGTGGCGGCCAGCTTCTTTGTGCTCGCGCCGTTCTTCGTCGCCGAGGCGACCCGCAAGCTCATCAACGGCGGCGACACTCACGCCACCGTCCTCGCGGTCGCGCTGACGCTCAGTGCGATTGTGTTGATGCCTTTGTTGGGCTGGGTCAAGCTGCGTCTGGGACGCGAGCTGGACTCTGGGGCGACGTCCGGGGAGGGGATCCAGAACTTGATGTGCGCTGTCCAAGCCGCCGCGGCGCTGATCGCGCTCGCCGGCGCGGGAATCGGACTTTCCTGGCTTGATCCGGTGGCCGCGCTGGCGATCGCCGCCATCGCCCTGAAGGAGGGGCGCGACGGCTGGCGGGGACACGACACGTGCTGCGGGTCGATGCCCGGTCTTGATGCCGCAGACGCCTGCCGCGAGGACTGTTGCGCCTGATGGCCCACGACCACGAACACGGCGGAGGTGGCCACCGTCAGATGTCAACTGCACCTGGTCGGTGCGCGATCCCCCAAATGAACACCCTTGTGACCAAAAGTCCACGACCGCCGGCTTCGCATCCGGATCGATAAGCAGCCGGCGCACCCCGATGCGGCCCGCTCCTGGGTCTGCTCAGATACGCCAACGCAGCCGCGGCCGCGGCCCGCCTCCGGAACGCCATGAGAAGGCGGAAGCCTCAGCACCGTCGAGATCTCGAAGTCGGCGTGCGCCCCTTGATCCAAGACGGCGTCGGCGTCGGCGTCTGAGATGCGACCTGGACGAGCGATCTCGTTCATGGGCTTCCTCCCGGGGGCGCGGTACCGGTTGGGGCAGCGTCCCCAGGTCGCGGATCACCCGACCGGGCATCCCGGACCATGTCCTCGTTTTCACGCACTACGGGGGGGCGTTTCCGCCAGACCGACCCACCTCCGGCGGCAGCTCAAACTGAGAGCAGGCGCGTCCACCGCGCAGCTCGTCTCCGCACCGGACGACCGCGTTGCCGCTCACGAGTTGCGGTCGCCCACCGCCGCTTTCTGCCGCGGTCGCGGAAGCGCCCGTCTGGCCGGCCAGCTCGCCGAGTCGGTTAGATGGCGACGACCGAGAACACTGGAGGCAGCCGCGTCGCGACTGTCGTCCAGGTGGCACCGGCATCGCCCGAGCCGAATAGATCACCGGAGGTGGCGCCGAAGTAGAGCTGGAGCTGCTCGCCGTCCTTGGCGCGGCTGAACGCCTGCCGCAGCACCGTCAGGTAGGCGTGCTGCGCCGGCAGGCCGTCTCCGCGGGGCGCCCAGCTGGAGCCCGCGTCGCGAGTCTCATAGACGCGCACGCGCCCGTCGGGGGTAACGCGATCCATGTCGGCGACGAGCGGTATGACGTAGGCACTGTCGGGATCGGCCGGGTCGACCGTCAGCGGGAAGCCGAAATCAGATGGGAGCCCACCGCCACCGATGTCGGTCCAGCTCTTGCCCGCGTCGTCGGAGCGGTAGACGCCCCCGTGGAACTGCATGAACATCCGGTCCGGTTGCCCGGGCGCACGCTCGACGTGGTGCACGCAGCGACCCGCGTTCTCATCCTTGAGCGCGTCCTCGGGCAGGTACCGCGGGTTGAGCCCCCCGTTGCCCCGCCCCCAGGTCCTGCCGCCATCCTCGGTCAGCCACATGCCGGCGGCCGAGACGGCGACGGCCAGCTTGTCGGGATCTTCAGGCCAGGTGCAGATCGAGTGCAGGCAAAGCCCGCCGCCGCCCGGCTGCCAGTGCGGGCGCGACGGCTGCTCCCACAGTCCGGCGTTGATCTCCCAGCTCGCTCCGCCGTCATGGCTCTCGAACAGGACTCCGGGATCTCCCCCCGCGTACAGGACCGCGTCGGCCTCGCCACGGGCGATCACCCAGATCCGCTCGAGCGTCTGATCGCCACCTTGGGGCAGGGCGACGCCGTCGGCCTGCTGCCACGCGACGCCCGGATCGTCGTCGGTGTAGAAGATCTTCGGACCGTAGAACGGCGAGGTCACGGTCGCAAGCAGCCGTCCGCTGCGGGGATCGCGCGTCGCGAAGTCGACCGGCTCGCCGGCAAACGCGCGCGTCGTGATCTCAAAACCATGATCCGGCTCGCCTTCGAGCAGGAACAGGCCTTTTTTCGTTCCGATCACAAGCTCGGTCAATGTCTCAGCCTCCTGTTATCGCCGGCACTACCTCAATCCGGTCCGCGGACCGTACCGCGGTCGTCTCGCCCCCACGCTCGCCGTTGACGTACACATTGATGTGGCGGCGAATCAGACCACGCTCGTCGAGGACCCATCCGCCAATGTTCCGGTGGTCGACCTCGAGCGCCCGAAGCAGCTCGAGTACCGTCGCGCCCTCGAGTTCATGCTCCGCGCGCCCGCCTGCGAGCGTGCGCAAAGCTCCTCGAACGCAAACGACGGCCATCGGGGGAATCCTATCCGCGGTCACGAAAGCTACAGACCGCGGCACCGTGCGTTTCTCATCGGCGCAGCGGCAATTTTCCGCGCGCCGACGTGGAGCGCAAGCAATTCGTGGTCGGCACGCGCTCTGGCAGGGGGAAGTCGCCGACAGGCGTCGAATCGGTGGGCGATGGCCGACAACGATGCGCCGGACGCGAGGCGTGCGCCACACCCGCGTGGTGTGCGCGCGCGATTGGTCTGCGGTCTGGGCGAGTCGCTGGGTGGAAACGCGACCGCGTTTGGGTACTCGGTGACGATCACGGCGAGCTTCGGCGCCGTCGAACTTGGTCGAGGGTCGCCGCGGTTTGGCGATCTGATCGTCTTCGGGCTGGGCGCCGTCGTCGCGTTTGGCGGGTTGGAAGGGGTAGCCACCGGCGGGTTTCGATCTCCGCTGGAGAAGGGCTCTGATGATGTCGTCCTGCTCGGGACCGCGCTGGCTTTCGTATCGATCGTGCTCGCGATCGCAGCCGCCCGCGGGCTCGCCGCAGTGTTCAGTGGCGCGTGGGCCTGGTTTGGCGCCGCGTTCGGTGCCTCGCTGGTGTTCGCCCTGGTCGAGAGCGTGGAGTTCATGCTCGCCGAATGGCTGCAAGAACGCCGCGGCGCGTCGGTTGGGCCTGACCAGTAGCCCGGCCCGTCCGCAGCAGGGTTCGTAGATGAATAGGGCGCCTCAAACGACAACTTGTTTATCTACCGGGCCCTAATAGTACTTCGTTATGTGCCAGTTTGACCCCCAAAATCCAGAAGACCGCAATCCGGTAAAGCGCGCGCCTAAGCCAATGAAGGACCGGCTCCGACAGCCGGCGGGCTGCCGCTTCCAGACCGCTGGCCCTCGAAGCAGAAGCCGTCGTTTCGCGATCCCAAAGGCGACAAAGGGGGAGCCAGCGTCAGCGTCGCGGACGTCTCCGTGCAATCCTGGGCAGCCGAGCTGTTTGCACGCGCAGGGGTTATCTATGAGGCTTCCGCAAAAAGCTCCTGAAGGGCCGCCTCGCGCTCTTGCAGCTCGCCGAGTCGCTGCTCGAGACCTCGCCGCTCCTTCCGAATCGATTGCAGCTCGGTCTTGGCCTTGACGAGCGCCAAGTAGTCACTTCCACGCTCTTTGGCTATGTACCTTTCCAGTTGGTCTCGCAGGAGACGTAAATACGGGTTCCCCCAGGTCGAGCCTTCCCGGTACTCCAAGTCTCCCGACCTTATGCCTCTTGTAATGAACTCCGCGTCGACACCGTACTCCTTCAGCGCGGTGACATCGCTCAGCGTCGCTCCCTTCCGATTCCATGCGCCGTACTCAGCCATCGACGTATGCGCTGTTGCCGCAGCACTTCTTGTACTTGCGACCGCTTCCGCACGGGCACGGGACGTTGCGCGGCACCTTGGTCACCCGCCTGGGAAGTATCGACGGCCTCGCGACGTCGAGCGCCTCGACGATCTGCGTCATCCGGTCAAGCCGGAACCCCTCGCCTTCAAAGCTGGCAGTTGCCGTGTCGCGCACGACCGTGTGGTCGCCGGCGTCGCTCAGCTCCATAGCTCGTCTCACGCTCACCCCCAAGCTCGAACAGCTGGGTCGCTTGGTCTCGGCAGCCAGCGCTTGGGCCTCCTGGTCGCGCCCGGACTCGCAGTAGAGCAGCACGAGCCGGTCGGCGATGTCCTCCCGGTCCCTGACGCCGGGCGAGGAGTATCCGCGACGGAGCAGCTCCTCGGCACGGGCGTGGTCCTGGGGGCGGTCGTGTGTGAAGAAGTGCAGGTCGGCCCAGCCAATCCACCCCCAGCCCCAGCAGGGGTCAGCCCCAAGCCAACGTTCAAACAGCGCTTCGGCCTTCTCGGTCTGGCCCAGCTCGAAGTAGGACTCCGCCAGCGCGCGGCGGCGGTTTTCGACCATCAGCTGGCTCTCGTCTGGGAACCGTCGCAGCGCCTCCTCGCACACCGCGATCCGCACGCGCAGGAGCTCGCGATCCTCGAGCCCCGCGTTCCACAGTGCGTCCTCCAGGTCCTGGCTCCAATTGAACAGCGACTGGTACATCGGAAAGCGGTCATCGAATCCCCGGATCGAGTCGATGCCGGTCATGTCGCACAGACGCAGCACGTCGGCCCAGGCGTCCAGCCAGACCACGGCCGCGCTCGCCTGCTCCCGGCGCTCAAGTGCGTCATAGCCGGCCTGGATCTTGTCGCCCAGGAACTCGACGCACACCCGCTCGGGCCACCACCGCCGCCACAGCTCCAGCACGCACAGCCACACCCAGTCCTCATGCGGTCGCCCGTCGCCGGGGCCGCAGCGGTCAAGCAGCGGGCTCGCGACCTCCTCGGCCGACAGCGCCCCCTCGCACAGCCGCTCAAGCTCGACGCGGCCCCCCTCCAGACCGAACCCCTGGAGTTTCTCGAGCAACTTCTCGTCGCTCAGCTCGGCGGCGTCCGAGCGCATGGGGCAGTCGATCATCGCCTCGCGATCGTACTGGCCGGCCGGACCGGCTCACCCGAGCTGCCGACGCCCCAGGCCACGGTCTTCTCCTTCGATCTCGCACACGCCCAAAGCGGCAGTCGTGCGTTGGCTGCCCCGCCGGCGACTTTGCGGAAGTCTGTGAGGCCGGAGCGAGCGGCTGCTGGTTGTCGGCCCGGTGGTCTCTCGGGCCGCCGGGTCACGTTTGCCCGGCGACCCCCGCCGTGACGGCAATGCGATCCCGTTCTTGGAGGAAAACGTGACTCAAGCCGCAGAAGAGCGGTCTGCGGGATCGAGCTGAATTCGGATCGTGAGCATGCGCGTGTCGGTGGCCAGCGCGCGCAGCAAGATGCCATCCAGGCGATAGCCGGGGCGCCCGCGTCCGAGCCGGCCGTGGCGTGCGCCGGCGTCGTCGTCGGGCGTGGGGTGCGCAGTACCGGCGCGCCAGCGCATCCGTCGCCCATCGCGCAGCCGAGCTGGGCGGGCCTTGATCCGTACGCGCGGGTCGGCTTTGAGGTTGCGCACGTAGTGGGCGTCGTCGCCGAGCGCGGCGATCAGCCATAAGGGGTCGCCATCCAAGCCGTTGGCGACCGGCACCCGCCGGCGGACCAAACCGGTCCTATCCATCCTCGGCTTCTGACCCTCGCTCGGGGACCGCGCACACCGATCCGGCGGAGTATCCCACCGGCCCGACGCCGAACACGCGGTTAAACCGCGCCCGGTAGTTCTCCCAGGCGATCCCCGCGGCCAGTTCGACGAGCTGGGTCTGGTCAAGATGTTGGCGCAGCTCGGCGAGCAGTGCGGGCGGGACCTCGGCCGGGGTGTGAGCCATCGCCACCGCCAGATCCAGGACGTTGCGCTCAAGCGGCCAGAAAGCCGGGCTGTCGTGATATCGCGGTAGCTCTTGCAGCTGCTGCTCGCTGACCCCGTGCGCTCTGCTCACGGCAGAGCCGATGTCCAGTCAGAACGGGCAGCCGACCAGCGCACTGGTCTTGACCTCAGCCAACGCCTTCAGCCGCGCCTCGACCCGACCGCTGACCACCAGCCCGGTCTCGTAGGCGCCTACCCCGACCGCGATCCCCGGGCGACGCGCCAGCAAGCCAACCAGCTCAGGCATCTGTCGGTAGCGCGGGCGCGTGATCACCCGCCTCAACGGACCCGTTGCGGGCTCAGTCCGAAACCGGCGTAGAGCCAGCCGACGACCAGCCCGGCGAACTTGGCGCGCGCGGCGTTCTGAGCGAGAGACGCGCGCCGCGCATCGCCGCGGCGCGCGATGACACCGAGCAGAGCTGTGTTCTCTATAGCGTCACAAACGGCGTGCCCGCATATGTTGCGCGCAACATATTCTCGCCTATGGTGCGCCCCAAACTATGTTGTGCTGACTGGGACCTCGCATTGTGAGACGGCGTTTCGGCTGATGATCGCTGTCGCTGGCTGAGCGCGAGCGCGAGCGCAACATACTTCTCGGCGGGCTGATCGAGTCGTGCCTTCTTGTCAAGCCGGAGAAGGAGGCATCACTGATGTCCGATCAGCCAGCACCCGAGCGTGTCCTGGTCAGCGGCCCGCTGCTGCAGTTCGTTGATGGGTTCCGCGTCGATCTCCTCGCGCGGGGCTATTCGTTGTGGGTGCGCAGGAGCAGTTGTATCTGCTCGCGCATGTGAGCCGGCCCCACCCCCCAACCCGCCCGCGACCGCGCCACCCGCGATCAATCCAGGCAGCCCGAGCGGTAGGCCGGAATCGACCTCGACCGACGGTCGGGTTGTCGCGGCGCTCGCGTCGACGCTGAGCGCCGGATAGAGTCGGCCCGGCCCATGTTCGCGAAGGTCCTGATCGCCAACCGCGGCGAGATTGCGGTCAGAATCATCCGTGCCTGCGAGGAGCTGGGGATCGCGACGGTCGCCGTCTACTCCGAGCTCGATCGCGACGCGCTGCACGTCAAGCGGGCGGGTGAGGCATACCTGCTCGGCCCCGGGCCGGCCGCCGAGAGCTACCTGGCCGTCCCGAAGCTGCTCGACGCCGTGCAGCGCTCGGGCGCGGACGCGGTGCATCCCGGCTACGGGTTCCTGGCCGAGAACGCCGGCTTCGCCGCCGCCCTCCAGGAGCACGGGATCGCCTTCATCGGACCCCCCCCGGGCGCGATCGAGGCCATGGGGTCAAAGACCCGCGCGCGTGAGCTGATGTCCAAGGCCGGCGTGCCGATCGTGCCCGGAACCACCGAGCCGGTGGCGAGCGTGCAGGACGCGCGCCGGCTGATCTCCGAGACGATCGGCTATCCGGTGGCGGTCAAGGCCACGGGTGGGGGCGGCGGCAAGGGCTTCCGGGTGGCGCTCGACGAGGACGAGCTGGGCGAGGCGTTCGAAGGCGCGGCCCGCGAGGGGGAGAAGTTCTTCTCCGACCCGACCGTGTACCTCGAGCGCTACCTCTCCGACCCGCGCCACGTCGAGGTCCAGGTGCTGGCCGACACGCATGGCAACGTGATCCATCTGGGGGAGCGCGACTGCTCGTTGCAGCGCCGCCATCAGAAGCTGCTCGAGGAAGCGCCGGCGCCGGCGGTGGACGCGCAGCTGCGCGAGCGGATCGGTGCGATCGCGACCGACGCCGCGGCGGCCGTGGGCTACACCGGGGCGGGCACGATCGAGGGCCTGCTGCAGGACGGCGAGTACTTCTTCCTGGAGATGAACACGCGCGTCCAGGTCGAGCACTGCGTCACCGAGATGGTGACGGGGATCGACATCGTCAAGGAGGGGATCCGGGTCGCCGCCGGTGAGCCCCTGTCGATCGCCCAGTCGGATGTGGTCCTGCGCGGCCACGCGATCGAGTGCCGGATCAACGCCGAGGACGCGAGCCGGAACTTCGCCCCTGCCCCCGGCGTCATCGCCGGCTACCGAGAGCCGGCCGGTCCGGGCGTGCGGGTCGACTCGGGCGTGGGGCCGGGGTCTGAGATATCACCCATGTACGACCCGATGATCGCGAAGCTGATCGTGTGGGATGTCGATCGTGAGCAGGCGACCGCGCGGATGGTGCGCGCCCTGCGGG
Source organism: Solirubrobacteraceae bacterium (assembly GCA_050999075.1). Taxonomy (GTDB): domain Bacteria; phylum Actinomycetota; class Thermoleophilia; order Solirubrobacterales; family Solirubrobacteraceae; genus Palsa-465. Next base: position 21,113 of record JBPCPO010000039.1, read on the forward strand.
AGTACGAGATCGAGGGCGTGCGGACGCTGCTGCCCTTCCACGAGGCGATCCTGCAGACACGCCAGTGGTCCGAGGCGGAAACCTGCCGTGACCTGATCGAAGACCGGGAGTGGTGTCAGGCGCTCGCGTTTCCCGCCGGCAGTGGGGGCGCCGGATCGTCCGCGGAGGCAGAAGAGCAGGTTCAGCGGGCCTATACCGTCGAGGTCTCGGGCCGGCGCTTCGAGGTCAGGGTGATTGGGCCGCCATCGCAGGGTGGCGAGGCCGCCACGAACGGTGCCCCTATGGCGGCGCCGCGACAGGGAGCACTGCGCCCGCCGCCGCGCCGGCAGCGGGCTGAGGCCGCGGAGGACGAGGGCGCCGCGCAGAAGGGCGATGACGCGCTCTCCTCGCCGCTCCAGGGCACGGTGCTCAAGGTCGCCGTGCAAGCCGGCGCCGAGGTGCAGGAGGGCGCGCTGGTGTGCGTGATCGAGGCGATGAAGATGGAGAACGAGATCACCGCGCACAAATCGGGGACGATCGCCGACCTGCCGGTCGCGGTGGGGGCGTCCGTTGCCGCCGGGGACACGATCGCGGTGATCAGCTCGGGCTGAGGCACCAGTTCCGCCATGATTGGCTCGGACTGACCCGCCCCGGGTGATCAGCTGGCGACGGCCTTGGCCTCGATCAGCTTGGCGGCCTCGCGCAGGGTCGCGACTTCGGCGTCGGGCTTCCTCTGGCCCGGCTCGAGCTGCTGCTTGGCGCGGTTGACCCAGATCACGGGGATCTTCTTCTTCAGGCACGGCTCGACGTCGTGGTAATAGCTGGCACCGACGTGCACCCAGCCCTTCTTGGTCCCCATCCGGCGCTCGCACTCGGTGAAGTGGGCCGCGTCGGGCTTGTAGGAGCGCACCTGCTGGGCGGTGACCACGAGATCGAAGTCGAGCGGGATGTGGCGTCGGGTCTGCCCGAGCAGCTTGTCGTCGATGTTGGAGATGAGGCCGATCTTGCGCTTCTTGGCCAACCTGGTCAGCACCGGGTTGGTCTCCTTGAACGGTCGCCACCGCTGCACGGAATCGGGCAGGAAGCCAGAGCGTGAGGGCTCCAGCGGCCAGGCGAGCTTCTTGGCGATCTGGACCGCGGTGCGGCGGAGCACCTCGGCGTAGAGCTCGTAGGAGCCGGCTTCGATCTGCTGCTGGACCTCGTGGAAGAGCGGAATCAGCTCGTCGCGGTCGATCGTGAACCCGTCGCGCTGCGCTTCGGCGCTGAACGCGGCGAAGGCTCCCGTCTCCCAGTCGATCAGGGTGCCGTAGACGTCAAACGTGACAAACGAGACGTTCTTCGGCATCGCCATAGCGCGCGCATGATGCCACGGAGGACGATCGAATACAGTTCCGACCCCCAATGGACCTGCTCGAGTACCAGGGCAAGCAGCTGTTCGCGCGCCACGGGGTCCCGGTTCCAGAGGGCAGACCGGCCGGCACGGTCGAGGCGGCGCTGGCCGCGGCGCACGAGATCGGGTACCCGTGCATGGTGAAGGCGCAGGTGCAGATCGGAGGCCGCGGCAAGGCCGGCGGCATCCAGATCGCCGCTGATCGCGAGCAAATCGCTCGCCACGCGCAGGCGATCCTGGGCATGGACATCGGGGGCCTGACGGTGTCCGAGCTGTGGATCGAGGCCGCCTCGGAGATCGCCTGTGAGTACTACGCGTCGGTCACCTTCGATCGGTCCGAGAAGGCGCCCCTGGTGATGCTCTCGACCCGTGGTGGAGTCGACATCGAGGCGGTAGCCCGTGAGGATCCGAGTGCCATCGCCCGCCTGCACGTCGACCCCCTGCTCGGGTTTCAGGGCTTCCACGGCCGCCGGCTCGCCTACGAGGCGGGGGTGGACGCCGATGTCGTGGCCGCGGTCGCGACGATGCTCGCCCGGCTCTACGACGTCTTCATCCTCGAGGAGGCGACGCTGGTCGAGGTCAACCCGATGATCGTCACTCCGGGGGTATTCGACGGCGGCGAGCGCGGTGCCCGCGAGGTGAGGGCCCTCGACGCGAAGGTGACCCTCGACGCCAGCGCGCTGTTCCGCCATCCCGAAAACGCGCAGCTGCGCGACCCCTCCGCGGAGGATCCGCAGGAGCGCATGGCCTCCGCCCGGGGCCTCACCTACGTCAAGCTCGACGGGGACATCGGAATCCTCGGCAACGGCGCGGGGCTGGTGATGTCGACGCTCGACGTCGTCGCCCTCGCCGGGGGCGCCCCGGCGAACTTCCTCGACGCGGGCGGCGGCTCCAAGGCGCAGGCGATCACCGACGCGGTCGAGGTGATCCTGTCCGACCCCAAGGTCAAGGCCGTGCTGTTCAACATCTTCGGCGGCATCACCCGCTGCGACGAGGTGGCGCGGGGGCTGATCGCGGCCTTCGCCCGGATCAACCCGCAGGTGCCGTTCGTGGTGCGCCTCGACGGCACCAACGACCAGGAGGGCCGGCGCCTGCTCGCGGAGGCGAACCTGCCGGGAGTGCACACCGAGGCGACGATGGACGCCGCCGCGCGCCGGGTCGTGGAGCTGGCGGCCCGGTGAGCATCCTCGTCGGCACCGAGACGCGGTTGTGCGTCTCGGGCATCACCGGGCGCGAGGGCAGGTTCCACTCCCTGCGCAATCGCGACTACGGAACCCAGGTGGTGGCCGGCGTGACCCCCGGCAAGGGCGGCCAGGACGTCGAGGGGATCCCGGTCTACGACACCTTTCACGCCGCGGTGGCGTCCACGGGCGCCAACGCCGCCATGGTGTTCGTGCCGCCACGCCACGCCGCCGACTCGATCCTCGAGGCCGAGGATGCCGGAATCGAGCTGATCATCGCGATCACCGAGGGTATTCCGGCCCACGACGAGCTGCGGGTGTTCAACATCATCAGGAAGAACGGCCGCTCGCGGCTGGTCGGTCCCAACTGTCCGGGCATCCTCTCTCCCGGACAGGCGACGGTCGGGATCATCCCGGCGACGTTCTTCCAGCCCGGCAACGTCGGGGTCGTGTCGCGCTCGGGCACCTTGACCTACCAGATCGGAAACGTTCTCGCCGCATGCGGTCTGGGCAACTCGACGATCGTGGGCATCGGTGGGGACCCGGTCCCGGGCACCGACTTCATCGACGTGATCGCGATGTTCCAGGACGACCCCGAGACCGAGCTGATCGTCATGTGCGGTGAGATCGGTGGCGACGCCGAGGAGCGCGCGGCGCAGTTCATCTTCGCCAACGTGACCAAGCCCGTCGTGGCCTACATCGCCGGGTTCACGGCACCGCCGGGCAAGACGATGGGCCACGCCGGCGCCATCGTCTCCGGGTCCAGGGGGACCGCCACGGCCAAGGCGCAGGCGCTGCAGGACGCGGGCGCGCGCGTCGGCGATACCCCGACCAAGGTCGCCGAGCTTGCGGTCTCGCTGCTGCGCACCGGCTGAGGGCGCGCCACCGGCCGGTGGCCCGGGGGGCGGATGGGCCACCGGCGTCCGGGTCTCGGCTGTGCCCCGGTTGGGGGCCTGCGGGCCCCCAACCGCAAACGTCGTAGTCTCCATGGCATGAGCACGCCGATCTCGTTCGCCCGCGGCGCCCCCTCGCTCGACATCGTCGACGTGGATGGGCTGCGCACCGCCGCCGAGCGCGCGTTCGCCGCCGATCCGGGCGGGATGACGGGCTACGGCACCTCGGTCGGGTATCTGCCCCTGCGCAGCTGGATCGCCGAGCACCACCAGGTTGCCCCCGAGCAGGTGCTGGTGACCAACGGCTCCATGCAGGCCGACGCGTTCCTGTTCGACGCCATGGTGGCGCCGGGGGAGGCGGTGATCGTCGAGCGACCCACCTACGATCGCACGCTGCTCTCGCTCCGGGGACGCGGAGCCGAGGTCCGGATGGTGAAGCTCGAGCCGGACGGAATCGATCTGGTCGACCTGGAGCACGCGCTGCTCGTCGGGCGAAAGCCGAAGCTGGCCCACATCATCCCCAACTTCCAGAATCCCGCCGGCTACACGCTGTCGGGGGCCAAGCGCCAGCGGTTGATCGAGGTCGCCCGTTCGCATGAGTTCACGATCTTCGAGGACGACCCGTACGGGGCGCTGCGCTTCGAGGGCTCGCCGTTGCCGACCATGCTGTCGATGGACGCTGAGCGGGTGGTCTACGCGTCCTCGTTCTCGAAGACCATCTGCCCGGGAATCCGGGTGGGCTATCTCGTCGGGCCGGCGGAGCTGATCGCGCGGATCGCCAAGCTCGCCACCGGCGCCTACATCTCGCCGAGCATGGTCTCGCAGGGGATCGTCAACGAGTTCTGCCGCTCGGGATTCCTAGAGCGTTCGATCGAGACGGTCAAGCTCGCCCTGCGCGAGCGGGCTCAGACTCTGTGCGGGGCGCTCGAGCGAGCGCTCCCGGATGCCCGCTTCATCGCGCCCCAGGGGGGCTACTTCCTGTGGGTCGACCTCCCGGCCGGAACCGACGTCAGCGCTCTGTTCACCGCCGCCGCCCAACGCGGGGTCCAGTTCGTCAAGGGCGCTGACTTCGTGCTCGAGGGCGCCGCCTCGAGCCTGCGTCTGGCCTACTCGGGCGTGACCCCGGCGGAGATCGAGGAGGGAGTCAGTCGGTTGGCCGACGCCTACGCCGAGCTGGGCTCCGCCGCGGCCGGCACGGATGCGATCTGAGGAGGTCCTGGCGCTGGGCGAGCTGGCGCAGGACGCCGTCAGCGGCGTCACTGACCAGGCGCGCGGCATGCACACCGCGATTGCGCAGAACGTGTTCAGGGCCATCGGTCCCGCCGCCGCGCCGGTGAAGGTCATCCACGACCGGATCGCCGCCGGGGCCTACGGGGCGGCGCAGGAGGGGCTCGAGGAGCTCGTGCACGCGGGCAGCCGGGTGCTCAGCGCGCGGCGGCGCCACGACGCGCCATCGATCGAGCGCAGCGCCGCGGGACGCGCCCTCGTGGGAGCCCTCAACGGCGCGTTCGGGGACACGTTGGCGCGGCGCGCCAGCCCGCTCGCGGTGCCGTTGACGATCCGTCGCCGGCAGTGCGACGTTCCGAGCAGCCGCGAGGGTCTCGCGCAGGCCTTTCCGGACGCGACCCCGCGCCTGGCCGTGTTCGTGCACGGCCTGGGCGAGACCGATGACACGTGGAGGCTGGGGGCCTCCACGCGTGTCCCCTACGGCGCCGCGCTCCAGGCGCAGCTCGGCTACACGCCGCTCTACATCCGCTACAACAGCGGCCGCCATGTGTCGGAGAACGGGCGCGAGCTCGCCCGACAGCTCGATCTCGTGAGCGCGAACTGGCCGGTGGAGCTGCAGGAGATCGCCCTGTTCGGTCACTCCATGGGTGGGCTGGTCTGCCGCAGCGCGTGCCACTACGCCGTGGAGGGAGGGAGCGAATGGACGGCCAGGGTCCGCCATGTGTTCACGCTCGGTGCGCCTCACGGTGGGGCTCCGCTGGAGCAGGCGGTCAACGTGGCCAGCGCAGCGCTGAATCTGATCGGCCCGACGCGCGCACTGGCTCAGGGCCTCAACGCCCGCAGCGCGGGGATCAAGGATCTGCGCTTCGGCTATCTGCTCGACGACGACTGGCTGGACCAGGACCCCGACGCCTTCCTGCTCAACACCGGCAACGAGATCCCCTTCCTGGCCGGCGCCAACCACTACTTCGTCTGCGCGACCCTATCGCGCGAGCCCGCCACGCCGATCGGACGGATCGTCGGCGACATGCTGGTCCTGCGCTCGAGCGCTTGGGCTCATGGCCGGGGCGCAGAGCGGATGCGCTTCCCGGTCGAGCACTATCACCACGTGGGCGCCGCGAACCACTTCGACCTGCTCAACCACCCGGCGATCTACGAGCAGCTGCGCAGCTGGCTCGGCGCTCCCGCGGCTCTGGCCGCGGGTGGGGCTCAGCGGCCATAGGACCCGGACCGCGCATGCCCTGGACGCGCCCATGTGCCGCCGCACTGGCGGCGATCGCGCTCGCCGGCTGTGGAGGCGCCAGCTCTGCCGGGCAGACCGCCAAGGCCTTCCTCAGCGCGGTGGGCAACGCCGACAGCGCCCAGACGTGCTCGCTGCTCAGCGCGGCGGCACTACGCCAGCTGTTCGCCGGAGCCTCCTGCAAAGATGCCCTCGGCCAGGCGTTCACGCAGGCCGGGGGCGTCGGCCTGACCGTGTTCGGCCAGGTCAAGGGAGCTTCGGTGCTGGGCGTCACGACGCACGGGAACAGGGCCAGCGCGTCGGTGCGGTTCGTGGGCGGCCATACCAGCAGCTTGCAGCTCGTCCGGGAGAACGGCAGCTGGAAGGTGAACGGGGGGTACGGCAATCAGTAGGCGTCCCGTACTCGGCGCGTCGCTTCCGCTAGGCGGGTTGGTGCTCGACCGCGCAGTAGGGGTTCAGCGGCCGTAGCGCTCGCGTCCGAGCACGAGCTGCTCGGGGAGGGCGATCCGCGCCGGCGGCGAGGGGCTCGCGAGCACCGAGACCGTCTCGGCGACGCTGGCGGTCACGGTGGCCGTGGCGCCGTCGCTGTGCACGGTGACCAGGTCGCCGTCGTTGGCGGCGACCTGCGCCCTGAGCCCAGGCTCGATGCCGGCCTGCTTGAGGTAGTGCAGGAGATCCTCGGCTTCGTTCTCGAACCGGAGGATCGTGACCTCGGCTCCCGGCTCGCAGTCGGCCAGCGGCACCCCGTCGATCCGCTCGCCGACGCGGATCGGATGGCCGTGGGGACAGGTCCTGGCGTCACCGACGGCGGACCGGACGTAGGCCTCGAAGCGCGGGGTCATGGCGTGCTCCAGGTGCTCGGCCTCCTCGTGCACGTCGTCCCACGGAACCCCGACGACGTCGGTCAGGAATCGCTCGATCATCCGGTGGCGGCTGACGATCCGCTCGGCGTGCTCCCGTCCCGACGGCGTGAAGGCGATCGTCCGCTCGGCGTTGCGCGCGATGTAGCCGTGGCGCTCCAGGCGTCCGAGCATCTCGTGCACGGTCGGCGGCGCCAGCTGCATGGCCCGTGAGACGTTGGCCGCGGTCATCGAAAGCCCCGCCTCGAATAGCCAGAACACCGTCTGGAGGTACTCCTCCTCGGCGTCGGTGGCGTGCTCTGCGGGCATCCACGAGGATCGTAGCGGTACGATCGCAGGCGTCTTGGCGCTGCCGCTGAAGCCTCCGATCGAGCCCCAGCTCGCCCGGTCAAGGGGCGAGCTTCCGTGCGGCGAGCAATGGGCCTATGAGCCCAAGTACGATGGCTTCAGGGCCATCGCGTTCGTCGACGGAGCGACGCTGGTGCTCCAGTCGCGCTCAGGCAAGCCGCTGGGGCGCTATTTCCCCGAGCTCGCCTTCCCGGCCGGCCGGTACGTCCTCGACGGCGAGATCGTGATCGACGATGCCGGGGAGGGCGAGGAAGGTGATCCCGGCCAGGACTTCGAGGCGCTCCAGCAGCGGATTCACCCCGCCCAGTCGCGAATCTCGATGCTGGCGGAGCGGACCCCGGCGCGCTACGTCGCGTTCGACCTGCTCGCCCACGGGGACGAGGAGCTGCTGGGCTCTCCGTTCGCGCAGCGGCGTGCAGCGCTGGAGGATCTCCTGTTCGCGGGGCCGATCGCGGTGACGGCATTGACCCGCCTGACCTCGGAGGCGCAGCCGTGGCTGCGTCGCGGCGAGGGTGTCGTGGCCAAGGATGTCCAGGCGCCCTACCGTCCCGGCCAGCGCACCGGGATGGTGAAGGTCAAGCGCCTGCGGACGATCGATGCCGTCGTGGTCGGCTACCGGCCGGGAAAGGAGCCCAGCACGGTCGGCTCGCTGATGCTCGGCCTGTACGACGACAGCGCGGAGCTGCGGGTCGTGGGTCATTCCTCCGGGCTGCGGGCCGCCGAGAAGCGGGCCCTGGTGGACCGGCTGGCGCCGCTGGCGACCGGCCAGCGCGGCCACGGCGATCCGAGTCGGTGGAAGAGCGACAAGGAGCTCGAGTGGATCGAGTTGCGCCCCGAGCTGGTGGTCGAGGTCACCTTCGACCATGCCAGCGGCGGACGCATCCGCCACGGTACCAAGATTCTCCGCTGGCGCGAGGACAAGCCGCCACGGGAGTGCCGGCTGGAGCAGATGTCAGCGTAGCCGCCGCTCGAGGTCAATCCTCGGACGGCTTCCCCCGCGCGCGGCTCGGCTGCACCCGCTTGGGCTCCCCGCGCTGCTTGCGGAAGTGCGGGGGCCACGGGGCGTCCCCGAGGCCGTCCTCCTCGTCGCGGCGCACGAGCTCCAGCAGCGCGTCCAGCGAGCCGGCGTGAGCGTCGATCTGGGCGCTCGGATCCCCGCGCTGGGCCACCCGGCCGGGCACCGTGTCCAGCCGCAGGTCTCCGGGCTCGACGTCCGGCACCTCGTCCCAGGTCAGTGGGGTCGAGACGCGGGCGTCGGGGGTTGGCCGCACGCTGTAGGCGGAGGCGACGGTGCGGTCGCGCGCGTTCTGGTTGTAGTCGACGAACACGCCGTGGCGCTCCTCCTTCCACCAGGCAGAGGTCGCCTGGTCGGGAAGGCGCCGCTCGATCTCACGAGCGAGGGCCAGGGCGGCGCGGCGGACCTCGGTGAAATCCCAGTTGGGCTCGATCCGGACGTTCACGTGGATGCCGCGTGACCCTGACGTCTTCGGATAGCCGCTCAACCCGTGCTCCGTCAGCACATCGCCCGCGCACATCGCCACGT
>JBPCPO010000045.1:0-7252 GCA_050999075.1 Solirubrobacteraceae bacterium
CCCCCCCCCCCCCCCCCCCCCCCCCCCCCCCCCCCCCCCCCCCCCCCCCACGGCCGCGGCCAGCGCGAGCAGGCTGAGGAGTACGAGCGAAGTAGCCAGACGAGCAACGGCGCGACGGTTCACGATCAAGCTGACGGTTCTCCGAACGGTTGGCCTACGGGAACGGTTGTGGGCTGGCGGTGTGACGATGTGGTCTGGCGGCGGGACGATGTGGCGATGTGCCTACGGGGTGAGCTGACGGGCTCGCGCCTGGTGAGCGCTACGGTCCGGTGGACCGATTCGCCCCTACGGCCCTTGCGGACCGCGGGTGGTTCCCCCGCCGGCCGCCCGCGGACGGGCAGCCGTTCGGCTTGGTAGGCGCGGAGTATACGAAACCCGCAGGCAGCGATGAGCGTGCCGAACCCCAAAATGGGACTTCCGGGCCGCAAAATGGGCTGGGGTCGTGAAACTGCTCGCCCCCTTCGATGTACTAGTTGTGAACTTGGACGCCGCGAACGCGGTGCCGGAGCCAAGCGCTCGGGTCGACCGACCCGCAAGCCGCGCTCCACACGATTGAATTCATGGAAAATGTAGCGTCTATACTGGGCGTATGTTTGAGTTGCGGGTGTGCGTCCTGGTACGTGTTGCGCTCTCATAATCTTCAGCGCCGGCAGAGCTTGCGGGCGCGCGCGACGGCGAAGGGAACCGGAATCAGATGTCAGTAGCGGAACTACAGGAACTCGAAGAGATCAAGGGCCTCGTCAATCGCGGCCAGCAGCTCGGCGTGCTCACCTATGCGGAGATCTCGGGCGCGGTATCCGAGCTCGATCTCGACGAAGCCGACGTCGAGGAGCTGCACGGTTTTCTGGAGCGAGCCGAGATCGAGCTCGTAGAGGAGGTCGATCCCGCGATCTCCGCGGCGGAGGTGGAGCGCGCACCGGACAAGCGCGCCCGGCGCAAGCCCAAGACCGCGCTCGACCTCAAGCCGGACATGACCACCGATTCCCTGCAGCTGTTCCTGAAGGACATCGGCAAGGTGCGTCTGCTGACCGCTCAGGAGGAGGTCGACCTCGCCAAGCGGATCGAGCGCGGGGATCTCGACGCCAAGCAGAAGATGGTGGAGTCGAACCTTCGGCTCGTGGTCTCGATCGCCAAGAACTACCGCAACCAGGGCCTGCCGTTCCTGGACCTGATCCAGGAGGGGACGCTCGGCCTGGTCCGCGCGGCGGAGAAGTTCGACTACCGCAAGGGCTTCAAGTTCTCCACCTACGCGACTTGGTGGATCCGTCAGGCCATCGCCCGCGCGCTGGCGGACAAGGCCCGCACGATCCGGATCCCGGTGCACGTGGTCGAGAAGCTCAACAAGATCGGGCGGGCCGAGCGCAAGCTCGTCACCGAGCTCGGCCGCGAGCCGACCGCCGAGGAGATCGCCGAGGTGACCGGGATCGAGCCCGACGAGGTCGAGTCGATCAAGCGCTCGGCCCAGGCCCCGGTGTCGCTCGAGAAGCCGGTGGGCGACGAGGAGGAGTCGGAGTTCGGCCAGTTCATCGCCGACGAGCGGGCCGAGTCGCCGTATGAGCGTGCCGCCGAGATCCTGACCAAGGAGGCGTTACGCGAGGCGCTCGAGAACCTCAGCTACCGCGAGCGTCGCGTGCTAGAGCTGCGCTACGGCCTCGGTGGTGAGCATCCCCGCACCCTCGACGAGGTCGGGCGCACCTTCAACGTCACCCGGGAGCGGATCCGCCAGATCGAGAACCAGTCGCTGAAGAAGCTGCAGTCGCTGGCAGAGGCGCAGAAGCTGCGCGACGTGGCGTAGCGCCCCGACGATCCCTGGGGCCAGCGCCGCTCAAGCCGCTGGCCCGGCCGGCCGATGAGGGATCGACATGTTCGATCTTCACGAGGCCCTTCAGTACGTGGTGCGCATGGAGGGCTCGGACCTTCATCTGAAGGTCGCGTCGCGGCCGGTCGCGCGGATTCACGGGCGTCTGGAGCCGATCGAGGCCTATCAGCCGCTGACGCCGCAGGACACCGACCGGGCGTTGCGGGAGATGCTCACCGACCACGACCGGCTGGCCGAATTCGACCGCGACCACGAGGTCGACTTCGCCTATTCAGTGGAGGGACTGGCCCGCTTCCGGGTCAACGCCTTCCTGCAGCGGGGCTCGATCTCGGTCGCCGCGCGCGTGATCCCCTATTCGGTGCGCACCGTCGACGAGCTCGGGCTGCCGCCGGTGATCGCCGAGCTGGCGGGCGAGGAGCGTGGGCTCATCCTCCTGACCGGGACGACGGGCTCGGGCAAGTCCACGACGCTGGCGGCCATGATCGACCAGATCAACGAGACCAAGGCGCGCCACATCGTGACCATCGAGGACCCGATCGAGTACCTCCACGCCGACCGCAACTCGATCATCAACCAGCGCGAGGTGGGGATGGACACGGTGTCGTTCAGCCGGGCGATGCGCCGGGTGCTGCGCCAGGACCCCGATGTGATCCTGATCGGCGAGATGCGCGACGAGGAGACGGTGCGAACCGCCCTGTCCGCCGCCGAGACCGGACACCTCGTGCTCTCCACGGTGCATACGCTCGACGCCCCGGAGAGCGTCAACCGGATCATCGACTTCTTCCCGTTGCACGAGCAGAGCCAGGCCCGCGCGATGCTGGCCGGGACGCTCAAGGGCGTCGTCTCCCAGCGCCTGGTCCCGACGCCCGCTCACGACGGACGGGTTGCGGTCTGCGAGGTCCTGCGCGTGACCGGCCGCGCGCGCGACATGATCCTCGACCCCGAGCAGACGGGACGGCTGCGGGAGGTGATCGCCGAGGGCGAGTACTACGGCATGCAGACCTTCGATCAGGCGCTGCTGCGCCATTACCAATCCGGACGGGTGTCGATGGACGACGCCCTGCGCGTCGCCTCGAGCCCCCACGACTTCAAGCTGCTGGTCGCCGCCGAGGGACGGACGTCGACTTCGATGGAGGACCTGCTCAGTCCCGCTCACCCGCCCGAGTCGATCGGACCCGTCACCCGGCGGCGTCCGCTCTCGCCGGCGCCGGCGGCCCCGACCGTGGGGACATCGACGGCGCCCCCACGGTTCGCCGCGTAGCTCCGCGCGCTCCTCACTTCAGTTCGTGAAGCATTGCGCTAGACTCGATGTTCAGATGGCTACCGACGACACCTGTCCGGTCTGTCGCACGGCGGAGATAGTGTGTGGGAAGTGGACGCTGCTGGTGATCCGAGACTTGGCCGATGGTCGCTCGCGCTTCTGCGAGATCGAGCGTTCGCTGCGGGGCATCAGCCCGCGCACGCTGTCGTTGCGCCTGCGGGCGCTCGAGGAGGAGGGGATCGTCGAGCGCCAGACCTATCCCGAGGTGCCACCCAGGGTTGAGTACTCGTTGACCGACAAGGGACGCGCGCTGCTGCCCCTGATCGATGACATGCGCGCCTACGGGCGCGCATGGCTGAGTGGCGATTGCGTGCAGAGCCGTCCGGCGGGGTCGCCCGAGCGCGAGCCTGCGGTCGTGGCCGCCTGAGCGACGCCGATGCGGGTCGCGGTCGCGGCGGATGAGCTGACCGGAGTCGCCGCGGCTCTGCCGGGGGAACTACGTCGTCGTGGCCATGAACCGCTTCTGCACGGCGCCTATGCCAGCGAAGAGCGGGCGGACTGGGCTTGGGCGAGCGAGGCGGCGGCGCGGGACGTGGCGGAGGGGCGGGCGGAGCAGGCTGTGGTCGCGTGCTGGACCGGGACCGGGGCGTCGATCGCCGCCAACAAGGTGCCGGGGATCCGCGCGGCGTTGTGCGGTGACGGGCAGACGGCCCAGGGCGCGCGCCGCTGGAACGATGCCAACGTCCTGGCCCTGAGCCTGCGCCTGACCTCCGACGCGGGGTTGGCGGAGATCCTCGACGCATGGTTCGCGGGACGCGCCAGCACGCAGCGCAGCGACCGCGACAGCGTCGCCCACCTGGCCGAGATCGAGCGCGCGCACTGAGATTGTGCGCGCGCACTGTGAGCGCGCGCACCGATGACGGAGTGCAATCCGCCGTTCGGCGGGCAGGAGGGCTCACCCTGAGGGCGAAACGACGGGACGTGCGCAACGGCACGCTTCACGCGATCCTCGAGTCGTTCACCACCGACTCGGCGGGACGGCTGGCGGCCGAGACCGCCGGCGGAGCCGAGGTCTCCTTCGAAGTGACTGCGGAGCGGGGTAAGCGAGCCCCGTTGTACTGCTACCGGCCGCTGACCGGAGCGTTCATCCGGGAGCGTCTGGGGCTGCTCTCGACGTTGTCGACCTACGCGCCCGCGGCCCAGGCGCTGGCTGCCCTGGATGGCGTCGAGACCTACCTGCGGGAATGCGGCGAGGGACGGCTGCCGGTGTCCCCGCGCGAGCGGGCCGATGCTGCGCTGCGCTGCTTTCTCGGGTCGGTGTTCGCCGAGCGCAGTGAGTTCGGCTTCGACCCGCATCGATTCGAGGCCGCTTACGGGGAGCTCGAGCGGGCGCTCTACGAGGGTCGGTGCATGACCACCGTGATCGCGCCCCTGCTGGGCGTCGCGCTCGATCCGCAGACGACGGAGCTCGAGCTCGGTGACGGGCTGTCGCTGGTCAGGGGAGACGCGCTGAGCGATGCCCCGGTGGATGCGGTGTGGCGCGCTCATGGCGAGGGCTGGATCGCCGCCGAGCCCAACGTGCTGGCCGTGCTGTCGGTGGCGCAGGAGCGATCCTCGCCGGCTCCGGTGTCGAGCGCGCGAGTGCGATTCAGGCGGCTGCTGACCGCGCTGCGGCTGTTCGAGCGCGGGGGCTACGCGCTTGGTCCGGTGGCGTGGACCCGGGTCGACGGGGGAAGCTGGGGCCCGGTGGCGTTCGGCGCCAGCGGTCGACCACGCCTGCTGACGCTGATCCCGGCCGGCCAGGAGGATGAGCTGCGAGCGTTCTGCAACCTGATCTCGCGTCGAGCCCGCTCGTATGAGCTGGCGTGGGCGCTGGCTCGCTTCGAGATGGGCTGTGAGCGACTGGCGCCGTTCGAAGCCCTGACCGACTACCTGCTCGCGCTCCGGGCGCTGCTCGAGCCCGAAGGTCCTTCGAGCGGCCGCCTTGCCCAGCGCCTGGCGGTGATCTGCGCCAAGCCCAAGCAGCGCGGAGCGCTCGCGGAGCGCACCGCTCACGCGGTATCACTCGAGCGGGCGGTGATCGCCGGGCTCGCGCCCGCCGAGCCGGGGGTCGACGGGCTGGTCGACGAGCTGGCCGAGCATCTCCGAGCGCTGCTCCGGGATGCTCTGTGCGGCCATCTCGACGCGGATCTGCGGGGGGTCGCCGACGATCTGTTGGCCCAAGCCGCGTCGGCTGAGGTCTGACGGCGGCGCCAGTCACGCCCAGTCACTCGCCGGATTCCAGCACTAGATTTCCCGCGGGCCCTAAGCTGACGGGCAAGACCGCTCCTCACTCGGTCCCGATGTGGGGCCGGGAGTGTTTTGCCACCAGGCTCAACATTAAGTCCTGGGGCTCGTATGAAGTGAGGGGGAGCGCGATCTGCAGAGTCGAGCGGGCCTCGTGCCCGCTCGTTCTGCGTTCTGCGCGCATGTTCCTTTGATCCCCGCGACGGGTAGTCGGGAAGTAGAGAAACCTGACTCCCTCGCCGATCGGAGGTACATGGTGTCTGTCCCGGCTCGATCCGCATCTGCCAAGCTCCGCGACGCCCTGGCGCGTCCGTCGGCGCTCACCGAGGATCGCCTCACCCGGCTGGAGGCCCAGGTCTCCTACCTGGCGCACCGCTTGGACGTGAACGACGTGATCCGGGCGCAGACGTCCCGGGGTGGCGGGGGTGACCAGGGTCGTTGAGGAGCGAGCGCGGGCGCGGCCCGGCGCGGCGCGGTGATCCGGTCGGCCGGGGTGATCCGGGCGGCGAGGAGCGATGTCAGGCGCGAAAACGGGGCTCACAGCACTAACGTCGGCCTCTCCAGAGACGGTTGTGCTCTGAGCCCCGCCCAGCGAGGCTGAGAGCACACACGTCATCGAGGTCCGGGGGGTTTGTTCCTCTAACCCCCGCCCCGAGACGCCGGGGCCATGTTTCCGCTCGAGCTTCGGTGGGGAAACCACGGCTATGAGCTCCGATCCGCTGGTCTGCATCGTGGAGATCCCCAAGGGCAGCCGGAACAAGTACGAGTACGACGCTCGTTACGGAGGTATCAAGCTCGACCGCTTCCTGTCCGCATCGGTGGTCTATCCCACCGATTACGGCTACTTCCCCGACACCCTCGCCCCCGACGGCGACGCGCTCGATGGGCTCGTGTGCGTCTCGGAGCCCACGTTCCCCGGCTGCATCATCCCGGTTAAGCCGATCGGCCTGTTCGAGATGTCCGACGAGGAGGGAAGCGACGACACCGTCGTCTGCGTTCCGTTCGACGATCCGGGGTGGAACGAGCTCGAGCAGGTCGAGGACCTGCCCGAGCAGCTGCGGCGGGAAATCGGCCACTTCTTCTCGGTCTACAAGGATCTCGATCCGGGTCGGGAGTCCGAGGTCAAGGGTTGGGGTACTCGCGACGAGGCGCTGCAGGCGATCGAGCGGGCGCAGGAGCGGTTCCGCTCGGCCCAGGACGCTCGCCCGCCACGATCATCTTCCGGGGAGCGAGCAGGGCGGCGGCCGCGATGATCACGGCCCCTCCGAGCAGCACCTCGGTCAGTCCCGTGGCGTCGGCGAAGGCGCCCGAGGCCAGCGGGCCGCACAGGAGCCCCGCCGCGTTCGCGGCCATGGCGGCGGCCAGGCCGAGCGATGGCCGGTCGGCGTACAGGCTCGCGCTCCACAGGGCCTCGATGGCGACGATGGCGTTGTAGGAGGCACCGAAGAGCACCGCCGAGCTGAGGGCGGCGGCGAGAGAGGACGGGGCCACCGCCACCAGGAAGAGGCTGGCGGCCTCTGCGGCCACTGCGGCCGTGAAGACGCGGCGACCACCGAACCGGCGCACCAGGTCGCCGGTGGCGGTGCTGAGCAGGCTGGAGAGGCCGACCAGGCCGAGAAAGGCGCGGCTGGCAGTGACGCCGAGGCCGCCGTCGCGCTGAAGATGCTCGACGGCGAAGGTCCAGTACGCCGCGCTGCCGAGCCCGATCACCACGCCGCCGGTCAGGAGGGGAAGGGCGCCCCGCCGCAGGACGCCTCGGACGTGATCGTCGGCCACCGAATCGCCAACCCCGCGTCGCGCCCTCCGCCGGCTCCCCCGCGGCGGGCAGCGTCGCGCGCCGTCCTGGCAGGCGTCGCGCTCGCACAGTCGGCACGCGGTCAGCGCGC
>JBPCPO010000078.1:0-7748 GCA_050999075.1 Solirubrobacteraceae bacterium
CGCTCCCCTGCGCTTTTGGTGGCCGGAACGAGGGCGTACCCCCCCCTTGGTGTTTTTGGGGTGCGCGCCCGCCATCGCGCGCGCGCGCAGCAATCATCCAACCTGCTCGATCTGGCCGGACGCACGCTGCACGACATCAGCGAAGAGGCCCGGCGGATACTCCCGGGTCGGTAGCTCTCGCGGCGCCCACGGGGTGACCGGTACATCGGGACCGGCCCAGCGGGGCCGGTCCCGGCCGTTGCTAGCGTGTTCGACCGTGCCAGTCTGCTACCGACATTCATCGCGGGAGACCGGCGTCTCGTGCTCGTCGTGTGGCCGTCCGATCTGCCCGGACTGCATGACCCCGACGTCGGTGGGGATGCGGTGCCCGGAGTGCTCACGCGACCGCACGAAGGTCAAGACGATCCGGTCGATGCCCACGACGCCGACCGTGACGCAGGTTTTGATCGCGATCAACGTGATCGTGTTCCTGGCCGAAACGGCGGCGGGAGCGTCGCTCGGGTCCGGCGGCGGGGGTGTGGTCTACAACGATGGTGCTCTGTTCGGCCCCTTGATCGCCCAGAGCCACGAGTACTGGCGCATCCTCACCAGCGGGTTCATGCACGACGGGCTGCTGCACATCGCGGTCAACATGCTCTCGCTGTACTTCGTCGGTGCGGCGCTGGAGCCGGCGATCGGTCGGGTCAACTTCGCCGCGGTCTACCTCGCCTCCCTGCTCGCCGGGTCCTTCGGGGCGCTTCTGCTCCAACCCCAGGCACCCACGGTCGGCGCGTCGGGCGCCATCTTCGGCATCTTCGGGGCGCTGATCGTCGTCTCACGCAACCGTGGGATCCCGTTCTGGCAGAGCGGCCTGGGCGTCATGCTGGTGCTCAACCTGGTGTTCTCGGTCAGCTTCAGGGGCATCTCGATCGGTGGCCATCTGGGCGGGCTGGTGGGAGGGCTGATCATGGGCGTGCTGATCGTCGAGCTGGCTGAACGCCGGCGGCTGCGAGCCGCAGCCCTGGTGGGATGCGCTCTGGTGGGGGTGGCGAGCGTGGCGGCGGCGATCGCCGTTGCCGGGGGGATGGGGCTCGCGCCGGGAGGTATCGGCTTAGGCGGCTGAGCGCCGCCAGGGATCGGCTTGGGCGGCTGAGCGCCGCCGGCGATTCGCTCTCCCTCTCGATGGCCAGCACTCTGGGCGCGCTCTCGCCGGTCATGGTCTCGGGCCGCATCCGTCCACAGCTTCTCGGCCAGTCGCTCGCCCCGCCGGACGAGCTCGTGGTCATCGACGCCTTGTGGGACTGGCACCGGGAATAGGTCCCTAGTCGGCGCGGGTCACGGACTCGTGATCGCGCAGGTCGACTTGACGTAGCCGGCGATGGCGCGCTCGGCGTTGGTGTCGGCCGTGATCTGCGCCGGCGAGATGGGATGCTGTTGTTGGTAGGTCTCGGCCTGGGCGACGGTCGCGGACTGCTCGAGCGCGGTGACGACGTAGGTGAACAGGGTCTGAGTCGTGGCGAGGTCGTCGCGGAGCGAGGAGGAAGGCGCGGCGTGCTCGAGGCTTACCCAGGACGCGTCGATCCTGCGGAAGGCGATCGCGAGCTTTGCGGTGGACATTGAGGGTGAGAAGCGGCGATGGTCGCGCTGAGCGCGATCCCGACCGTCCACGTGGCGAAACGGGACGCGGCGTGCCCGGTCCGGTCACGCATGCGCCGGTGCTACCCGCCGCCGTGCGGTGCAGGTGTCGTAGAGCTGCTGGACGGCGCTCAGCAGCCGCGCGGGGGCGAAGCGCTCGCGGACATCGAGCGCGGCCGCGCTCCCGAGCCGCTCGCGCTGGGCGGGGTCGGCGAGCAGCTCACACGCCACCCGGGCCAGATCCGCCGGGTCCCCGGGCGCGACGAGGCGCCCGGTGATGGTGTCGCGGATGATCTCGGGCAGCCCGCCGTGATCGCTTGCCAGCACGGCGCAGCCCGCCGCGGCGGCCTCGATCGCGGCGCCGGGGAGCGGGTCAGGCGCCGTGGAGGGCACCGCGATAAGGTCGGCAGCACCGTAGATCGTCTCCACGTCCTCGCGGAAGCCCACCAGGACCAGTCGGTCGCTGACCCCCAGCCGGGCGGCTAGCTCCAGCACGCTGGCACGGCGTTGATCGGCGCCCGGCCACGCCTCGCCGGCGATCAGGCCGATCGCGCCGCGATCGCGCAGCGGCGGCTGCGCGAGGGCGCGCACGAGCACGTCCTGGCCTTTCCAGTCAGAGATTCGCCCGAGCACGGCGATCACCGGAGCATCGGGGTGTAGGCCCAGCGTGGCGCGTGCCGGGGCGCGGGGCGCCCGTCCGGCGTCGAGTGCGAGCCCGTCGTAGGTCACGCACACGCGCTGGGGGGCGGATGGGAACTGTGCTGCGGTCGCCCGTGAGACGCAGGGCAGCACGGCTGCGGTGCGGAGCAGGCGCCGGTAGGCGGGCCAGGAGCGCGCGAATCCCGAGTAGATCTCGCGAACATGCCACACATGGGGTACTTGCGCGAGTGCGGCGGCGGCCGCTCCCCCCAGCACGACCGAGGTGTTCGAGTGCACGAGCGCGACGTCGCGGCGCCGGATGAGCGCGGCCAGCGCGCCGCCGTCGCGCGCGGTGAAGGCCAGCAGGGCGGCGAGCCCGCCGGGGTTCAGCAGGCCGCGGCGCAACACCGCCAGCGGGCGGGTGAGCACCTCGATCCCGGCGGCCCGCAGCTCCCCCGCCAGGGGCGCCGGATCGCCGACCGCCTGGGGCAGCACGACGATCGGTCGATACCGCGCGGGGTCAAGCCCGGTGGCGATCAGCTGCAGCTGGCGGTCGGCGCCGTAGTGCCCTGCGGAGGAGTGAACGAACAGGACGGCGCGGGCATCAGGGACCGGGCGAGGGGTTTCGGGGTCACCGCTCAAGTGGTTACCGTCAGCGCCTCGCCCGGGGCTTGGGGCACGAGCGCGGGGTGCAGGATGTGGGCCAGCAGCTCGAGGCCGTCGACAATGCGCGGGCCGGGACGGGAGAAGTACGAGGCCGCGTCCACGGCGACGATCTCCCCCGCGCCGAGGCCCGCCAGCTGGTCGCGGTGCATCTCCGCCTCGCGGTGGGATATCTCCGCGTCATAGCCGCAGGGCATCACGATCACGATGTCCGGGTGGGCCGCCGCGATCTCCTCCCATCTGCGCTGCGCGGACGGCTCGCCGGCGAACCCGAGCGCGTCCTCGCCCCCGGCGTAGTCGATCAGCTGCGGGGTCCAGTGGCCGGCGGCGAACGGTGGATCGAGCCATTCGAGCGCCGCCACGCGCGGGCGCCTGGCCCCGCGCACGCTGATCCGAACACGATCGATCCGGGCGGCGGCTTCGCGCACGAGCTCCGCCGCCGCGTCACCGCGGCCGGTGGCCCGGGCGAGCGTACGCGCGTCGCCTAGCACCTCGCCGACCGTGTGGGGATCGAGCGCGATCACCTGCGGGTGGGTCTCGATCTCCTCCGCGACGCTGCGCACGTCCTCGTAGGAGACCGCGCACACCGAGCACAGCGCCTGGGTGACGATCAGATCAGGGGCCAGTTCGTGCAGCGCCTCGGCGTCGAGCGCGTAGATCGACTGCCCGGCCAGGGTGCGCTCCTTTACCGCCGTGTCGATGTCCGCCGCGCTCAGCCCCTCCGGGAGCATGTCACGGGTGACCTTCGGCAGCTCGAGCACCGCCGGGGGGTAGTCGCATTCGTGGGTCACCGCGACCAGGTCAGCTCCGAGCCCGAGTGCGAACAGCATCTCAGTGGCGGAGGGAACGAGGCTGACGATTCGCATCGGTCGGATTGTCGGTTTGCCAGAGTCGGGCGGACGGGAAGCCTGCTCAACAGATGACGGCTACGAGGGGAACCATATGGCAGAGCGACTGAGTGAGGGTCAGATCACGGCGCGCCTGGAGCGCGTGCAATGGGAGCGTGAAGGCGAGGAGATCGTCCGCGATTGGAGGTTCGAAAACTTCGCGACCGCGATCGCGTTCGTGAACAGCGTTGCGCAGGCGGCGGAGGAGGCCAACCACCATCCCGACATCCTCGTGCACGGATGGAACAAGGTGAGGCTGTCGCTGACCAACCATTCCGCCGGCGGCTTGACCGAGGCGGACTTCGAGATGGCGGAGAAGCTCGACGGTCTGGGCTGAGGCATCCAGCGGGCTGCTACGGTTCGCCCGTCGCTGTGATGACGTGAATGAACGACGACGATCGACCACGAAGTAGCGGCGCGGGCCGATGAAGGGCCTGCTGATCGTCTTTACGGGACTCCTGGTCCTCGTCAACGCCTTCTTTGTGATCGCGGAGTACGCGTTGGTTCGCTCCCGCCGAGCTCGCCTGCAGGCCCAGGTGGACGAGGGCAGGCGTGGTGCGCGGCTCGCCCTCACCCAGCTCGAGCAGATCGGCGACTACATCTCGGCCTGCCAGATCGGGGTCACGATGGCCTCCATAGGCATCGGGGCGATCGGCGAGCCGGCGATCGCCCACCTGCTCGAGCCGCTGCTCGGGAAGGCCCTGGGTCACACCGCGGCGGTCGTGATCGCGGTGGTGATCTCCTACCTGCTGATCACCAGCGCACAGACCATCGCCGGCGAGATCGTGCCCAAGCTCTACGCGATCCAGCACGCAGAGGGCGTGGCCCGGCGGATCGCCCGTCCGCTGCGTTTCTTCCGGATCATGTTCAACCCGTTCATCGCGGTGCTGAACATGGCCTCTCACGCGATCCTGCGGATGTTCGGCACCGATCCGGATGCCGAGCCCGGGGGGGGAACCCCCGACGAGCTCAAGCGCATCATCGTCGAGTCCCACACCGGTGGTCAGCTCGACGCCGGGGAGGCGAACATGCTCACCGGGGTGTTTCATCTCCACGATCAGGAGGCGCGTCAGGTGATGACGCCGATTCCGGCCGTCGTGACGGTCGACGTCGCCGAGACCGTCCAGGACGCGTTGGCCCGCTGCGTGTCGACCGGCCACTCGAGGCTCGTGGTCACCGAGCAGGAGAACCAGGACCGGGTCATGGGGATAGTCCACGTCAACCAGCTGGTCAAGCTGCTGATGGCCCAGGGCCAGGAGGCCCATTTCGACACCCTCGTCCGGCAGGCTCCGATCGTGCCCGAGACCAAGCCGCTCGACGATCTGCTGGCCGATCTGCAACGCGAGCGCACCGAGCTGGCGATCGTGATCGACGAGTACGGGCGCACGGCGGGGATCGTCACCACCGAGGACATCATCGAGGAGGTCGTGGGCGAGATCTCCGACGAGACCGATCCGGCGGGAGGAGCGGTCCGGCGGCTGGCCAACGGGGACTGGTTCGTGCGCGGGCACGTCGCCGTCACCGATCTCGAGGACTACGGACTCGAGCTGCCCGTCGACACGGATGCCTACAACTCGGTCGGTGGGTTCGTGTTCGCGCAGCTCGGGCGATTGCCCAAGCGCGGTGACACGATCGCGGCCAACGGCTACTCGATTCGGGTCGAGTCGGTGCGCCAGAACCGGATCGAGGCGGTGCGGATCAGGCACCGCCGCGAGGTGTCCAACATCCCGCGCGCACCGAGCGTCTGACCGCGCGCCTACGGGCCGGCGCGCTTACGCATCATTTGTTACATTGCCCGCGCAGGGAACGACTGGTGGGTCACGCACCGGGACCCTTCCGGCGGTTGCAGAGGAGAGATGGAGCCGGCCCTCTTAACCGGGCCGGCTTCACCATTGTCGCGTGCGGCGAGCGCGTGCGCCCGAGCCGGGCAGAAAAAGAACCGGCCCGCTGGGGGGCGGGCCGGTTCGGGGGAGGAGGTGCTGCTATGAGGTACGTCGCGAGGCGAAGTATGGGCGCGTGACCTGAACGAACGCTAAATCCTCAGTGGTAGTTGTAGAAGCCCCCGCCTGACTTGCGTCCCACCGATCCGGCCTCGACCATTGCTCGCAGGCGCTCGGGGACCGGCACCCCGATCGTCTGGCCGATCGTCTGTGCGACGTCGAGGCCGACCAGGTCAAGCAGCGCGAGCGGTCCCATCGGGAGCCCGGCTCCGAGCGTCATGCAGCGGTCGATGTCGGCGCTCGCCATGCCGGTCGACGACATCAGCTCGACGGCGCCGAACAGGTAGGGGAACAGCAGCCGGTTGACGACGAAGCCGGGAATGTCGGGAACCTCGACCGGCGTCTTGCCGAGCGCTTCACACAGCGCTCGCGCGCGCGCTCGCGTCTGTTCCGCCGCACCGCTGGGAAACACGAGCTCGACCAGCTTCATGCGGGGGACCGGGTTGAAGACGTGCAGCCCCACGAATCGCTCAGGACGCCCGGTCGCCGCGACCAGCTCCGAAATCGCGAGTGAGGAGGTGGTGGTTGCGAGCACGGCGTCAGGATCTGCGTGGGAGGCCAGCTGCGTGAGCACCGACGCCTTGCTGGCCTGGTCTTCGATCACGGCCTCGACGAGGAAGGTGCAGTGGCGCAGCGCCGCCGGATCGGTCACGACGTGCACGCGTGCGGACGCCCCCCCGTCCGCGCCGGATCTCTCACATGCCCGGGCCACCGCCGCGCGCGCTCGCGCGGCGGATGGATCCGAACGCGCCCACATCACCACCTCGTCAGTGCACGCTGCGGTGGCCGCCAGCCCACACGCGATCACGCCCGAGCCGGCGATTCCAAGTCTCTCCTGCACGGCTCCTCCCGTCCTGGGGTCCGATCTCGGCGACTACAGTAGGGGAACTTGGAGCCGCTCGGACCTTTGGGCCCGGCGAGGCCCATTACGCGGTGGCTGTGGCCGCGGGTGGAGGCCGAGCGCTCGGGCTGTCCTCGACCGTGAGCGGGGTGGCGATGTCCTCCAGCCCGCGTCCCTCGGCCTTGATCCCGTAGACGATCTCCACCAAGCCGCCGACGATCATCATCACGGCGCCGATGACGAATCCCAGGGCGGCATTGGCGAAGTTGCCCGTCTTGTCCAGGTAGGCGAACAGCAGCGGGCCGGTGATCCCCCCGAGAGCGGTGCCGACGGCGTAGAACACGGAGATGCACAGCGCGCGCGTCTCCATCGGGAAGATCTCCGACACGGTCAGGTAGGCGGCGCTGACCCCGGCCGAGGCGAAGAAGAAGATGATCGTCAGCGCCGCCGTCAGGCTCGTGGCGGTCAGGTCATGGCCTTCGAACAGCAGCGCGGTGATGATCAGAAGGACACCAGAGAGGAGGTAGGTCCCGGAGATCATCGGCTTTCGCCCCACCGTGTCGAAGAGCCGCCCCAGGAGCAGCGGGCCGGACAGGTTGCCGACCGCAAACACGGCCAGGTAGTAGGGCACGTTGCCGGTGGGAACCTTGAAATAGATCCCCAGCAGGTCGCCGAGACCGAACAGGATCGAGTTGTAGAGGAAGGCCTGCCCGACGAATAGCGCCAGGCCGAGGACGGTGCGCTTCGGATACAGGCGGACGAGCGTCCGGATCGTCATCGACAGCGGGATCACCTTGCGCTGGCGGACCGTCATCTCGCCGTCGGGCTCGGGTAGCTCACGGCCCGTGGAGGTGCGCACCTCTTCCTCGATTTCGGCCACGATCTTCTCGGCCTCCTCCTCGCGACCGTGGATGAACAGCCAGCGTGGGCTCTCGGGCACGCTGCGGCGGACCAACAGCCCGCCGAGGCCGAGCACGGCACCGAGGCCGAAGCACAGCCGCCAGCCGACGTTGACTGCGAACGTGCTGGTGTTCAGCGCCACCACGGCCAGCAGCGCTCCGCCCGCGGCGCCCGCCCAGTAGCTGCCGTTGATCGCGATGTCCA
>JBPCPO010000108.1:0-15020 GCA_050999075.1 Solirubrobacteraceae bacterium
TCGGGGCCTTGGCGGCGAGGACCCACCCGTCATAGGCCAGCACCCCGTCGGTGAAGCCCCCCCCGACGTCGACCCCGAGCGGCACGAGGCGAATGTTACTTGTGGGTCCGGGGGAGCGGGGGCCGGCGCGAGGCGGCGGCGGACCGGCGCGGGTGCGGCGCGGGTGCGCCCGGGCCGGCGGGGCCTGCTCGCGCCGGCGGCGGGGGTTACAGCACAACCGTCGCACGTCTGGATGGGGTGTGTGCTGTGAGCCTCGTCCACCGGGGCTCAGAGAACGACCGTCGGTCGAAGCTGCCGGGGTTGTGCTGTAACCCCCGGTCTACATCAGGCGGCCAGGGCCGAATCGAGCTCCTCGGTCTCGGCCAGGTGCTGATGGGAGGGGCAGTATCCGTTGTGGGCCAGCGGCATGCGCTGGCAGGGGGTGCCCCTCCGCGTGCTGGCTCGGCACTGGAGCGGCTTGCCGTGGATGTCGTATCCGTTCTGCGGTTGGCGGCGCAGGAACTCGTCCGCACAGCCGAGGTAACGTTCGATCACGGTCAGCACCCGCTGCTGGCAGACCATCGGAAAATAGGCCCGGATGTCGCAGAACAGCGTGCGCGCTGGGTGGGCGAAGTAGTGACGGTCGGTGGCCAGACGCTCGATCGCCGCCTCGCAGGCGTGCAGCACGCGCTCGTGGTTGGCGTGGGGATCGAGAGCGTGCGGGTCCTCGACGATGTCCCGCGCAAGCTCTCGGTAGATGGCTCGACTAAACCGGTACACGCAGTGCTCCTTTCGGCTCCCTGCCAGGATCGCGCCCCTGAAACGCCGGTCAGTATCCCGCGCAGTTGTGAAGCCCAACCCGCTGCCGATATTAACCGGGCATTAAGCAAGATCTTGGTGCGTCAGTCCCAGGTCTGGGGGACAGAGACGCCGTCGGCACCAATCGTGACGTGGACGAATTCCAAGCGGGGGTCGCGATCGGGGAAGTCGCGGCGGCGGTGGGCGCCACGGCTCTCGTTGCGCGTGAGCGCCGACTGCGCGATCAGCCTGACCAGCGGATGCGGATCGCGGGTCAATCCGAGCAGCGATTCGGCGTCGCGCTCGAGCCCCGCGTCTCGCCACAGCGCCTCACGGCTCGAAACTGCCGGGACGGGGGGGTGGGGTTCAGCCGCCGGTCTCGCCCGGCGGTCCCCCAGCCAGCCCAGGTCAGGACCCTGCTCCTCGCACGCCGCGCGCGCCGCGCGGGCTCCGAACACGAAGCACTCGCTCAGCGAGTTGGACGCGAGTCGGTTGGCGCCGTGCAATCCGGTGCACGAGCACTCGCCGACCGCGAACAGCCCGGGAATCCTGGCCCGTCCGTGCAGATCGGTCGCGATCCCGCCCATCATGTAGTGCGCGGCCGGGGCCACGGGGATGAGCTCGCGCTGAGGATCGATCCCGGCTCGCCGTAGCTCGGTGACCACGTTGGGGAACATCGACGGATCGACGTCGCGCATGTCGAGGTCGACGGAGGCGGATCCGGTCAGCGTCATCCGGCGCTGGAGCGCCCCGGCAACCTCGTCGCGGGGCGCGAGCTCGTCGACGAAGCGCTGGCCGGCGCAGTCGAGCAGCCGCGCGCCCTCGCCGCGGATCGCCTCGGTGACGAGAAACCCGTCGGCGCCGCCCGATCCCGCGACCGCGGTGGGATGGAACTGCATCAGCTCGAGATCGGCCAGCGTGGCTCCGGCGTCGGACGCGAGCAGCAGCCCGCCTCCGGTGGCGCCCGCCGGGTTGGTGGTGCGCGACCACATCGCGGCGGCGCCGCCGGTCGCGAGCACCACGGCGCCGCCGGCGATCACGCCACCATGCTCGAGCTCGAGCCCCACGCAACGCCCGTCCGCCGTCGGTAATCCAACCACCCGCCGGCGCTCGAGCACTTCGATCAGGGGATCCCGCGCCACCATCGCCGACAGCTGACCCACCAGGCGCCGCCCTGTTCCCGCGCCCCCCGCGTGCACGATTCGGCGGGCGCAATGACCCCCTTCCAAGCCGAGCGCGAGTTGACCGCTGCCGTCGACGTCGAATCTCATCCCCAGTCGTGTGAGGTCCTCGACGGCCTGTGGCGCCTCCTCGCACAGGACCCGGGCGGCGGACTCGCGGACCGCGCCACGACCGGCGGCGACGGTGTCGGCGAGGTGACGCGCCGGGCTGTCAGGCCCGGCCAGCGCGGCGGCCAGCCCTCCCTGGGCCCAATAGCTCGAGGACCCGTCCAGGGGAGTCGCCGAGACGAGGATCACCCGGGCGCCGTGCCGGGCCGCGCACAGAGCCGTGTACAGGCCGGCGGCGCCTGAGCCGACGACGGCCACCTGGGTCTGCATCAGCTCCACGAGGGCCACGAGGGCTCGATACCGTACCGGCCGATGGCATCCGCGCCCGTGTTCCTCGAGCACCGCTCCTCGCTCGAGCACGACACCGGCGCTCACCCCGAGCAGCCGGCCCGGATCAGCGCCATCGAGCACGAGCTCGAGCAGTGCGACTTCGCCGGCTACCGCCGTGTGTGCTCGGCGGCGATCGACCGCGACACGCTGAGGGCGGTGCACCCCGACCGCTACGTCGACTCGATCGAGCGCCTGTGCGCCCGGGGGGGCGGACAGATCGACCTGGACACCATCGTCAGCGAGGGGTCCTTCGACGCCGCCCTGCACGCCGCGGGGGGTGCCGTGGGGCTCGTAGATCTCCTGCTCGCCGATGACGCTCCCTGCGGGTTCAGCGCCCACCGTCCGCCCGGGCACCACGCCGAGGTGGCCCGGGCGATGGGGTTCTGCCTGTTCAACAACGTCGCGCTGGCCGCGCGGCACGCGATCGACGCCCATGGCCTCGAGCGCGTGCTGATCCTCGACTGGGACGTGCATCACGGCAACGGCACCAACAACACCTTCCACGCCAGCGACCAGGTGCTGTTCGTCTCGATCCATCAGTCGCCGCTTTACCCCGGCACGGGGGCGGCGACCGACGTGGGCTCTGGTCCCGGACGCGGCTTCACGGTCAACCTTCCGGTTCCGGCGGGCTCGGACGACGCCGTCTACGCCTCGCTCGTGGACCACGTCGTCGTTCCGCTGGCCCTGACCTTCGCGCCGCAGCTGGTGCTGATCTCCGCGGGCTACGACGCCCACCGCGACGATCCGCTGGCCGCCTGCCGAGTGACCGAGGCGGGATTCAGCGCCATGGCCGGTTCGATGCGCCGGGTCGGCGGTGAGCTCGGGGTGCCGGTCGGCGGCGTGCTCGAGGGTGGCTACGCCCTCGAGGCGCTGGGACGCTCGGTTGCGGTGACCATGAAGGCGCTGCGCGAGGCCGAAGGTGCTCCGGCCGGCGGGCCGGAGCGCGCCCAGCCGAGCGCCGGGGAGGAGCCGGGGCCGAGCGCGGGACGGGAGCCGATGGCGCCGATCGCGGCCGAGGCGAGGCGGCGGCTCACGGAGTGGTGGCCGGCGCTGGTCTCCCAGTAGCGGTCAGGTCAGCCGCCCTGGCGCCCGACCAGCAGCGGTTGCGCCCCGACATGGCCCTGGGAGACGAGCATCATCGCCTGGGCTTGGGCGAGAGCCTCGCTGGCGTAGCGACGCGAGAACACGATCCAGCGCCCCGGGACCAGAGCTGGATGCTGGCTGGAGTTGAGGATCCCCACGGGGATGCCCGTGGCGGCCTCACGCCTGGCGAGGGCGGCCGCGTGCCCCTCGAGCTTGCGCGATCCGAGCATCACGGTCCACCCCGGGAGCCCGATCGGCCAACCGGCCAGGCGTGGGCTGGGCAAGGCGGCTGAAGGGGTGCTGGCGCCGGTGGGGGGGCCCGCCGGCACTGGCGCCGCCGAGACGCTGGCCGCGGTGATCGTCGTGGCGCTCCGGTCATGGTTGCCCGAGAGGCTGACCAGAGCGATCACGAACCCCGCGAGCGCGAGCGCGATCACCCCACCCACGACGGCGACCGGAACCCGCCAGTCGGGCGGTCGATGGACGAGCGTCCGGGCGGCACCACACTCCAGGCACCACTCCTGATCGCCGGCGAGCCCGGCGCCGCACTGGACGCAGCGCTGATCGGCGGCGTGCTCCGCGTGCTCCGCGGGCTCGGAACGGGCCGAGGACCGCGTGGCCAGGCTCACGAGGCACCGCCTGCCGGACCGGGCCGATCGTCCGCAAGGTCGGGCGAGCGCGAGAGCGCTGCTCCGCAGCAGGAGCAGAAGTTCTCGCCGGAGCCGTGGACCGCGCCACAGCTCTCACACGCGCCGCCGACGCCGGCTTCTCGCAGCTGGCGCACGGATTGAGGCTCCCCGAGCGCCCGTTCCAGGGCCCGCAGCTCTCGGTCGATGCGTGCGGCGCCCGCGACCTTGGCGGCGAGGAGGTCCGGCCGCTCGCGGCCGAAGCGATGCATCTCGACTGCAAAGCCCCCGATGTCACGCAGCTGAATCTCGCGCAGCCGGCGCAGGTAGCGGGCGCGCCGGCGCAGCCGGCCGCGGTCCAGGAAGCCGGCCTGGTGGGGCTCCTCGGCCACGGCGAGAGCGTCCGGCGTCGCTGTGAGAGGCGCAGCGGGAGTGTCTGCCGGCGCTCGAACCGGCCCCGGCGCGACGACGGCGCTGGGCTCCGAGCGGGTCACGACGTCGATGGGCGGGATGGCCCTCTGGACCGGCGGGGCCTCGTCCTCGACCGGGGGTGCCTCGCCTATGTCGGGCAGCGCCTCGACTTCGACCGGCGGTGCTTCGTCCGAGAGCTCGTGAGCCGGCTCGCTCGGCGGCTCGTCCGCGGTCGGTGCCTCGGGCGGCGGCGGCGACAGGGACGCGGGCGCGGGCGGCGACGGCGGTGGCCAGAGCAGTGTCGTCGCCTGCTCCCCGGCGTCTGACCAGGACTGATCGGAGCGCACGCTGTCCAACCATGCCGGCGCCGGATAGGGCGGTGCACCGCCGTTGGTGTGGTTGTCGTTCGCGCTGTGGTGGCCGTTGGCGCCGTTCTCCACGGAGGGACCCATGCCCTCGTATCGATCGGAGCCCGCGTACGATTCGCCCTCAGCGTACGGGTCGAGATCCGGGTACGGTTCGACATCCGCGTAGGACGTGCCGTTGCCGGTGGGTGGACCGAGTCGGCTGCTCGCCGTCGCACGACGGCGGCGGACGATGCGTTCTAGCAAACCGCTCATAGGACTGGAAACCAGGGCGAGTATAGGCGCACGCGGGGCCTGATCCGATGATCCGGGCCGCCCGCTGGTACCACGAGCTCGGTCATCGGGGCTCCCTCCATGCCGCCAGCACCCTGGCGGCCATCCGGTCGGAGGAGAACGCCTCCGCGCGTGCGCGGCCGACGAGCCGAGGGTCGGATGCTGACAGATGCGGCGCGAGTGCCACCCGCCACGCTTCCGCGTCGAAGGCTCCGCAATGCGCGCCATCGACGCCGTCGAGCACCACTGGGGCGATTCCGACCGGGGTCGCGAGTACCGGGACGTCGCACGCCAGCGCCTCGAGCACCGCGAGTCCGAACCCCTCGCGCTCGGAGGGCACGAGCACCGCGTTGGCGGCGTTCACCCACAGCGGCACCTCGATGGGATCGACGTCGCCCAGGTACAGCAGCCGCGTGTCGCCGGCCACCGCCACCGCTCGGTCGTGGCGTTTCTCCGGGCGCTGCGGGTCGGCGGCAAACAGGACGTAGGGACCCACGGGATCGAGTCCGAGGGACGCCCGCGCCCGCGCCCGCGGGATGGGCCGGAACCGAGCCAGGTCGACTCCGCACGGAAGCACGGCGATCTTTGCGGGAGCTGCCCAGCGGGGCAGCTCCCGCTCCAGCGGCTCGGACACCACGGCCACGAGGTCGAGGAATGGCAGGGCCGCGAGGCTGATGAGGCGCGAGCGCGGGTGGGCGAGATCGGTGCCGTGCAGCGTGACCGCACGCACCCGGCCCGCCGCGGCCAGCGCCGGCCACGCGGTCAGCCCGAAGTGCGCGTGCACCACGTCGAATCGGTCGCGGGAGTGGATGCGTCGCAGCTCGGTCGCCGCGCGCAGGTAAGCGTCGGGCCTGCCGGCCGAGAACGAGAAGACCTCGACATCCACCCCGGCCAGGCGCCGCAATGCCTGCACCTGGTCGCGGACGAAGCTGCCGAACGCCGGCCGCTCGGGGCTCGGGTACATGTTGGTGACGATCAGGGCGCGCATCGAGCGTGGCGAGGTTACCCCGCCCGCTCGCTCTGACACCATGGTCGAGATGTCGGTGACCAGCGAGCAACCGGTGGCCGTGTTCGACTCCGGCGTCGGTGGGCTGACGGTGTTGCACGAGCTGCTCGTGTCGCTGCCCAGCGAGGACTACCTGTACCTCGGCGACACCGCCCGCTTCCCCTACGGGGACCGCGGCCAGGCGGAGCTGCAGGGGTTCGCCATCGAGATCGCCGACTGCCTGCTCGAGATCGGCGCAAAGCTGCTCGTGGTGGCGTGCAACGCCGCGTCCTCGGTGGCCCTAGAGGCGCTCGACGCCCACCTGGCTTGCCTCGGACGGCGGATCGACGTGATCGGGGTGGTCGCCCCGGCGACGCAGCTCGCCGTCGCCGGTAGCCGGTCGGGGCGGATCGGGCTGCTGGCCACTCCGGCCACGGTCGCGAGCGGCGCCTACGCTCGCGCGGTGCGCGCCGCCGATTCCCACGTCCAGCTCGAGAGCGTGGCCTGTCCCGACCTCGCCCCCATCATCCAGGGGGGGTTTCCGTTCGACGCCTACGTGATGGACACGGTGCGCGAGTACTGCGACCCGCTGCGGACGGCCGAGGTGGACACCGTGGTCCTCGGTTGCACTCATTATCCGCTGGTGGCGCCGATGTTGCAGCGGATGCTGGGGCGCGGCGTGACGCTGGTCAGCTCGGGGGCGGGTGTCGCGCGCAGCGCGGAGCGCGCGCTCAGCTCGCGGGGGCTACTGAACCCGCGTGCGGGCGAGGGCGACTACCGCTTCCTGTGCACGGGCGACGTCGAGTCCTTCCGCGCCCTCGGGACGCGATTTCTGCAGATGCCGCTGGGAGAAGTGGTGCACGTGGAGGTGGGGGCGGGCGCGGCGTCGGCGCCGGTGAGCGCATGAGTCCTCCGGCTCCGGTTCGCAGTTACGAGCGCGCCCCCGGCGAGCTGCGCCCGACGACGATCGATCCGGGCTTCGTGCGCACGGCGACGGGATCGGCGCTGATCTCGATGGGGGAGACCCGGGTCATCTGCACCGCCTCGGTCCAGAAGGGGGTGCCGCGGTGGATGCTCGGATCGGGCCGCGGCTGGGTGACGGCGGAGTACGGAATGCTCCCGGCCTCGACCGCGCAGCGCAAGCAGCGCGACGTCACCAAGGGCCGCCCGGACGGGCGCACGGTGGAGATCCAGCGACTGATCGGGCGGTCGTTGCGGGCGGCGGTGGACTTCAACCTGCTCGGCGAGCGGACGATCTACGTCGACTGCGACGTCCTGCAGGCCGACGGCGGGACCCGGTGCGCCTCGATCACCGGGGGGCTCGTGGCACTGAGGCTCGCGTGCGAGCACCTGATCGCCGATGGGGCGATCGAGCGCTCGCCGCTGACCGGAACGATCGCGGCGGTGTCGTGCGGGATCGTCGGGGGCGTCCCGCTGCTGGACCTCGACTACCCCGAGGACTCGGCGGCCGAGGTGGACGCGAACGTGGTGATGACGGGCGCGGGCGGGCTCGTGGAGGTACAGGCGACGGCCGAAGGCACGCCGCTGTCCCGCGCGCACCTGGACGAGCTGCTCGCGCTCGCCGCCGATGGCATCGACGTCCTGCGTGCGCTTCAGGACGAGGCGGTCGCGTCGGTAAGCCCGTAACCGTCATGGCTCCTCGGTCGCTGGTGCTGGCTACGCGCAATCCGCACAAGCTCGTGGAGGTCGGCCGGCTGCTGGCGGCGGTGGGAATCGAGATCGACCCGCTGCCCCACGGTGTGCAGCTGCCGCCCGAGGACGGCGACACATTTGCCCAGAACGCGCTCGACAAGGCGCGCACGGCGGCCGCCGCGACCGGACGCGAGGCGATCGCCGACGATTCCGGGATCGAGGCCGCCGCGCTGGACGGCGCGCCCGGCATACGCTCCGCTCGGTACGCCGGGCTCCGGGCCAGCGACGAGCAGAACCTCGAAAAGCTGATGCGTGAGGTTCCGGCGGGAAGCGAGCTGACGTACGTGTGTGCCCTGGCCTACGTCGATCCAGATCCGGCAGCGGGCGAGGAGCGGATCTTCGAGGGCGAGTGCCGCGGCCGCCTCGCGCTCACCAGGCGCGGGACGGGCGGCTTTGGATACGACCCCGCGTTCCTTCCCGACGAGGATCCCCATGGTCGAACCATGGCGGCGCTGTCCGACGAGGAGAAGGATGCGATCAGCCACCGGGGACACGCGGTGCGGGCGCTGACGGCATGGCTCGGCCGATGAGCGCCGCGGGACCTCGCTCGAGCGCGCGCACCGCTTCCGCGCGGGACTACCTCAGGTTGATCGCGGCCGAGATCGCGACCGCCAGAGTCACCCCGGCGTAGCCGTAGTAGTCCTGCAGGGCCAGGATGACGACCGCGATCAGGCAGACGACAACCGTCGCGAGCCAACCGGTTCGGGCGAGATCCATGCGTATATTCTCGCGCCGCGCGGCAGTCGCCCGCCGTCTCGTGGCTTGATTGGCGAGAATGACGCGGGCGGGCGGGCCAGCAACTGTCCGCAGCCCATGTTAGCGTCAACGGTTCCTACCACCTCGAAGGAGGGCGCAAGTGACGAAGTCCGAGTTCGTCGATCAGGTTGCGGACCGCGCCGGATTGAGCAAGAAGGATGCCGCGGATGCCGTGGACGCAGTCTTGGAGACGGTCGAGGACGCGCTCAAGCGCGGTAGCGAGGTCGTCTTCTCCGGTTTTGGCAAGTTCAGCGTGGCGGATCGCGGCGCCCGTGAGGGTCGTAACCCGGCGACGGGAGAGAAGATCCAGATAGCCGCCTCCCGCGTGCCGAAGTTCACCGCCGGCGCTGCACTCAAGAAGGCGGTCAAGTCCTGACGGCGGCTTCCCGGTCGAGGGCCGCGTCCGCCACGACGCCAAACCTGCCCGAGGGGCGATCGCCCGCGGCACCCAGCGCTGAGGGACCGCCGGCGCAGCAGGGGGTAGAAGGCTTCGGCGACCGGCTCTCGAGCCGGGTCGCGGCACGCTCCTCACAGGTGCTCCTGGGGCTCGATCCAGATCCCGCTCGGCTGTGGCCCGGAGCGCGCGAGCTCTCGGTCGAGCGCCAGGACGGTTCGCCCGCTGCGGGCGCGGCGCTTGCCGTGGTGGCGCATTGCGGGCTGGTGATCGACGCCGTCGGCGAGCACTGTGTCGGGGTCAAGTTGCAGCTCGCCTGCTTCGAACGGCTCGGTGCGCCGGGGTGGGCAGCGCTGACCGAGGTCGCGCAGCGCGCCCGCGATCGGGGCCTGCTTGTGGTCGCCGACGCCAAGCGCGGGGACATCGACGTCTCTGCGGCGGCCTACGCCCAGGCCTTCCTCGGTGCCACCGAGACGCCGTTCGGGCGCGTCGAGGGCCTGGGTGCCGACGCGATGACGGTCAACCCGCTGCTCGGCGCAGATTCGCTGGCGCCGATGGTGGCGTGCGCCCGCGAGCATCGCCGCGGTCTGTTCGTTCTCGTGCGCACCTCCAATCCGGGGGCTTGCGACCTGCAGGGGCTGGAGCTGATGCGTGGCGGTTCGGTGAGCGACCGCCTCGCCACGGTCGTTTCGCGTCTCGGTGCCCCCGGCGTCGGGAGGGCAGGGCTGGCCGACGTCGGCGCGGTCGTCGGCGCCACCGCCTCGGGCAGCCTGCGGCAGCTGCGAGAACGGATGCCCAACGCGATCTTCCTGCTCCCCGGCGTCGGCGCGCAGGGAGGACGGGTCGAAAATCTTGCCCCGGCCTTCGTCCCGGGACGGGCGGGAGGACTGCTCGCGGTCTCGCGTGGGATCGTGAACGCCTACGAGCACACTGGTGAGGCTCCCGCGCTCGCCGCCGGGCGGGAGGCGGCACGGTTGCGCGAGCTGGTCTGGGAGCTCGCATCCTGAGGGCGGTCTCCGGCTGGCGGACGGCGCTGTGCCTCGTGGGCGCGCTGGCCGCGACGGCGGCCCGAGCGATGGCCGCGTCCGCACCGCGGCTCCCGGTCAGCGGATCGATTCTGATCGAGCCGAGCACCGGGCAGCGCCTGTCTGGGGTGAATCCCGACAAGGAGCTGCCGATAGCCAGCGCGACCAAGCTGATGACGGCGCTGCTGACGCTCGAGCAGGCGCGGCTGCGCACCGTCTTCGCCCAGCAGCCGGGCTACTTTCCTGCTCCGGTCGACTCGCAGATCGGCCTCGTCCCCGGCGAGCGGATGAGCGTGCACGACCTGCTGCTGGCCTTGCTGCTCCCGAGCGCCGACGACAGCGCCGAAGACCTCGCCTACAACCTCGGGCACGGTTCGGTGGGCCGTTTCGTGGCCATGATGAACGCCCGGGCGCGGGCGCTGGGCCTCCGGCATACGCACTACTCCACCCCGAGCGGACTCGACACCCCCGGCAACTACTCGAGCGCGTCGGACCTGGTCGAGCTGGCGAGCTTCCTCCTGCGCAACCGCGCCTTCTTTCAGCATGCGGTGGGATTGCCGCGCGCCGTGCTGAGCACGGGCAACCACGTTCGATCGATTGTCAACACCAACGACCTGCTCGGGCGGGTGCCCGGGATCAACGGCGTCAAGACCGGCCATACGCTCGATGCGGGCTACGTGCTCGTCGGGTCGGCTACCCGGGGCGGGATGACGCTGCTGAGCGCGGTCCTGGGAACACCGAGTGCATCGGCCCGAGATTCGTCCACGCTGTCGCTGCTGCGCTACGGATTTGCCAACTTCGCGCTGGTCACGCCCGTGAGAGCCGGGAGCATGATCGCGTCGGCGCGAGTCCGCGACCAGCCCGGGGTGAAGGCGCCGGTGATCGCGGCGCGCACCGTGACCCAGGTGATCCACCGCGGCGCTCGAGTGACCAGGCGCATCGAGCTTCCGCGCGAACTGGTCGGACCGCTGGCTCGGCATGCCGTGGTCGGAACCCTGGTCCTCCTCGCCGACGGCCGTCAGATTGCCCGGGTTCGGTTGCTGCTCGCCAAGGCTCTGGCCGCGGTCAGTCCGGCCACGCTCGCCGCGCGCTTCCTCACCCGACCGTCTACCCTTGTCTGGCTAGCGCTGGCGATCGGTGTGGTGCTTGGGGTCACCGGCCGGGTTCGCGGGCGGATGCGCAGGAAGGCGGGAAGGGTCCGGAGCCGGCATGATCATCACCGTCACGCTCAACGCAGCGGTTGACAAGACGCTAGAAGTGCCGAGCTTCACGCTCGGCCGCAGGCATCGAACGGTGGACCAGACCACGATGCCCGGCGGCAAGGGGGTCAACATCGCCCGGGCGATCAAGCGGCTGGGTCAGCCGGTGATCGCCACCGGCCTGGCGGGAGGATCCACGGGGACGCGCATCGTCGAGGCGCTGAACGACGAGGCGATCCTGAATGCGTTCGTACGCATCCGTGAGGACTCGCGGACCAACACCGCGGTGCTCGATCCGACGACCGGTCTGCATACCGAGATCAACGAACGTGGCCCCTCGATCTCAGCCCAGGAGCTCGATCTGTTCCGCGACAAGCTGTTGTACCTGGCCAAGGGCGCGAGCATCTGCGTGTTCGCCGGAAGCCTGCCCCGCGGCATCGAGCCCGACGTGTACGCCGGTCTGATCCACGAGGTTCGCCGGCTCGGCGTCACCGCCATCGTCGACACCGACGGCGAGCCGCTGCGACTGGCGGTACGCGCCGAGCCCGATCTCGTGTCGCCCAACGAGCTCGAGGCCGAGGAGCTCGTCGGACATGAGTTCAACGATGTCGACGACCGAGCCCATGCCGTGGCCGAGATGACGCGCCTGGGGGCCGGTGAGGCGATCATGACCGTGGCGGACGGATGCTTCGCGCAGGTGCTGGTCGAGGGGGCACCGGCGTGCTATCGGGTCCGTATCGAGGAGCAGGACGCGCGCTCCACGGTCGGATCCGGAGATGCGTTCCTGGCCGGCTTCGTCGCCGCTCGGTACACGGGCCGCGCCCCGGTCGAGTGCCTGCGCTTCGGCGTCGCCTGCGGAGCGCAGTCGACGCAGCACTTCGGGGCGGGGATCCTCGACCCGGGAAGGGTCGATCGGCTGCTTGGGGAGGTCGACGCGCAGCGCTTGGAGATGGGTGCCCAGATCGGCTGAGCGCTCCCGCGGGCAGGCCGTCGGCGGCTCGTTCTAGGATGCAGGAATGGAAGTGGAGATCGGACGCGGCAAGAAGGCCAGACGGGCCTACGGGTTCGACGACATCGCCATCGTCCCGTCGCGACGGACACGCGATCCCGACGACGTCGACATCACCTGGGAACTCGGTCCCTACCAGTTCAAGCTCCCGTTCCTGGCCTCGGCGCTCGACGGCGTGGTCTCCCCCGAGACGGCCGGCACGATCGGCAAGCTCGGCGGGCTCGCGGTCCTCAATCTCGAGGGCCTCTACTGTCGCTACGAGGATGCCGACGCGCAGCTCGAGCGCATCGCAGGTCTACCTCGCGACCTCGCCACGCGCGAGATGCAGGACATCTATCGGGAGCAGGTGAAGCCGGAGCTGGTCGCCCGGCGGATCGAGGAGATCAAGCGCTCGGGCGTGGTGGCCGCGGCGTCGCTGACCCCGCAAAAAGTTCGGGCTCATTATGAGGTGGCGCTCGAGGCCGGCCTCGACGTCCTCGTGATCCAGGGAACCGTCGTCTCCGCCGAGCATGTCTCGCGGGATGAGAGTCGGCCCCCGTTGAACCTGAAGGAGTTCATCCGGGAGCTCGCGCCCACGCCGGTGATCGTCGGCG
This sequence comes from Solirubrobacteraceae bacterium, assembly GCA_050999075.1. Classification (GTDB taxonomy): domain Bacteria; phylum Actinomycetota; class Thermoleophilia; order Solirubrobacterales; family Solirubrobacteraceae; genus Palsa-465. Next base: position 12,829 of record JBPCPO010000108.1, read on the forward strand.
GCTGCGCCTCCTATCACACCGGGCTTCACCTGATGCGGACCGGCGCCGCCGCCGTGCTCGTCGGGGTCGGACCAGGCGCGATCTGCACGACTCGCGGTGTGCTCGGAATCGGTGTTCCCCAGGCGACCGCGATCGCGGACGTCGCCGCGGCCCGCTCTCAGCACATGCTCGAAACCGGAGACCTCGTCAAGGTGATCGCTGACGGCGGGATGCGCAACGGGGGGGATATTGCCAAGGCGATCGCGTGCGGCGCCGACGCGGTGATGCTCGGATCGGCGCTCGCCCGCGCCTACGAGGCGCCGGGCCGGGGCTACAACTGGGGGATGGCGACCTTTCACCCCACGCTGCCCCGCGGCACCCGCGTGGCGACGGCGCCCAACGGGAGCTTCGAGGAGATCATCAGCGGTCCCGCGCATGAGAACGACGGGACGTTCAACTTGATGGGTGGCCTGCGCACGTCGATGGCGACCTGCGGCTACCGCGACATCGCCGAGTTCAACCGGGCCGAGCTGATGGTCGCTCCCGCGCTCCAGACCGAGGGCAAGCAACTTCAGCGCGAGCAGGGGGTCGGGATGGGCGCCACCCCGTGACTCTCGGTACGGACTCCAGTCACGGTGTTGAGACGTTGAGCGCCCGCGAGGTCGACGATATCGTGCCGGCGGGGGAGCGCAGCGGTTCGTCCGCCCCGGTGACAGGGACCGACGAAGTCGTCGTGCTCGACTACGGCGGGCAGTACTCGCAGCTGATCGCCCGTCGGATTCGTGAATTCGGTGTCTTCTCGGAGCTCCTGCCCTACCACTCGGGCCTCCGGGAGGTGGCGAGACGGCGCCCGAAGGGGGTGATCCTGTCCGGCGGCCCGGCGTCGGTGCACGCCGACGGAGCACCCCCGCTGGATCCCGAGGTTCTGGCGCTCGGCATCCCGGTGCTCGGCATCTGCTACGGCATGCAGCTACTCGCGCGTGAGCTCGGCGGCCGTGTGGAGTGTGCGGAGGTGGGCGAGTTCGGGCGCTCGCGGCTCGACGTGCACGAGCCGGGGCGGCTGCTCGCCGGCACTCCGGTGCAGCAGACCTGCTGGATGTCCCATCGCGACGCGGTGCTGGCGCCGCCGCCGGGATTCAACGCACTGGCGTCGTCAAGCGCCTCGCCGGTGGCGGCCTTCGAGTCGGTGGAGCGGGGGGTGTACGGGATCCAGTTCCACCCGGAGGTCGTGCACACGCCCTACGGACCGCAGGTGCTGCGCAACTTCCTGCAGGACGTGTGCGGATGCGAGCGCTCGTGGAGCCCGACCTCGGTGATCGAGGACCAGATCGAGCGGATCCGCACGCAGGTCGGTGATGGCCACGCGATCTGCGGCTTGTCCGGAGGAGTGGACTCGAGCGTAGCCGCGCTGCTCGTGCATCGGGCGATCGGTGATCGACTCACATGCGTGTTCGTCGACCACGGGCTGATGCGCAAGAACGAGGGCGCGCAGGTGATCGCCGCCTTTCGCGACCACTTCCACGTACCCCTGGTCGCCGTCGATGCGTCCGAGCGCTTTCTGGCCCGGCTGCGCGGCGTGAGCGATCCTGAGCAGAAGCGAAAGCGGATCGGCGCGGAGTTCATCCGGGTGTTCGAGGAGCAGGCCACCGAGTTGCAGGGCGCCAAGTTCCTCGTCCAGGGGACCCTCTACTCCGACGTGATCGAGTCCGGCGGTGGCACCGGCGCGGCGACGATCAAGTCCCACCACAACGTGGGCGGACTACCCGAGGATCTCAGCTTCGAGCTGGTCGAGCCGCTGCGGATGCTGTTCAAGGACGAGGCGCGTGCGGTGGGAGCGCAGCTGGGACTGCCCGAGCGCCTGGTCTGGCGCCAGCCGTTCCCCGGCCCCGGGCTCGCGATCCGGATCGTCGGCGGCGAGGCCACTCGGGAGCGGCTCGAGATCCTGCGTGAAGCCGATGTGATCCTGCAGGAGGAGATTCGGGGGGCGGGGCTCTACCGCGAGCTGTGGCAGTCCTTCTGCGTGCTGCCGGACATCCGTACCGTCGGAGTGCAGGGGGACGTGCGCACCTACGGGAACGTGATCGTGATCCGCGCGGTCACCAGCGACGACGCGATGACCGCCGACTGGGCGCGGCTGCCCCACGAGTTGCTCGAGCGGATCGCCTCCCGCATGATCAACGAGATCCGCCAGGTGAACCGCGTCGTGCTGGACA
>JBPCPO010000110.1:0-6451 GCA_050999075.1 Solirubrobacteraceae bacterium
CCGCGCGGCCCGGAGTCGCGGTTGATCAGCGGCTGGCGCGACCAGCACCTCGGAGAGGTTGACCACGCTGATCAAGGTGCTGTCGTCCCGCTCATACCAGGCCGTGAACAGATCGCGGGCCCGCGCGTGATGCGGGTCTGAGCCGTCGAGTGCGCCAATCACCACGTCGGCATCCAGCGCGTACCTCAACGCCGTTCGTCTTCGGTGTCGAGCCGCTCCAGGTAGCCGGGCGGATATGCGCCCGTGAGCACGCCGAAAGCGGCATCGAACTGGGACGGGCCACGACGGATGCGCAGCTCGCCGTCCTCGAGCGCTTCGATCAGCACCTGATCACCGGCGTTCAGGCCCGCCTCCTGCAGCGCGGCCACTGGAATCGTCACCTGATTCTTGGTCGAGATCCGTGGCATTCCTTTACTCTACCAGTAAAGGGATGCGAGAACCGCTGTTCGTCAGCTCCGGCACTGACCCAGCAGACCCAGCAGACCCAGCGAGCGGGTAGCGTGCCCGCCCACGAAACCACCGTGCAACCGCAGGCGGGAGACACGGCGCCGGCCGCACAGCGCCAAAGAGAGGAGTGCAAGCCGATGAAGATCCGCGCCGCCGTGCTGGAGGAGTTCGGCCAGCCCCTGAACGTGACCGAGGTGCAGCTGGCCGAGCCGGGTCCCGGCGAGGTGCTCGTCCGCCTGGAGGCGTGCGGCGTCTGCCACACCGACCTGTACACGGCCTCGGGTGCTGACCCGAGCGGCTATGCGCCCACGGTGCTCGGGCACGAGGGCGCGGGGGTGGTGGAGCGCCTGGGCGACGGGGTTGGCAGCCTCGCCCGGGGCGACCGGGTGGTGACGCTGTTCTCCCCGCAGTGCCGCGAGTGTGTCCACTGCCGGGACCCGCGGACGAACCTCTGCCTGGCCATCCGCGAGCAGCAGAACCTCGGCCACCTGCCCGACGGGACGACGCGCCTGTCCCGGGCCGGCGAGCCGATCCGCCACTTCATGGGCACCAGCACCTTTGCGCAGTACACGGTGATGCCGGAGATCGCGCTCGCGCGCGTTTCGCCCGAGGCACAGCCCGACCGGGCCTGCCTGTTCGCCTGCGGCCTCTCCACCGGTCTCGGCGCCGCGATCAACACGGCCAAGGTCCAGGCCGGGTCGACCTGCGTGGTGTTCGGCGCGGGGATGGTCGGCCTGGGCGCGGTCGCCGGGTGCCGGCTGCGGGACGCGGAGCGGATCATCTGCGTGGACCTGTCGGCCCAGCGGCTGGAGCTCGCCCGTGGCCAGGGGGCCACCGACCTGTGGGTCGGTGGCCCGGACACCGTCGCACGCGTGCTGCAAGAGACCGGGGGCTTCGGCGCCGACTACACCTTCGAGGCCACCGGTCTCGTGGCGGTGATGCAACAGGCCGTCGAGTCCGCCCGGATGGGGTGGGGCCTGTGCACAGTCGCCGGGGTCGCGGGCAAGGGCGAGGCGCTCGAGATCATCCCCCGCTACCTGATCACCGGGCGCCGGGTCTGCGGCTCGTCGTTCGGCGGCGTCAAGGGCCGAGACCAGGTCCCCGAGCTGGTCGGGCTCTACCTCGACGGCCGGCTCGACGTCGACCCGTTCATCTCCCACCGCATCGCCCTGGAGGAGGTCAACCACGGCTTCGAGCTGATGGAGCGCCAGGACGGGATCCGCAGCGTGATCATGTTCGACTGATGGGGACCGGCGAGGCCAGCTGCGCCGACAGGACCGAGAGATCGTCCTGGTCAGCAGTGAGCACGGTTGCCCCTGAAGCTGCGGCGACCAGGACGACGTGGGCATCCACGACGTCCGCTGTTCCGGCGGCTCCGAGCAGGGCCCCGACCGCATCGGCTTGGGCGGGATCGAAAGCGACGACCTCGCAGCCGCGCAGGAACCGGCGCAGCCCCGCCTGTCGACCCGAGCGGCTGACCTGGGCGACGACAGGCGCCGTGGTCGCCGGGACGATTCCCAGTTCGAGCCGGACGCGGTGGTCAGCCCAGACGTCGCGATCGTTGCGGTCGGCGGCGATCAGCACGCCGGCGGCGTAGACGAAGCTCACTTTGATCGATGCGAGCCGACGACCGCGCCCGCGACCCGCTCACGCGCCGCGGCGAGCTCCGCCTCGGTCAGGGCGCCCTCCTGCGCCTCCCATTCGGCTACCGCGCGCAGGCCGTCGTCGACGAGCAGAGCTCGCCTGGCGGCGGCGGTCATCCACGCCGAGACGCTCATCCCCTGCTCGGCGGCCGCGGCGACCACCCCGGCGTGGACGTCGGGGTCAACGGTGATGGCGAGCTTCGGCGACGGGTTTCCACGTGGCATGATCAGATCGGACTACTACAGTAGGATACCTCACGATCTCAACCGCCGGTCGGCGATCGTCCCGGGCGATACGCTTGGCGCCGATGCGCGCGCTGATCCTCGATCCGGCCTCTGCGGGTCTCGATGAGATGCTGGCGCGCCGAGCGCGGTCGGGGCTCGATCGTCTGGACGAAGTGTGGGAGGGTGTCCTGCACATGGCACCCGCTCCGCGCGACGCACACGCTGACGTCTCTCAGCAGCTCGCGGTGATCCTCGACCGGCCGGCCCGCACGGCCGGCCTGTTCCCGGCCATCAGCATCTTCAATCTCGGCGCTCCCGACGACTATCGCGTCCCCGACGGCGGCGTGCACCGCGCGCGCTCGTGGGGCGTGTTCGCCGCCACCGCCGCGCTCGTGGTGGAGATCGTCTCGCCGGGCGACGAGACGTGGGAGAAGCTGTTTTTCTACGCCAAGCACCACGTCGACGAGCTGCTGATCGTCGATCCCGCCGCCCGCGCCGTTCACTGGCTGGGCCTCGAGGAGAACGGCGAGTACCGACCGCTCGAGCGCAGCGGCGTGATCGACTTCGGCCCGGTCGAGCTCGCCGAGCAGATCGACTGGCCACCGCTCGACTGACGAGATCCGTCAGCTCGGCGACGGAACTGCGCCTACCCTGCCTCGCCCGCGCGCTGGAACACGATCTCCGGCACCACGCACGCGGGCGAGACCCGGAGCAGGAAGCGCAGCGCCTCCGCGATGTCCTGCGGGCGCAGCATCTCCTCCACGGGAACGGTTTCCCGGATGAACTCGGTCATGTCGGTGTCGACGAAGCCGGGGCAGAACGCGACCGACTTGATCCCGTCGCCGCTCAGCTCCCGGTTCATCGACTGCGTGTAGGCGATCACCGCCGCCTTGGTGGCCGAGTACACCGACAGCCAGGGCTGCGGCGACTTGCCGCCGATCGAGGCCATGTTCACCACCAGCGCGCCCCGATGCTCGGCACCCGCCGCTCGGAGCATGTCTACGCACTCGCGGTAGAAGATGACGATCGCCCGCAGGTTGACGTCGAGCTGCAGGTCTACGTACTTGGTCTGGTGCTCGCTCGCCGCCGCGCCGATTCCCACCCCGGCGTTGTTGACCAGCACGTCGAGCCGACCGAAGCACTCGCGGTGCAGCCGCACGACTTCGCGGATCGTCTCCTCGTCGGCGACGTTCCCCGCCAGGTGCTCGACCTCGAACCCCCGCTCGCGCAGCCGCTCAGCGGTCTGCCTCAGCGGGATCGGCTTGCGGGCGGTGATCGTCAGGGCGAATCCCTCCTCACCCAGCAGCTCGGCCAGCGCAAGACCGATCCCCCGTGAGGCTCCGGTGACGATCGCGGCGCGCTTGGGCACGGGAGGAACCTTACCCACGCCGACGCCATTGCCTTGAGTATGATGATTGTATGAAGCGACTCACGGTGAGCCTGCCAGACGATCTGGTCGACAAGATCAAGCGGGCGGCCGGCGGCGAAGGTCAGGTCAGTTCGTACATCGCGACGGCACTCGCGAACTACCAGGAGCAGGAGAGCTTGGACGAGCTCCTGGCGGCGTGGCGTGCCGAGACGCCGGTGCCCGAAGAGGTGCAGCGGCAGGTCGAGGCCGAGTTGGATGAGGCCGGTCTGTCCGCTGCCGCCCAGCGACGCTCACGGATCGCTGGATGACTGCGCGGGCAACGGTTGGGCTGACTCTCGACACCGGGGCTCTCCTGGCTCTTGATCATCCAAGCAAGGCCGTCATCATGCAGGCCCGGTTGGATGAGGCGCGGCGGCGCGGTGGGGCGATCTGCGTTCCCGTGGGGGTCGTTGCGCAGTCCTGGCGCGGGTCGCGGCAGGTCCGCTTGGCTCGGTTGATCAAGTCGCCTGACGTCGACATCGCGATCATGACTCTGAGCGTGGCGCGAACCGTGGGCTCCATCTGCGCCGCGACGGGTCATACCGATGTTGTCGACGTACACGTCGCCCTGTGCGCGCGAGACCGGCGCCACGCGGTGCTCACCAGCGATCCTGACGACATCGCCCGCATCGACCCAACCCTGCGGCTGATTCGTGCGTAGGACAACCGCCCGGACATAGGCGCTGCAGCCGCCAGGCCGCGGCTACCGCCGCCTGGCCTCCCGCTCGAGCGCCGGGTTCTGCCAGCCCTCATCGGCGAGGTTGAGGTTCTCGCCCGGCGCGACGATCTCGTCGATCCGGTCGAGCACATCGTCGGAGAGCTCGACCTCGACCGCGCTCAGCTGTGACTCGAGGTGCTCCATCGTCCGCGGGCCGATGATCGGCGCGGTCACCGCGGGGTGGCGCATCACGAACGCGAGCGCCATCTCGATCAGGCTGATCCCCGCCTCCTGCGCCAGCTGGGCGAGGGCGTCGGCGGCCTCGAGCTTGCGCTGATTGCCGGAAAGCGACATGTCGTAGCGGCCCGGAAGGCGCTGGCCCCGCAGCGAGTCGGGCAGCTCCTGGCCCTTGCGGTAGCGGCCGCTCAACCAGCCTCCCCCCAGGGGGCTCCACGGGATCACGGCCATCCCCCACCGCTGGCAGGTTGGCAGGACGTCGTTCTCGATCCCGCGGGTGAGGATGGAGTACGGCGGCTGCTCGCAGACGAAGCGCTGGTGCGAGCGCCGCTGCGCCACCCACTGCGCCTCGACGATCTGACTGGCCGGGAACGTCGAGGAGCCGACGTAGCGCACCTTGCCCGCGTGCACGAGGTCGCTCAACGCGCCGAGGGTCTCGTCGAGGTCGGTGTCCGCCTCGGGACGGTGGATCTGGTACAGGTCGATCCAGTCGGTGCCCAGCCGCCGGAGGCTGTTCTCGACCTCGCGGATGATCCAGCGCCGGGAGTTGCCGAACTGGTTGGGATCGTCTCCCATCGCGCCGTGCACCTTCGTGGCCAGGAAGACGTTCTCGCGGCGCCCGTCGGCGAGCGCCTTGCCGACGATCGCCTCGGACTCCCCGCGCGAGTAGACGTCGGCGGTGTCGATGAAGTTGATCCCCGCGTCGAGCGCCCGGTGGATGATCCGGATGGACTCGTCGTGGTCGGGGTTGCCCCAGGCACCGAACATCATCGCGCCGAGGCACAACGGGCTGACGCGGACTCCAGTACGGCCAAACGTGCAAGTTCTCATGTCCTCGAGTATCGCCCGCGGACGCGGAATCGAAACCTCTCGTCGCGCCGTCGCTTCAGGAGCCGCGCGACCGGATGGGCGCGCGATTACCTGCACAATACGTCAGCGTCGGTCCCGATCGGGGACGTTGGCGAGTTGTGCACGCTCCACATGCACAATGCGACACGGCGGCGCTCCGACGACGGTCTTGACGCACTATGCATGCCGGACGGGCGCTTGAAGGGAAGGGCGCGCCCTCGGAGACCTCGGGCGAGAACATCGCCCCACCCGCCCGCGCCTCTCGGCACAGCGCACCGACGCCTCTCAGCTCAGCAGCCCCAGCCGCTGCGCCCGCTGCACCGCCTCGGTCCGGTTGCGCACCCCGAGCTTGCGGTAGACGGCGCTGGTGTGCTCCTTGACGGTGTGCTTGGACAGGTGCAGGAGCTCGGCGATCTCGGGGTTGGTGGCGCCCGAGGCCATCGACTCGAGCACCGCGCGCTCGCGATCGGACAGGCCGAGCGCCCCCTGACGGTCGTGGCGCTCGAACACCGTCCTGCCGAGACCGACCATCCGCACGGCGCCGGCGATCCGGCGCGCGGGCCAGTCCTTGTAGGCGAACCCCGACGCGCCGGCGGCGCGGGCGGCCTGGGGCGAGATCTCCCCGGCGCCGGAGAACAGCAGCACCCGGGTGCCGGGCTGCGCCGCGCGCAGCTGCTCGCAGACCTCCGCGCCGGACTCCTCGCCGATGAACAGATCCACGAGCGCGACGTGGGGGTTGTAGGTGCTCGCGAGCGCGAGCGCCTCGGCCCCGCAGTGCGCGCTCAGGCAGCGCTCGACCCACGCCTGCTGGGCCAGCATGAGGCGAAAGCCCCAGTGCACGACGTCGTGGTGGTCGACGACCAGGACCGAAAGCCGCTCGGGGCTGCGCAGCTGCTCAGACATCGTCGGGTACGACCAGCCGGACCTGCCAAGTGCCGGGCTCCCGCCCGCCGAACTCGACCATCCCGCCGCCCTGTAGCGCCT
>JBPCPO010000040.1:0-9408 GCA_050999075.1 Solirubrobacteraceae bacterium
CTTCTTCTCTTGGGTTTCGTTGTGCCGTAAGGGTCCCCCCCCCCTCCACCCCCCCCCCTCTCCCCATCCCACCGCTTGCCGTCCCCACCCCCCCCCGTCCCCCGCTACCCAAGCGGCGCGCGCCGCCCAAGCCGGCGCGACCATTGAACCCACGCGATCACCCACGATTATCGCGGCGCCCTCAGGCGGTCAGGCGCTCGATGAGCAACACCGACCCGAGCCAGAGAAGGGCTACCCCGGCCAGCTTCTGCGCCCGCTCTGGCGCGGCGCTGCTGAGACGACTCCCGAGCCTCAACCCGGCCTGCGTGACCACAAAGGCCTGGACGCCGATGGCGATGACCAGAGTGAGAATCGGAAGGCGCAGCAGACCGGCGCTGAACCCGATCGCGAGCTCGTCGAGGCTGACGCTGATTCCAAGCGTGAGCGCGCCGAGAAACCCGTGCTGGGTCATCGACAGCAGCCGGTGGTCCGGCTGCTCCTGATCGTCTCCTACGTCCTCGAGCAGCATGTAGATGCCGATCGCGGCAACCAGCGCGGCGGCGAAGTAGTCGGCGACGCCGCCGATCGCGCTTCCCAGGGTTGCGCCGAGGGCCACGCCGATCAGCGGCATCACGGCCTCGAAGCCCGCCAGCAGGCCGGAGATCCGCAAACGCTGGCGCGGTGGGAGTCCCGCCATGCCGAGGGCGAGCGCGACGCCGAGCGTATCCAGCCCGAGCGGGAGCACGAGGGCGATCAGCTTGAGGCTCACCGCGCCAGGTTACGTACGATGGCCTCTTGCCGCCGGTCCAGACGGCCCGAAAGGAGCTTGCTGTCCGTTGCTGTACTTCCTGCTGAGACACCGTCGCCTGCGCCTGCTGCTCGGGTTGCTGATCGGCGCCGGGGTTGTGGGCGCAGTCGCCGTTGTGGTGGCGCCCTCGAGCTCGAGACGCATCCTGGCCCCGCTGCCCGCCGCTGAGCGTCTGAGTCACCAGAGCGCTCCCCCCCTGCCCGCCGCTGAGCGTTCCCGTCGCCCGAACATCGTGTTCGTCCTCACCGACGATCTCTCGATGAACCTGCTCCGCTACATGCCGAACGTGCAGGCGATGCAGCAGGGCGGCCTGACGTTCAACGACTACTTCGTCTCGGACTCGCTGTGCTGCCCGTCGCGCTCGTCGATCTTCAGTGGGAACTTCCCCCACGACACGGGCGTGTTCAACAACGTCGGCACCAACGGCGGCTTTCACGTCTTCCACAACCGCGGCGAGGAGCAGCACACGTTTGCGGTCGCTTTGCAGCAGGCGGGCTACCGCACGGCGATGATGGGCAAGTACCTCAACGGCTACATGCAACGGCGCGGGGGCGTTCCCGGCCTGCCCGACACCTATGTGCCGCCGGGATGGTCCGAATGGGACGTCGCGGGCTGGGGCTACCCCGAGTTCGACTACCAGCTCAACGAGAACGGAACCCTGCACGCCTACGGGCACCAGCCATCGGACTACCTGACCGACGTCCTGGCGGGCAAGGGCGTGGACTTCATCAACCGCTCCGCGCAGACCGGCAATCCGTTCTTTCTCGAGCTCGCGACCTTCGCTCCCCACGGGCCCTATGTGCCGGCGCCCCGCGACGCCAACGACTTCCCGGGGCTGACCGCGCCCCGCCCCCCGAGCTTCGACGTCCTGCCGAGCCATCCGCCGGGATGGCTCGCCTACCATCCACCCCTCACACCAGCGCAGATCGACACGATCGACTCGGCCTTCCGCCTGCGCGTCCAGTCGGTCCAGGCCGTCGACGCCATGATCGGCCAGATCGAGCAGACACTCGCCGAGAACGGCATCGCCGACAACACGTACCTGGTGTTCAGCTCCGACAACGGGCTGCACACCGGCGAGTACCGCCTGGCGCCCGGCAAGCTGACCGCATTCGACACCGACATCCACGTTCCCCTCGTGGTGGTCGGTCCAGGCGTCCCCGCCGGCACCAGCACCGACGCGATGACCGAGAACGTCGACCTGGCCAAGACCTTCGCGGGGATCGGTGGCACCGCGCTGCCCAGCGACGGCCATACCCTCCTGCCGCTCCTGCGCGGCGAGACCCCGGCCGACTGGCGGAACGCGAGCCTCGTCGAGCACAACGGCTCGGACCTGCGCGGCGTGGACCCCGACTTCCAGCAGCCCACGAGCGGAAACCCGAGAACCTACAACGCGATTCGCACCAAGCAGTTCCTCTACGTCCAGTACAACGACAACGAGCGGGAGTTCTACGACCTCAGACGGGACCCATTCGAGCTGCACAACCTCGGCGCCAGCCTCACGCCCTCGGACCTCGCGCTGCTGGGCGCCGAGGTCCGCGCCCTCAGGGCCTGCCACGACGGACCGGCCTGCTGGGCCGCGATGCACCTGGAAGGGGGCCCCGCGCTCCCGCTGCGAGCGAGGCGCCGAGGACCGGCGAGACCTCAGTCGCGCCACCGGCGGTAATCGGATATTCTGCACCCGCCAGATGAGGTCCTGGCGGGTGCCCCGAATGGTCACCCGAACTGCCGACCAACGGCTGATGCCTTCTTTTCGCTGATCCTCGTTTCGCGAAAGGAGCTCTCAAACCGGTGCCGATCCTGCCCGACTGGACCATCCAGGCTCTCCAGGTCGTGAGCATCTTGGCGCTGGCGCCGCTGGTCACCGGGATGATCGCCCGTGGCGAGGCGATCGTCCAGCAGCGGACCGGGCCGCGGGTCCTGCAGCCCTACTACGACATCCTCAAGCTGCTGCGCAAGGAGACGGTGCTGCCCGCGCCGGCGGGGCCGGCTTTCCGCGCGGCGCCCTACGTGAGCTTCGCCGCCTACGCGACCGTGCCGCTGTTGATACCGGCGCTGACGAACTTTCCGCTGCCGTTGGGCTACATCGCGGACTTCCTCGGCGTCGGATTCGTGCTGGCCCTCGCGAGCTTCGTCGTGTCGATCGCCGCCATCGACAGCGGAAGTCCGTATGCGCAGCTGGGGCTCGAGCCGTCTGCGGTCCTTCCGGGCCCGCAACGAGCCGACCGTGATCTTCGTCACCTTTGTGCTCGCGTTGACCACACACACCGATCTCCCGTATGCGTTCGGCGCCACCCTGCGCTCCTCGGCGGTGCAGGTCGTGCGTCCGAGCCACCTGCTGATGATCGCGGCGTTCTTCATGCTGGTGCTCACCGAGACCGGCCGCATCCCGGTGCAGAACCATGGTTCCACGCTGGAGCTCGGGCAGATCGAGGAGGGCCGGATCGCCGAGCACTCAGGCCCGGAGCTGGCGTTCCTGCGCTGGGGATCGAGCATCAAGCAGCTGCTCCTGTTCACGATCTTCGCCAATGTGCTCGTGGTGCCGTGGGGCCTGGCGAGCAGCGGCCGCCTGGATCGCGTGCTGCTCGCCATCGCCCTGCTGTTCGTGAAGGCGATGGGGGTCGGCGTGGCGGTGGTGGTAATCGAGTCGAGCTTTGCCAAGCTGCGTCTGTACAAGATTCCCGAGTTCACGGTCGCGAGCTTCATGCTCGCTGTGCTCGCGGTCGTGATCTTCCTGTTCCAGCCTGGATTCGGCGACCTGCGCCTGAGCGTGTTCGGCGCCTGCGCAACGATCAGCGCCGTGCTGGTGCTGACCCTCGAGCTGGGGATGCTCCGCTCCCAGGACGTCTGGGAGCAGCTGCGCCTCTACGCGCTCGGCTCGGTCGTGGTTGGCGGGCTGGCGTTTGCCACCGCGGCTGACGGCCACGGCGCCAGCTCGCTCTACGTCCTCGCGGCGGTCACGATCGGGTGCAAGGCGCTGCTGTTCCCGCTCGGGATCCGCTTCGTGCTGCGCCGGCTGAAGGTCGATGCGCGCGTGCCGGCGACGCTTGGGGTCGCGAGCGCGATCCTGATCGCGGTGATCCTGTCTGCGTTCGCCTTCGTGGCCCTCGCCCGATCCACATCGGCGGCGTGTCGGCACTGCCGGTCGCGGTCGGGGGCATCCTGGTGGCCTTCCTGTTGATGGTCCCGCGGCCTTACGCGCCCTCGCAGCTGCTGGGACTCCTGGTGCTCGAGAACGCGGTGTCCGTCGCGAGCCTGGTGATCACTCCGGGCCTGCCGATCATCCTCGGGCTGCTGCTGCTGTTCGACGTGCTGATCGGCGTCCTGGTGTTCGTGGTTCTGGTGCAGTACCTCGCGATCGAGTGCACGGTTGTGCACACTGACGTCCTCGACCGGCTGACCAGATGAGCTGGACGCTGATCGTCCTCGCCGTCCCGCCGCTGGTCGCGGTGCTCGCGGCTTTGGGCGGCCCCGGTCTCGCGCGATGCGCGACGGTGCTCGGCGCGGTCGCGTGCCTCGGACTCGTGATCGCGATCGCCACTACCGTCGAGCATGGGCGTACGTTGCAAGCCGCGGGTGGGTGGCTGCGCGTCGACTTGCTCGGGGCGGTGTTCCTGCTGGCCACCGGTCTGCTCTACGCGATGGCGGCCATCTTCTCGATCGGTTACCTGCAGACCGCGACATCCAGATCGCCAGCCGACTCTCGTCACTTCGCGCGGAGCTACCGCGCGCGCCGGCACCGCGGCTTCGATCTGATCGTCTGCGGCCACCACCACGCCCGCCGCGCCGGACGCCTGCTGCTCCACGACGTCGCCGAGACCCTCTTTCGGGAGGCCTGCACGCCGGTGCTCGTAATGGGACAGGGCTCCCGGTAGGCAGACCGCCCGGTGACCGACATCAGGTCCGTTGCAAGAGTGCTACAGCGGGAATGGCAAGGGCGCTGGCAGTCTCCGCAGGAATAGGCGGCGCCCTCACGCCCCGGGAGAATCGGTGATCCCCAGTTCGACGTGCTCGGCGTGTCCGATCGCCTCGCTCAGCAGCCTGGCGACGTGCTGGTCGTGGAGGGCGTAGAGAACGTTCCGGCCGGTTCGACGGCCGGTGACCAGGCCGAGGTGGCGTAGGACACGGAGCTGGTGGCTGACCGCCGACTGCTCCATTTCGGCCCCCGCCGCGAGCTCGCCCACGGTGTGCGGCCCCGCTCGGAGCTGGGCCAGAAGGCGAACCCGGCTGGCCGTGGCGAGGGCCTGCATCGTCTGGGCCACGCGCTCGGCGGTTTCGCTGGCGACCCCGGCGGACTTGGCGACATCGACACCGGCGGGGCTCGCCACACCCGCTCGGCTCGCGACGACGCTCGCGGCACTCCTTCGACCGTCCATGCCCTGGGTTGCGTGCCCCATGCCTTCCTATCCTAGTCCGCCCCATGCTAGCGTGAGCGACCGTTCATGTCTTCATCTGTTTCGAGCCAGCTCGGGGCTAAGCGCCTCGTCGCGGCGTGCGCCTCGTGTGCCCGTGGTGCGCGCCGGTTCACCGGCCACTACCGGGAGTTCCTGCTCGAACCGGGGACGTTGTTCACGGCGGCGGCCGCCGTGCTGCTGCTCGCGGCGATCGTCGTCGATCCGGCGGGGTCGGTGTCGAGCTCGGGCTCGCACAGCTGGCTCTACATCGGGGCGGCGTTCGTCGGGTCGGTGTACATCTGGTTCTCGGCGGTTCAGGGGATTCGCGAGCGGGACTTCACCGCCGACATCCCGGTCTCGCTGGCGACGATCGCCGCGATCGCGATCGGCCAATTCTCGGCCGCGGCCGTCGTGGCGGTGCTGCTTCTGGTGGGCGGCCTGCTCGAGGAGTTCGTGGCGGCGCGGGCTGGCAAGGCGCTCGATGACCTCGAGACCCTGCTGCCCGATCTGGTCACGGTGCGCCGGCAGGAGGGCGAAATCCTGCTGGCCCTGGCGGACGTGCGCCCCGGCGACCTGGTGCTCGTGCGGCCCGGCGAGCGTATCGCCGTCGACGGACCGGTGCGCTCGGGCACCGGGTCGGTAGACGAAGCCGCGATCACCGGCGAGAGCGTGCCGGTCGACAAGGATCCGGGCGACGAGGTGTTCGCCGGCACGCTGAACGGCACCGGCGCCCTCGAGATCCTGGCGGGTCGCGTGGGCGAGGAGACGACGCTCGGACAGATCCGCCGGCTGGTGGAGCAGGCACGGGAGCGCAAGGCGCCGATCGAGCGGATTCTCGACCGCTACGCGATCCTCTACACGCCGGCCGCGATCGTCCTGGCGGTGGTCCTGTGGCTGGCCACCGGCGATCCGCTGCGCGGGATCACGATGCTGATCGTCTTCTGCCCCTGCGTGATGGTGCTGGCCACCCCGACCGCGCTCGTGGCCTCGATCGGCAACGCGGCGCTGCGCGGCAGCCTGATCAAGCAGGGGGCGACCGTCGAGGCCGCCGCGAAGGTGGACACGGTCCTGTTCGACAAGACCGGGACGTTGACCCTTGGCCACCCGCGGCTCGTCTCGACGGTGGCGTTGAACGACCTCGCGCCGGACGAGCTGCTGGCGCTCGCCGCCGGCGCGGAGAAGTTCTCCGAGCACCCGCTCGGACGGGCGCTGGTGCGGGCAGCCCGCGAGCGTGGCTTACGGGTCGAGGACCCCCGGGATTTCGAGGCCCTCCCCGGCGCAGGGGTGCGCGCGCGCGTGGGCGCGCGCAGCATCCTGGTGGGAAGGGCAACCTTGCTCGAGGATCACGGCGAGGTCACGCTGCCCGCGGATCACGCCGGCGAGGAACGGTTGGCCGGTGCGCTCGCCGACCACGGGGCGGCCGGCGCGAGCGTGATCGCGCTCGTCGTCGATCAGCAGCCGGCCGGGCTGTTCGCGTTCGAGGACGAGGTGCGTCCCGAGGCGAAGAGGACCGTCGCACGCCTGCGCGAGCTCGGTATCGGCGTCGGCCTGGTCAGCGGCGACCGGCGCGCGACCGCCCAGCGGATTGCCGCCCAGCTCGGCATCGACGAGGTTCACGCGGAGGTGATGCCGGCCGAGAAGGCGGCCGTCATCGAGGCTCTCCAGGCGCAGGGGCGGCGGGTGGCCTTCGTCGGCGACGGGATCAACGACGGTCCGGCGCTCGCGACCGCCGACGTCGGCGTCGCGATGGGGCTCACCGGCACCGACCTGGCGCTGGAGACGGCGTCGATCGCCCTGCTCGCCGACGACCTGGCCAACCTTCCCCACCTCCTCGGCCTCTCGCGCCGCGCGATGCACGCGATCCGCCAGAACCTCGGTTTCTCGCTCGGTGTGCTGACCATCGCTGTCGCTCTGACCATCGTCGGCATCCTGCGCCCGGTCTCGGGTGCGCTGCTGCACGAGCTCTCGTCGATCCCGGTGATCGCCAACTCGGCACGGCTGATCACCCTTCGTCAGGGCCAATGAGCGCTCAACCCCTGCTTGGCTTGGGCAACGAACTCGGGTGGGGATGAACGTTGGCGATAGATTGTTTCCCCCGCTGGGTGTCCACACTTACCAGGTGCTTGCATCAGCGGTGGCATCCCTGGTAACTTGCGCCGCTGGCCGCGTCAGCCCATCGGGGGCGGCCGCCTGCGTCTGGAAAGGAAACGCCAATGGAAGCTTCGTCTGTGTCGGTGCCGCAAGGCTCGCGGTGGAATCGCATCAAGGGCTCGATGACTCCCAGGGAGTGGCGCCACGCGGGCGGGATGGCCGCGGTGGTCGCCGGTTTGCACGTCGTCGGGTTCGGGATCCTGATCCTCGTCGTGGCGCCGCAGAAGTACGGCCTCGGATCGGCTGGCACGTTCACGGTCGGAGTTGGCTTCACCGCCTACACGCTCGGGCTGCGCCACGCGTTCGACGCCGACCACATCTCGGCCATCGACAACACCACGCGGAAATTCATGGCCGAGGGCCAGCGGCCGCTCAGCGTCGGGTTCTTCTTCTCGCTCGGGCACTCGACGATCGTATTCGCGCTTGCGTTCCTGATCGGGCTCGGCATCAAGACGCTGGACAACCCCGTCAAGAACGACCAGTCGGTGCTGCACAAGACAACCAACATCATCGGCACCGGCGTGTCGGGCTTCTTTCTCTACATCATCGCGATCCTCAACCTGATCATCCTGATCAGCATCTTGCGGATCTTTCGCGACATGAAGCGCGGGAAGTACAACGAGCAGCAGCTCGAGAAGGAGCTCAACTCGCGCGGGTTGATGAACCGACTGTTCGGCAAGCACCTGAACAAGATCAAGAAGCCGTGGCAGATGTACCCGGTCGGCGTGCTGTTCGGCCTGGGCTTCGACACGGCGACCGAGGTCGCGCTGCTGGTGATCGCAGGCAGCGCCGGCGCGGCCGGGCTCCCGTTCTACGCGATCATCTGCCTGCCGATCCTGTTCGCCGCGGGGATGTCGCTGCTCGACACGATCGACGGCTCGTTCATGAACTTCGCCTACGGCTGGGCGTTCTCCAAGCCGGTGCGCAAGGTCTACTACAACATCGCGGTCACAGGGCTTTCGGTAGTGGTCGCGCTGTTCATCGGCACGATCGAGCTGCTCGGCCTGCTCTTGCAAAAGCTCAACGTCAACGGCTCGGTGTCTGACTTCTTCCAGAACTTCAACATCAACACGGCCGGGTTTGTGATCGTAGGGATGTTCGCCGCGACCTGGGTGATCGCGCTGGCGGTCTGGCGCTTCGGGCACATCGAGGAGCGATGGACCGCCGGGATGACGAAGGCTCAGCTGGCGAACGCAGCGGCCAATCCCGGTGAATTGGCCGCGCTGGAGGGAGACCGATCGAGGCTCTAAGATGGACTACGAGAAGGCGGCCGCCGCACGGGCCGCCCCAAGCCTGGACGCGTGATCGCGCGGGCTAGGATGAGCTTGGAAGCTGACGGCCGCCAACCGGGTCGGCGGTCAGCGACGAGGATCGATCGAGCTTGACCATCGCCCCCCAAGCACCGCCGCTGAGCTGCGGCACGGTTGACGAGGCGATCCGTGCCGTGCGTGGGCAGGGGATGCGCCTCTCGACCGCCCGACGCCTAGTCCTCGAGGCGCTCTTCTCGGCCGAAGGCCCCGTGTCCGCGGTGCATCTCGCGCACACGCTCTCGCTCGACGAGTCCTCGGTGTACCGAAACCTCGAGGTGCTCGAGCGCCACGGGCTGATCCGCCACGTCCATCTCGGTCACGGACCCGGCCTCTACGTCCTGGTCGGCCGTGACGAGGTCGAGTACCTGTCCTGCAACCGCTGCGCCAAGGTCACGCCGGCGGCCCCAGAACGGCTCGATTCGGTCCGCCGACAGATCAAACGTGAGTTTGGCTATGAGACGCGGTTCACGCACTTTGCGATCGTCGGTCTGTGCCGGCAATGCGCTGAGCAGCGTCGCACGGACTCGGTGGAGCGAGCCGCCTCGGAACCCCCAGACGATGACCTCCACGGTCATCGACATGACTCCTAGCCCGCGATCGATCCCGGGTCAGACGATCACGCGCACGCCCACAGCCACGGCGACTTCGTGCACTCCCATCCTCACGGCCACGCCGAAGCGGCGTTCGGGCACGAGCACTGAGGCTGGCTGGTCCCGACCCGTCCGCGCGCGCCCCGATGGCTCGGACGCGCGGACGGTACGTGAGC